>JAUXDC010000140.1 GCA_030618605.1 Holophagae bacterium | reverse complement strand
GTGCGGGAGCTCGAATCAATCTATGGGTAACCCCGAGCCCAACGAGCGCGTTTGCCCAGGCCAACGGATGACGGGCTCGGGGAATGGGCGGCGTGGGCTGAGAGCTGAGAGCTGAGAGCTGATCGCGGGACGTATCCACAGGGTTGCTTCGAATATTCCAAGCCATTCTTGGATACGTCGCTGATTTCACGGTCCCCCCACCTCGACCCATTGCCCCGGCATTCTGGCGGCGATCGATGGATCGTACATTGCCTCGGCTGTGACCATGGGCAGGTAGAACCGGCCCTTGAAGGTTGCGGTGATTGAGATTTCGGCGGTCAGCGTCCGCCCGGCGGCCAGGTCAAAGAAGAGATCGGCCCGAGCGTCTCGAACGTCCTGGTGATCCAGCGTGCCCTCTGTCTCGACGGACCGGATTTCCCAGCCCTCGGCCACAGGAATACTCAAGGCCAGGTTCTCCAGGAGGCGGCCGCCTTCAGGATTGCTCAACTCGACGACGTAACGGAAGTCCATGCCCTGATCCAGTTGGGTGGGGTCGACCGTTTCGCCGTCACCGTCCTCGAAGAATGCATCGAGAATAAGATCCTGTGAGGCGGCTTTCTCTTCGTCGCGTGCGGGGATGCCCCGGATGAAGAGCGCTGCGTAGAGGGTCTCCTCAGAGGTATTGAGGACCGCCAGATTCCCGGAGAGCGGGGGCAGGGTTCGCTCGACGACAGCCTTGATAGCCTCGACATGGACTGTTTTCTCACCCTCCTGTGTCAGGTCGAAAGTCCATCTGGTATCCGTCTCCCCGATGTTCCGGGCAATGGCCATCAGGGCGAAGGCGGTCGACTGGGTGGAGAGCGGCCGGTCGCTGCTGAGAGCGGACGAGAGCTTTTCGACCATATCCGGCACCCCCTTCTGCCGGTCCAGGGCTCTCAGGGCGTCCAGCACAATGGCCTGATCGCGGACCTCGCTGCCATAGTTGCCGCCCAGCTCTCGATAGGGCTGGAATGTCATCGGGGCATCGGTGACAAGAGCCTGCCCGGCTTCGGGTCGTCCTGCCAGGGCATAGGCTGCGGCCAACTCCCAGCGTGCGATCGTCGGGAGGCGCGGGGTTTCCCGGAGACGGTTCATCGCACCGAGTTCCGGCACCCCGCCCAGGGCCATCGTCTGAAGCCGGTAGGCCTGAAGAATGATGTCGGCATCGGTGTCGGAGGAAAACTGCCGTGCCGTCTCCCGCTGGTAGATCTCCCAGTGTTGGAGCACCTCGCCGGGAACTCTGTATCCGGCACGCTTGGCCTCCAGGAGGAAGTGCCCCGCGTAGGTCGTCACCCACGGGTCGACCTCGTGCCGGGGCGCAGAAGCCCAGAAACCACCCGAAGCCACGGGCCACAGACTCAATCCGCCGGCCGGAAGCTGGAATTGTCGGAGTCTCTCCAGAGCCGCACTGATGTTCTTTTCGACCTCTGCCTTCCGGTCAGGACCGAGTTCGACGACGCGGCCCAGGTACAGTTGGGGGAAGGCTGCCGAGACCGTTTGCTCCAGACAGCCGTAGGGATAGTGGATCAGCTGATCGAGGCGCCGCCCAAGGTCGATCGGAGGGATTCGGGAGACTTCCAGTCTGAGGTTTCGGCCGGCCTCTTTCTCGGGGAGTTTGACTGCCGTGTGCCAGGGGGCGCCGGGGCTCATTCGATGGCGCTTGACGGTTGTCACCGGCCGGGCGGGACGCCGGACATTGAGGTTGATGACGTGCCGACTGTTTTCGCCGCCGCCCTTGGCTCGGATGGTGAAGGTTGCCGGGCCTTCGCTCTTGCCGACAATGATGGGGAAGGTCGCCAGCTGTTCGCCGGGTCCGGAGAATTCCAGATTCTGGGAGGACTGGCCATCGATCGTCACCGGACCCTGGGTCTCTGCAGTCAGGCGCACCGTTGAGGGGCCACCCTCCATGATGAAGACCGAGATCGGCCATTGGAGGCTTTCGCCGGGCGCCAGGAGTCGGGGCAGGGACCCCAGGACCATCAGTTTCTTCCGAACGGGGACGTCCTTGCCGGCGCGTCCGAAGGCCGAGCCCTCAGCTGCGACGACCATCACCCGCACCGAGCCGACGTAGAGAGGAACATCGATTTCGTGGGTCGCCGTCTTTCCGGCATCGAGGTGGAAGGGGCCGAGAAAGCGAACCATTGGCGGGAAGCGTCGCTCCTTCTTGCTTCCGGGCTTGATTTTTCCGCTTTCGCCGCCGCCAACCGCCAGCAGGCTCTGTAGGGCCGAGCCCCAGGCGCCGACGACGTCATTGTAAAGATCCCAGGTGCGTACACCCAGGGCCTCACGGCGGTAGAAGGTGGCCCAGGGGTCGGGGGTCACAAAACCCGTCAATCCAAGGAGACCCTCGTCGACGACGGCCACGGTGTAGCTCATTGCCCGGCCGTTGGCTTCGGAGACGGAGATCTTCCCGGTTGTCTCCGGTGTGAAGTGGCTCGGTGTTGTGATGATCGGTTTAAGACGGCTGTCAGGGTTGTTGACATTGATCGGCAGTACGCCATACATGCGGATCGGGAGATCATTTTCGGGGTGTTCGTGCGGTTGGATGAAGCTGATGACAAGATAGACGTTGGGCGTCATCTCTTCGGTCACGGTGAAGTGATAGGGCGTTCTCTCCGCCTGGGCGTCGATCAGATCCGTACGGAGAATGGTTGTGCCCTTTTCCAGGCTGACCAGGATTTTGCCGGGAGCCGTCGATGGAATACTGACCTGAACCTCGTCTCCAACGACGTAGTTCTCCTGGTCCGAGGAGAGACTGAGAACCTCGGCAGAATCTCCGGCGCCCTTTCGCGCCTTGCCCGCCCAACCGGGCCAGTCGATGTAGATCACCTTGCCCGTTCGGTGGCCGCCGTCGGGATCTTCGGCCAAGAGCAGGAATCGCCCCCACTCGGGGTAGGTGATGGAGAAGTTCCACGAACCCTCACCTCGCACCAAATGCACTGTTTCGGAAGCAATCGGTTGGAGCGAAGACGATTGTGCGAAGTCCACCAGACCTTCGCCGCCGCCCTTCTCCCACCACCAGCGCCAGGAAATCTTATGGAGACTGACGTTGACCTCGCCTTCGACGGGACGCCCCTCCTGGTCCAGGAGGGCCAGGTCGACCCGATGATCGGTGTCGGTCAACAGCATGCCCCTTGTGGCATCCCCGGGTTCGGTCCGCAGCCCGACGTAATGCTCGTATGGGGAGACCGGCATGGTGGTTTCGTTGATGGAAAAGGCGCCACCCCGTTCGAAGACCCGGGTCGTCAGGATTGCGGCCAGTTTCCCTGGCGCCGCTGCTTCGACGGGAATCTCGTTATCCAGGCGCATACGGCCGTGTTGGTCCAAATGGCCTTCTGAGATCGTGATTTCTTCGGAGTCGACGCTTCGGGTTGGGTCGTCGAAGATGAAGTCCGGCCGCTCCTTGAATTCGGTGGTCGTGGACACCAACCTGGCGTCGATACGGGCCTCGAGTCCTCCGGCCTCGGCGCCGTGCAGCCAGGTGGCCTCGAGGAGACCCTTCAGCCGAGATTGAGGCGCCCTGATCTCAGGGGCGTCACTCTCCAAGGCGATCCGAAGACGGTTCGGCCGAACCATGGCGACCTTGAGGGCCTTTTCGAAGGTGGTGCCGCCGAGACGGACCGTGACCCGGTATTCCCCGGTTGGAGCGTCGGCATCCGTTTGGTGCTCAAAGATAAAGAACTGCCCCTCAGTGGCTCTCTGCGTCTCCCTTTGGACCAATTGATCCTGAGGATTGCGGAGTTCAAACACGACGGGATGATCCGAAGGAATCCGTCCTTCGGGGTCGTGGAGGATGAATCCCAGGTGCATGCGGTCGCCGGGACGCCACACCCCGCGCTCGGCGTAAATGAATCCCTTGAGACCCTGGGTGACCTTGGCGCCGGCGATGTCGAAACGGCTCATGGAAAGCGCCTGACCGTCCTCCAATTTGAGGTAGCCCACCTGATCGCCGCTTCGGGTGACGATCAGGAAGGGATCGTCGGAAGCGTCAAGCCGGAGCATGCCCTCGGCGCCGGTCATGCCCGAAGTCATCACCTGCTGTTGGTAGTCCAGGAGGGTGACGTCGACGCCTGCAAGTGGTTTTGCGGTCCTGAGATCGGTAACGAGGACGAACACCCCGCCGCCCTCGCCGGCCTTGGCGATCAGGCCCAGGTTGGAGAGCAGGACATTTTGCTCAATCTCGATGTTGTGGTCATGATAGGGCATGTAGAAACCGGGGTGGCAGGGATCATTGCGGTTTTCGAAGAGGTCCGACCAGGAGTATTCCGAGCTGTCTCCCCACAGATTCCAAAGGGATGACTCCTCCTCGTCCCACGAGGCATCCTCCGGGACCGGCGTCGGAAAATCGACAGCATCCGAACACTCGAAGTCGATATCACCCCGTGTGAAACGGATCTTCAGGTGGTAGAGGCCGCCTGGGGATTGTGTGACCAGCGGCGAAAGATCCAGACCGAAACGTCGGCTCTCACCCAGGGAACCGTCATCGTCGAGGACAATCCTCTGCTTCCAGACCACGCGGCCGACGCGCCGTAGTTCGTCGGTCTCGGAGATCGAGTTGACCTGGAAAAACTGAGGTAGATTGTCCTCAAAGACCTGGGAGGCCTCGATCTCGAGAGCTCGCAATGCGGTGGTCTCGATCGGCAGGCGCAGGTCGTTGGTCGAGGGGACGATGACGCCTTTGGATGCAAACCTGACGGAGGGCAGGGCTGGTCGAAAGTGCACTGTCTGCTCGAAGGGTGTGCCCAATTTTTGTCCCCCTTCGGAACGCAGGCCCCTGTCGATCAGAAGCTCTTCCTCGTCCTCCCATCCGCCGGTGGCGAAGACAGTGATGACGTTGCCTCTGATCTCGAACCTGAGATCCTCGTGCCCGCCGATTTCGATCAGACCCAGCAGATCCTGCTCCGCATCGACATTGCCGCTGCAGCGGATCTCGATGTATTTCTCTCCTTGATGGACCGCCCTGGCGCCGGTGATGACGAAGAGGCCTCGTCTGACAACGTTGATCTCCCGTTTGCCTTTTGAGTGGGCGCCGATGGGTGAGCCATCCCACTCGAGGAGGATGGACTGATCCCGCTCATTACGGGTCACAGCCTCGACGGTGAAATTGTGACACCGTCCGTCGGAGGTGTGGGTCCAGGCGAGAGGCCAATTGGTGCCTTCAAGGGTGGCGCTGAGGGTCCGTTCCACCGCTTCGCTTTCGGCGACGTCCGCCGTCAAGAGCATGCCTTGGAGACGGAGTTCGTTGCTCTCACCGGTGGTCTCCAGACCCGCTATTGAAACCTCCAGGCTCTGTTCCATCACCTCAAGGTCGAAGCTGAAGGTGCCTTCTCGATCTTCAATGATCGCACCGAGATCGACGCGGACCTCATAGTGTTCACCGGCTCTGAGCGGTGATGCGGGCTCAAAAGTCAGGACATCCGGCGCCGTCCAGCGGGCCATGCCGTCGACTTTGGGGCGAAGCTGCACCGGCGAGGGTGATACCTCGGCGCCGAGACTCTCCTCCGACGCCAGATCCTGGGCAAAACGAACCCTGATCGAATCGGCGGCCGAAATCACCCCTTCGCTGTGGGCCGCGATGATCTCTGGAGGACTTTCCTCCTGCCGTGAACATGCCGTCGGCAGCAGGGTGATTGCTGTGACCGCCAGTAGGATCAGGGACCGAAGTGCCAGGGTCCACATTGCAGGTTGAGGAGAGGCATTCTGGAGAGGATTCTTCATCATGGCCCCAGTGTACAGAATGCAATGAAGGTACACTCCGGCCGTGTCGATGCCTCTCGGTGAAGCTGCGTGTCTGGGCGCCGCCCTGCTGTGGGCGGTGGCGGTTCAGATTTTTGCCCTTCCGATCGCCCGTCACGGCGCGCGGGCGGCCAACCTTTTCAAGTGCACCTTTGCAACGGTACTCCTGGGCTTGACCCTTCTGGTGATGGGTGGCTGGGGAGCCTTTGGCACCGCTTCCGGGACCGATCTGGTATTGGTGGCTCTTTCCGGCATCATTGGTCTGACCGTTGGTGATACGGCACTATTTGCCGCGGTCAACCGTCTTGGCGTGCACCGCAGTCTGTTGCTCCAGACCATGGCCCCGGCGTTTGCGGCGGCACTGGCGTGGCCGCTGGGAGAGACCCTGGGTACGATGCAGGTGGTGGGGTCGCTGGTGATTCTGGCCGGTGTCATCGTTGTTCTCGCCGGCAGCACGAATGACACTGAGATCCGAGGCGGGCGAATCGGCGTCGGAGTGGCGATTGGTCTGTTGGCGGCATGTGGTCAGGGCACCGGGTTGGTGATTGCAAAGTTCGGTATGGCCTCGGTTCCTATCCTGCCGGCGACATTCCTCCGCATGGGCGTCGGGGCGGCAGGGTTGATTGTCGTCGCTCTGGCAGTCGGTGGTCTGGGCCGGGCGCGAAGGGCGTGGTCGGACCCAAAAACGCTCCCGCGAATGGTCCTGGCCTCGTTCTTCGGCACCTATCTGGCGATGCTCCTGATGATGGCCGGGGTGGCCTGGGCGCCGGCATCGGTGGCGGCGGTGCTGCTGGCGACGCCGCCGATCTTCAGCCTGGTGGTCCAGTCTGTCGTCGAACGCCGTTGGCCGTCGGTCAGGGGCCTGATCGGTACGGTGATTGCGGTGGCCGGCGTTGCACTATTGGTGATGGGGTGATCGACGGTTGAAAAACTGTCCATTGGGACCTATATTACAGCGAGGAGCACGACAACAATTTGGATGACCTCTCGTGGTGGGGGGCGCTGTGTCGATCGGGGCATTTTCGGTTGTCAGTCTTCCGGTGATGGGGTTTGTGCCAATGGAGAGGTAGACCATCATCAATGGGACTCTCGATACGACACATGAGTGCGTAATTCCTGTCCTCGGGGCCATCCCTGATTGCCACGCATTGCGGGGTTACTGATGCACGGGTGGATCATGAAAGTTCCGATATGAGGCCTCCAGGGGAGCCATAGTGCTTCTTTGGGGGCGTTTTGACATGAGTCGCGTGGTGTTTTCAGGTTGAACGAACGACCTGAAGACCGAGATTACCCAAATCGAAATTCTTCGTTCTTTGAGGTGAATATGATGAACAGAATAGTGTTGCTGACAATCTTGAGCTTGTTGGTGTTCAGTCTTGCAGGAATTGTTTGGGCGGATGAACCCTGGAACCCGAACCCGGCTGCTGTGTACTGTTACGAGTTGGGATATGAACCAGAGGTCCTGACCAAAGAAGATGGAGCCCAATACACCATTTGCGTATTTCCAGACGATACCGACTGTGATGGCTGGGAATTTTTCAAAGGTAAATGCGGAAGCCAGTATTCGTACTGCGCCACACAAGGTTATGACCTGAAGGTAGTGACCGACGGAAGGAGCTATTTCACAAGAGACTACGCCGTTTGCGTTGATCCATCCACCGGTGAGGAAGTGGGTGCGGTTACGGACCTCATGCATTACAGCGAGAGGTACTTCAATCGTGTGGGGCCTCCGCCACAATTCACGGAGCCTCGCGAAATGGCTCCCAAGAACATAAGCGCGCCGGGCCAGCCGGCTTCCTTCGATTGGAGGAATCACAACGGATTCGACTGGATGACTCCTGTCAAGGACCAAAGCCAGTGTGGTGCGTGCTGGGCGTTTTCCGCGGTCGGCACCACTGAAGTGGCCTTCAATCTCCACCAGAACGCTTCCAACCTCGACATCGATCTCTCGGAAGAGTATGTCAATACGGATTGCAACGGCCATGGCCAGCACGGTTGCTGTGGTGGCTGGCACGATGATGCGTTGGCAGCCATCAGGGACAACGGCGTCCCGGATGACGAGTGCCTGGTATTCGACGTCCCTACATACGTCACGGGAATATGCTCTTGCGGGAGCGGGTCATGTGCCGGCGGCTGTCCAAACCTGGGCGTGTGCAGCCTTTCAGTCTGTGACGACGCCTGCCCGGACGCCCTGAGCAGACTGGTCTACATCGATAACTACCATGACGCCGGAGCGAACGACATCGTTCAAATGAAAAACAACATCATCAACAATGGCCCTCTTTCGGTGGCCCTGGATTTCGGTTGTGTCACGGGGACCGACAATGTCTGCAGATGCAACTGTGATGACCCGGATCCCTGCGGCTTCACTCACGCCGTTGTCATCAGCGGATGGGACGACGCCATGGGAGGAGGCGTCTGGATCATCAAGAACAGCTGGGGCGACAACGATGGACCCTTGAACGACGGTTATCGCTATATTCCCTTTGGTGATTGCCGCATCGAAGAGCTTCCCTATTGGGTTGACGCGGCCAATATGTGGTTTCCGATCATCACTGTCCCAGGCCCTGTGAACTTCGCCTCCACCTGCGTCGGTGACACGAGCTATGAGGATCTCAACGTCTGCAATACCGGGGCGGCGAATCTGTTGGTTGACTCCATCATCTCTTCAGATCCTCAGTTCGCCGTGACCGTGCCATCCTCAGGCTATCCCGTGACGATCAGTTCCGACTTCTGCTTCCCCTTCGAGGCGACGTACGCGCCGGCGAGTGCCGGGGCGCAGGTCGCCACCCTGACCATCGAAAGCAACGAAATCAGTGCCGCGCGCGCCCAGGTCGAAGTGGAGATGGAGGGAGAGGGGCTTGAACAAGACATCGACACCCTGATCGCGGACACCGGCAATTTCGGCGATGTCTGCATCTCAGACTTCAAAGACCTCGTGCTGACCATCAGCAACGGTGGAGGCTGCGACCTGACCGTTTCGGACATCGTCTCGTCCGATTCGGAGTTTGAGGTCGCCAATATCCTGGTCTTCTCCGTGGTCATCGGCCCCGGTGACTCGTTGGCGGTGCCGATCAGACTCGCCCCGACCATGGCCGGTGGCGGTTACGGCGCGCGCAGCGCCACGATCACCGTCACGAGTGACGATCCCGATTCACCGACCAGCGATGTCGCGGTCTCGGGCAACGTGCCGCCCGGTGATGTCCGGGTCACCGGATCTACCGACTTCGGCGACGTCTGCGCGGAGACGCTGGCGGAGAAGAGCATCGAGGTATGCAATGTGGGCGCCTGCGACCTCTCGGTCTCGAGCGTCACCATCGACTGCGCCGACTTCGCATTGATCAACAACCCCTTCCCGGCCCCGGTCAGTCCGGACTCCTGTCTGGCAGCGGTGGTGCGGTTCACGCCGACCTCGGCTGGACCGAAGACCTGCCAACTGACAATCGCCAGCGGAGATCCCGACACGCCGGTGGTCAATCTGACCTTGACGGCGAACACTCCGTTCGCCTCAATCGATGTCCCGCCGGACCAGGCGTTCTCACCGACGGTGATCCAGAGCGTCGGCGACTGTAATTCCCAGAACCCCTTCCCGGTGTCGAACACTGGGGTCTGCAACCTGATAATTCCCGCACTGTGGATGTCGGGCAACCCGGTGGAGTACGCCTTGCCGGGCCTGCCTTCCTTCCCGGTCATTTTGGAGCCGGGCCACATCGTGGGAGAGGGTGATCTGAGGACGCAGTTCGCGCCCGGGGTAATCGACCGCGACCTGCTGGGCGAGGTCTCGGTCACGTATGTCAGCGATCCGATCACCGGGGACGAGATCACCGTCATTCGGAACCTGTGCGGTGAGGGGGTCCGGACGGGCGCCAGGGTATTGGTGACCCACAACGGAACGCCAGTGCCGATCGTCAAGTCCCTCAAGCTCGCTCGCCTTACTGCGAACGTCAACAAGCCGGTGCTCGACAGCGTCGAT
>JAUXDC010000103.1 GCA_030618605.1 Holophagae bacterium | reverse complement strand
ACCTGGGCATTCACCGGGGCAACCGAAACGGCAACAAAAAGAACCAAAAAAACAACCAATTTCCTCATAATGACTCCTCCGTCGAATCCTGAGACCCGCTCTATTTCACTCCTTTGATGTCCACCTCATCGAAGAACACCATTCGGCTCCCGGCTATTCTACTGCATCGCCATTGATTCGGCGGCAGGCTATGATGGAGACATGATGAAAACACTCTCAGATTTACAACTGTACCCGGGATTGAGGCAGCAGTGGTGATCGGCGTTCACATGCACGGAACCTACACCCGTCTTCTGTTCAGTCTGACCTTTGTTGTCGTCCTGACACCGTTTTTCAATCTATTTCCAGGAGGCAGAGCTCTATTCCAACTGGCCTTCATTGCCGTTATCTTTACGGCAATCTGGGACATCGCCCGCACGCGCCGCGTCTTGGTTATCGGCATCATCCTCGGATTTCCGGCTCTGGCGGTTCGATTGACATCAATGATCGGTGATTCCCATGCCGTCCTCTTCAGAAGCACCACCGAAGGCCTGGGGCTCCTCTTCTTCTCCTACGTCGTTTTCGAGATCGTCCGGGATATTACTACCAGCTCGGACGTCTCCAACGACACCATTCGGGGTGCCTTCTGTGCCTACCTGCTGATGGGCCTGGCCTGGTCCTCCGCCTATCAATTGGTGGCTCTGCTGCAACCTGGAGCCATCAACATCGGCACTGGTGGGGAATTCACTCAGACGCAGAATTTCACGTACTACAGCTTTGTCGTTCTGACGACCCTCGGATTCGGAGATATCACACCGGTCTCCGGGTTGGCCAGGAGTCTGACGTGGATCGAGGCGGTCACCGGCCAACTCTTCATTGCGACGATCATCGCCCGCCTGGTAGGCATACGGATGAGAAATGATTCAGACAGTTGACTGAGATCGGACACCCTTCGATTCTTGATTTCCGGTATGATGGGGGTTGGTGAAAAGCACCCGATGTTTTCGGGCCCGGGAGGTCTCTCGTGCGAAAGCTGAATGTAATGGTGAAGGTTGGCGCCGTTGCCCTGGCATGTTGTGGGTTGGCTTCGTGCGGATCCAAACCCGTCATCGGTGTCCTCCTGGCTGAAACCGGCGAAGCAGGGACCTACGGCACGGCCATGAAAGGCGCCATGGAATTGGCCATTGAACAGGCCAAGGCCGACGGCAGCTATCCCCCGAACCTGACCATTCATTGGGCCGATTCCGCATCGGACCCCGAGACTGCTGCCGCGCAGTACAAGGAGCTGGCGTCCAAGGGCTCGAAAATGGTGATTGCCGGCGTCACTTCCGGTGAAGCCAAGGCCATGCTGCCGGTCATCGAACGTACGAATGTCCCTTGCCTCTCCCCATCGGCATCGGCGCCCAGTTTGACCAAGGACAGCAAACTCTTCTACCGCATCTTCCCCTCCGATGAATTGGAAGGACGCCGTGCCGGCCGCTTCTTGCGGGAAGATCAGGACCTCGACACTGTCTTGATTTTCTCCCAGGATTCGGAACAGGCCAGGGGTATTGAACCGCCCTTCCGACACATCTTCGAGCAGGCAATGCAGGGGAAAGTCGTCGGGCGTATCCTGCTGACCGATCCTGACTGGAAACAGCAGGCCGCCGACGCCTGCGCCGCCCATAATCCTGAATCCGTCTACATCATCGGCTACGCCGCCGAGACCCTTGACGTACTCCGTCTCCTCCATGACAAAGGCTTCAAGGGAGTCATTTGTGCCACTTCAGCCTTTTACAGCGGCTATGTGGTCGAGCAGAACCCGGACCTCGTCGATCGGGTCTATTTCCCCCAGCCGGCGTTTGACGTGACGGACGAACGGCCGCTGGTACAACCGTTCGTAACCAGCTATCGGGAGAAGTTCGACCAAGATCCGGACATCTACGCTGCCCACGCCTTCGACGCCATGCGGGTCGCCCTGGCAACCGTAACGCTGACCGAGATTTTTGAAACATCCGAAATCCGAAAAACGCTGCAATTCAAACTGGCGGAATTTCCCGGCGTAACCGGCGTCATCCAGTTCAACGATTACGGCGATGTCCATCGCAACCCGATCATCTTCATCGTCAAGGACGGCAAGGTCCGGAACTACGAGCGGTACGTCGAGACAGAGAAGAAGAAGATCCGCGAAAAAATCAGGAACCTCTTGATCAACGGTTAGGGTGTGAAACCGAAACCAACGGGTTTCGGTTTGAAACTGGAAACTGGAAAAGGAAACTGAGAAAGCACGCCAATCCAGCTGAGTCGAAACCAATATGGAAACGACCGGTCCACCATGGAGTTGTTTGCGCTGCAGTTGCACCAAAATTTGCCGTAATGGAACCCGCACCATGGACATCTAGAGGCCGACAAAAGACCGGAGTGCAGTTTCCAGTTTCCAGCCCACGCTACCCGCTTCGCTGGCCCGAACCTTCGGTTCGGCAGACCTTCGGCCTGGCGTCGGTTCCTAGTTTCCAGTTTCGAGACCCCGGCATCGGACTTCAGCCCACCCTTCGCTGTGACCGGAGGGTCAGTGGCTAGGATCCGCATCGAAAGCATCGGCTGCCGGTTGAACATCGGCGAGATGGAGGCCTTGGCGAGTACTCTCGCGGGCCGGGGACACCGGGTGGTCACTGCAGGCGAAAATGCCGACCTCTGTATTTTCAACACCTGTACAGTCACAGCAATGGCTTCACGAAAATCCAGACAGATACTTCGCCAACTACGTCGCACCAACCCAGGCGCCGTGATGGTGGCCACCGGATGCTACGCCGAGATGGCGCCCGACACGGTATCCGCACTGGGGATGGATCTGGTCATCGGCAATCACGACAAGGACCGTCTGGCCGAAATTCTGGAAGACAAGGGGCTGTTGGTAAACGATGAAACCCATTCAAAAACACTCGACCAGCCCAAGGCCGGTCCCGACCCCCACCGCAGAACTCGAGCCTTCCTCAAAGTCCAGGACGGATGCGACAACGCCTGTGCATATTGCGTCGTCACCATAGCCCGTGGCCCGGGCCGCAGCCGGCAACCTCAGGCGGTCATCGACGACATCTCACGGCTCCTCGATGCCGGCTACAGGGAGATTATCCTCTCCGGAGTTCACCTGGGTTCCTTCGGCCATGATTCCGGCGACCGACACGGACTTCACCGTCTGGTCGAACGTATCCTGGGCCTGGGCACGGTTCCCCGTCTGAGACTCTCATCGCTCGAACCCTGGGATCTTTTGCAGGACTTCTTTGACGTTTTCACCGACCCACACCTGATGCCGCACCTCCATCTGCCTCTCCAAAGCGGATGCGATGCCACCCTCAGACGAATGGCCCGAAAGACCACCCGGGAGGACTACTCGGCCCTGGTGTCGGATGCACGGCACCGGGTACCGGATATCTCGATTTCCACTGACCTCATGGCCGGCTTCCCCGGTGAAACCGATGAAGAGTTTGAGCAAAGTATTGCCTTCGTCAAGACAATGAAATTTTCCCACTTGCACATCTTCAGGTACTCGATCCGTGAAGGCACCTCGGCAGCAACGATGAATCATCAAGTTCCGGGGCCTATCGCCACCGAAAGAAGTCGTCAGTTTCACCGCCTGAACGCGGATATCGAGGCGTCTTTCGCCCGGCGTTTCGAGGGGAGAGAACTCGAGGTTCTATGGGAGACCGCCGAAGACTACGGCCCCGGGCTGCGCTGGAGTGGATTGACTCCCCACGCCCTCCGCGTGGTGACTGAGACTTCTTCCGGTGTCGATTTGTTCAATACAATCACACCGACCCGGATTCTCACAGCGTTTCCGGGAGGGGTTTTCGGCCAGGTGAACGGGGTCAGTTTGCCAAGAATGATTGAGGAAGAACCCAGACGGTTGGTGACAATCGAGGGATCCGATTAACCGCTCGCTCACGAGATAAGCTGTTAGCCGTTAGCTTTTAGCCATTAGCGAGAACAAACACATAGAGTTCTTCGCAAAGCCGCCTCGACGTTCGGCGCCACAAGGTCAGGCAAACCCGGAACATTCATCCATCTCTTGGGCTAAGGGCTAAAAGCTAACGGCTAAAAGCTCCCGGTGAAGCCGGAACCTCTTTGGTTCCGGCTCCGCCGGGCGGGTCTCTACCGAAATCTCCGTGCAAGCAGTTGGAATCCCACAAACAAGAGAATGCCGCAGCAACCAATCCCATACCACAGGACCGACGGCCCGAGACGTTGATAAATCACACTGCCGATCAGTGGCGAGACAACAAAGGCGGTGGCAAAAGAAAGCGTATAGGCGCCCATATAGCGACCCGCCGACCGTCTTCCCGCCCGGGCCGCAACCACCGCGTTGACCATCGGGAGATTGAGCATTTCTCCCAGACTCCACACACAGGTCAAGAGGATCGCGAAGGCGATACCGGCGCCAAGGGGCAACAAACCCAGGCCGAGACAGATCAACACAGCCCCTATCCCGGCCACCTTGAGGTGGTCATACTGTTCGATCAGGTGTAAGAGAACCATTTCGAAGAGCACGATCAGCAACGCGTTGAAAGCCATCAAAAAGCCCACTCCACGCTCATTCAGACCGTACACCTCACGCAGGTAGATCGGATACGTGATCCATACCTGGAGAAAAGCCATGGCCATCAGGAAAACCAGGGCAAGCAAAGCCAGGAAAGGCCCGTCCTTCCAGGGCGAAGTCACGGGTTCGTCGTTTTCTTCCTGGGGCTCGGGCCTCAGTGCATCTCGGGATATCGCTGCGAAAAGAACAACCCCAGCCGCCCAACAGGTCACGCCGTCGACCAGGAAGAGCCACCGGTAGCCGATGGCCGCCAAGACACCGGCCACCGCCGGGCCTACCGCCATCCCGAGGTTGACCGCCAGTCTGACCAATGCAAATGCCCGGGGCCGTCCTTCGGTTGGTGAGGCCAGGGCAACCGCCGCCATCATTGCCGGCCTGAAGGCCTCTGACACGACACTGACCAAAAAAACACCTGCGATCATCGTCGGAAAGGTCCGCAACTGCCCGAGGACAATGAACCCTGCTCCCGACAATCCAAGAGACACCAACTGGATCCGGATGGCGCCATAACGATCCGAGAGACGGCCGCCGACAACGGCGCCCACCATTGCGCCAAGCCCAAAGACCGCCAGCGCAATGCCCGCCTTCTCAACGCTCAGACCAAAATCACGCGTCAGATAAAGACTCAGAAAGGGCAGGACCATCGTTCCGGCCCGGTTGACCAGAGCTCCTCCCGCCAGAATCCACACAAGCCGCGGAAGACCCGAAAAGGCCTCGCGATAGGTGGCGATGATTGTGTGAAATACTTTCAACCGGATCGCACGCGCCGTCAGTCTCGCAACTCTGCCAGATCGTCGAGTTTCTCGCCCGTCAGACGCCATGTGGTCCACTCATCCTGGGCCTCGGCGCCAAGACGGCGGTAAAAGCCGATTGCAGGTTCGTTCCAGTCGAGCACCGCCCACTCCAGTCGGCCGCAATCCCGTTCAATGGTGAGGGTTGCGAGGTGTGACAGCATGGCCCGGCCGATGCCGTGGCCCCTGAACGCCGGTATGACGAAGAGATCCTCGAGCCAGATCCCAGCCTTGGCCAGGAACGTTGAATAGGTTGAAAAGAAAAGCGCGAAAGCCGCCCCTTGCCCGTCCCACTCTGCAATCAGGACCTCGGCTGCCGGACTGGGTCCAAACAGCGTCCGTTCGATCGCTTCTTCAGTCGCAACAACTTCGTGAGCGAGGCGCTCGTACTCGGCCAATCCCCGAATGAACTCCAGCACCTGAACGGCATCGCCAGGACCGGCAGACCTGATCGTCAACAAACCACTCATCTCTTCCCCCCCTCTACAAGGGCCCGAAGGGTCTGGGGCACCTGAACCAGAGAGCGCGCCTCCGGATCGGCAAAGACAACACCGGTTTGGGCCACCGCCACCAACACATCGGTGGCCTGGTCTCTGACGGCATATGAGATTTCGACACCACGGCTCCCCTCGAGGGCCATACCGATGTCGATCATCAGCGTCTGCCCAAAGAACGCCTCCGAGCGATAGTTGACCGCCAGATCGACGACCAACAGCGTTCGGCCCTCGACGTTGATTTCGGTCATTCCGTGGGCGTCCAGAAACTCGGCCCGGGCATGATGAAGCAGACCAATCAACTCCATGTGCCCCAGATGCTTGCCGTAGTTCAGATCAGTGACACGAACGTCGACGCAGGTCGTGAACACGACTCTTTCAGGGGGGTTCAATCGAATACGTGGCATCGTTCCTCCGCACGGAAGCTGTTAGCAGTTAGCTTTTAGCGGTTAGCCCTTGAAAGCGTTGTTCTGAGGGTCGTGAGACTGTCTTGCTAACAGCTAATGGCTAATGGCTAATGGCCAATAGCTTTCTTAACCATCTTACGCCTATCTCGTGGAAGAATATCTAATGGCTGGGGTGCAGGGATTCGAACCCCGATACTACGGTCCAGAGCCGCATGTCCTGCCGTTGGACGACACCCCAATACAGCCGGGGGAGTATAGCCAGAGCCGCCGTGACGGTCAAGTCCTTCCACAATATCTATGGATCAGACCTCAGTCATTTCCCCGAGAAAGTCAGGAAAAATCTAAAGAGTGGAACCCAGATTTTCAAAGAAATCCCACATGCGTGATAGGATTCACATGCCTCATCGATGCAATGCATCAATTACCGAGGTAAGGGAGATACAACTATCATGAAACGGTTTCTTTTAGTGGTGTGTGTTGTAGCGTTGGTCGCAGCCCCGGTCGCCGCGGCGGACATGAGTCGAGGGGTTCCTTCAAATCCCGCAGGCTCCCGAACAATGACCTGCGGAAACGCTTCCTACGACGACGGTGAAGCGGCAAGCACTGCGTGGTTCGGTGGCGGCCAAGCAGGAAACCCAGACTATATGATGGGTGTTCTCTTCAACCTCGCAGATTTCGGTTTTGCCGCAGGCGCCGTTGAACTGGTCTCCTATTGCGCCGGAAACGAGCTCGATTGGGGCGGCCCTTGGCCCAATGCGGCTTTTATCTATTCAGACAATGGTGGCGTGCCCAATGACGCGACCCCCCTGTTCCAGGGAATCATCGATACCGGAAACGGTGCCGGAGACTATGAAGTTACGTTGCCCGCTCCCATGATGCTCGGCGGTGACTTCTGGGTGATGATTCGTGGCGATGCGGCCTACACCGGTGAGGACTTCAACCTGGACTTCGATGCCGGCCCGTCGGCCGGACACAGCTTCGTCTCCGACGCCGGAATCGGCGCCCTGAGCGAGCCCGACTACAACGGTGACGGCTCTGGCAACAACTACCTGCTCCGGGCCACGCTTCAAGAGGCGACCGGCCCCACCCCGACGCCTCCCCCTGGTGGCGGCGGTGGCGCGCCCATCCCGGCGATGAACCGCTTCGGCATGCTGGCGATGATCGCCCTGCTCGCCGGTGTTGCCATCCTGGTGGTGATTCGACGCAAGTAGGTCCACCCCCATCACAATAACGGAAAAGCGCCGCATGATGCGGCGCTTTTTTTGGACCCGGGACTGACCAAATGTCACAATGGCACCGACCTCGAACGGAGTATCACCGTGTCTCAATTACTTGAAATTGCAGCCTCACTAAATAGCGGGAACTCCAAAAAGGGCCTGACGATCCTGTTGATCACTGCAGTCGTCCTCTCCCTGCTGTTCGTCATGGCCCACTCACTTCAGGGACCCTCACTCCTCTGGGGTATTCAGGGTTCGGAGATCGAGGTCCGGGTGGTCCGTTTTCCCTTTGAGTCCGCCTCAAGGACCTACCGCCTGGGTGCAATCACCGATGTTGGAACAACACCAACAGAGGACAGCGGCCGGATGATCGTCTTTCAGTACGGAAATCTCAGCCTGCAGAGTCCATGGCAGAACAGCCATGTGATCTCGGATTTCGATGTGTATGCTCGGGCGTTGAAGCATTTTGTGGACCAGGCTCGGGCGGGTAAAGAAGGTGCGGAACTGAAGCATTACAACCGGGGCTTTCCCTTGGCCATGGCCACGCTGATCTCAGCGGTTTTGGCATGGGCCGTATTCTTCTCGACGGCCTTGATCGAGCCCCGTATCAAGTAGGGACAAAAAAAGCGCCGCACAGAGGTGCGGCGCTTTGTATAAAAAGACTGAATTCAGCGACGGCGGATGATCACCAGGACCGCGATGCCGAGAAGCAAAGCTACCATGGCGAAGATGCCGTAGGCATTCATCGTCGGAATCGGCTCACCACCGCCTCCACCGGGGGGAGGAGTGGGGGTGTCGCCTGGAGGGGCGTTCTCACCGAGGATCCGGAAGCTGTAGCCCAAGGTATCGTAGCCGCAGCCGGACCGAGGAGTCCAGGTGGTACAGCCATTGCCGAATCCGTCACCGGGATTGCGCCATACACCCTCGGCACCGGTCGCAGCAGCCTCAGTGCCCCAGCCATACTGTCCGGCGGTCGCGTAGTCCGTCCGGCCCTGAGCATTGACCCAGTAGGTGCCCATCGGCAGATAGCAGGGGGTTGCAAAGGTCATGGTGAAAAGGTTGTTTGCATCATCAACGTAGGTGTTGCTCGGGTAGGTGCAGACCGCCGCACCGGGCAGACCGCCGGCATCGGCGTAGATCGTCACATGGACGCTTTCCGCGGGACCCGAACCACTCCAATAACCGGCAACAACGGCGACCTGCTCGACGTTCCAGCCGTCCGCCCAGGTGACCTCGAAGTCATCGGCGCCTTCAGCATCGTAGGCGTCATAGGCGGGGTTGACAAAATCCTGAGTCGAGGAGAGCCCACCATCCCAGTTGGCCGTCTGGTCATACAGAGTCGACTGGCGCGGCGCGGCCAAATCACCAACATCAATCGTTGCTGTCTTGGTCATCTCCGCCGCAGCCGGCAGGGTCAGGGCGAGAATCGCCACCACACACAACATTCCACGAACACTTGCCTTCATCATCTTTCCTCCTTAAAAAAATCAAGATTTCTTCAAAAATCTACGAACTCATACACCGTGAATCACCTTAAACGACTCGAAACACGATGTCAAATCAAAAGATCAATGATCCTCGCCACGATTGACCCCCACCAGGGGGCGCTTTTTAGAAAAATCCCACACACCCTCCTTGGTAATCTCCGTTCCGTCGACGTCGACTGCCTCGAGGGCGGGTAATCCGTCCTCCAGAGCGGCAAATCCACGATCAGTGATGTTCGTGCCCGCCAACCCGAGGACCTGCAGATGTCCAAGCCCGACAAGAAGAGGCAGGCCATCGTCGGTGATTTCCGTTCCGTGGAGTTCCAGTCGCTGGAGGTTTTCGAGCCCGCCGATCATTGCGAGACCCCGATTGGTGATCTCTGCGTCGCTCAGGTAGAGCTCTTCCAGTCCCGTCAGGCTCCCGATCACCTCCATACTCCTGTCGGTCACCAGAGTTCCCTTCAGGCCCAAGGCCTTGAGATTATCGAGATTGCCGAGGTGAGCCACTCCATTATCCCCAATTTTGGTCCGGGCCAACATCAGAATCTCGATACCGGTTGCGCCGGCCAGAAAACGAAGACCCTCGTCTGTAACGGCAGTGTCCCGGAGGCCGAGGCTCTTGAGTGTTCCGATCTCGGCGAACTTCTTGAGATCCCCGTCCACGACGTTGGTCTGCCCCACGAGAAGCACCTCGAGGTGTTCGTAGGCACAGATGTCATCAATTTCTTCCGGGCTCAAGGTCTGGGTCAAGAGGTTGAGTTTGCGGACAACGCCTTCTTTATCCCTGATGATGGCGAAAGGCCTTTCCCATAGGAGGCGGTCCTCAAGGCTCTCAAAGGTCTCGGGTTTGGGCTTGCCAACCATTCCGGCCTGGGGGCCGATGGGCGGCGGTGTATCGGTGTTTGGCCCATCAGCCTGGCTGCAACCCGTAAGGGCCACGACCGGGAGGAGGATCGAGGCTACGAACCACTTGAGGCAGAACTCCACGATCAGCCTTGGTCCTGCAAGGCCGACCACTGGAGAAAGGCCTCGATGAAACCGTCGATGTCGCCGTCCAATACCCGATCGGCATCGCCGACCTCGTGATCAGTTCTCAGATCCTTGACCATTCGGTAGGGCTGAAGAACATACGAGCGGATCTGATGGCCCCACGCGATTTCGTTCTTGGGACCCTTGATCTTGTCCAATGCCTCTTCGCGCTTTTGCATCTCCAACTCGAAGAGGCGCGCCTTGAGGACCTTCATCGCCGAGGCCAGATTTTTGATCTGCGACCTCTCGTTCTGACAGGTGACGATGACGCCGGTCGGCTCATGCACCACACGAACGGCTGAATAGGTGGTATTGACGCCCTGCCCCCCGGGACCCGATGAACAGTAACGGTCGATCCGCAGATCCTTCTCCGGAATCTCCAGATCCATCTCGTCGTCGATCTCGGGGTAGACATGGGCCGAGGCAAACGAGGTATGACGCCGGGCCTGGGAGTCGAACGGGGAAATCCGAACCAACCGATGCACGCCGTTTTCCGACCTCAGATGACCGTAGGCGTACGCTCCCTTGACCAGGAGAGTCGCCGCCTTGATTCCGGCTTCGTCGCCCGGCTGCTCGTCGATCACCTCGACGTCGAAGCCTTTGCGTTCGCACCACCTGAGGTAGAGGCGTTGCAGCATCTGAGCCCAGTCCTGGCTCTCGGTCCCGCCGGCCCCGGGGTGAATCTCGATGAACGCATTGGATCGATCGTGTTCACCGCCCATCTTGGTGGTCAGCTCGATACGATCCAGTGCCGGCCCCAGTTTTTTCAGAACACCGCGCAGCTCGTCACCGGCGCCCTCCTCGCCTTCCCGAATCATTTCCAGCAGGATTTCCAACTCCTCGTCGGCCTGGGACAAGGTCTCGACCGTCTGGACCGTCTGCTGCAGCTCCGAGCGCCGCCGCATCACGTCACGGGCTTTTTCCTTGTTGGACCATATCTCCGGGTCCTGGGCTTCCTGGTCGACCTCGGCCAGTTTAGCCCTCAGGGCATCCTCGTCAAAGGTACCCCCGAAGTTGGTGAATTCGGGCAACCTGGGCCTCTGCGGTTTGAATCATTTCTTCAATCATTTCAGCCTCACTCACAACCCGAGGACACGGGTGGAGAGGCATGGTAACAGACCACCTCAGAGTCTGCACCAATCACCTTGGCTTTACTGATTTCTCGGTGGCAACCTTTCTGCATCAGAAATGTCATCATATGATGTCTTGATCGGAGGCCCATTTGAGGGAACGTTTTTCTCGTCATTCTCGAACCGCCCGCAGTTTCAAAATCAGTGTTCATTTTGGAGGGGCCGTTGAAGCTTCTCTCAGAGCGCACGGGGACCCTGATGAAAATCCTTGAACACGTTCTCTCTTGGCCGAAGCTGATCCTGGCGTCAGACAACAATGCCGGCAGAAATTACGATCTATGGGGCCAAAAGGGCCCGTTTCCAACCGATGGCGGCAATCCTGTCGTCAACATGGGTTACTGGAAGGAAATCAGCGTCGGGGAAGATCACGACCTCGAGCGCGCTTCCAACGCCTTGTTTGAACTCGTGGCACGGCACGCGGATTTCACTGCAGCCGACCGCCTGGTACTCGACGTCGGTTGCGGGTTCGGCACGATGGCTATCTTGTGCGCCGAGCGTCATGGGCTGCCCCGTGTGGTTGGCGTCAACGTCTCGGGGGTGCAGGTGGCAGCCGGACGCCGCTTGATCGCCGAAGCAAAACTCGAGGACAGGGTCGAACTCCTCGAGGCCGGCGCAACCAATCTGCCGTTCGCCGATGCAAGCATCGACAAGATTGTCTCCGTAGAGGCCGCTTTTCATTTTCCGACACGAGAGCGGTTTTTTTCGGAGGCCGCGAGAGTCCTCAAGCCAGGCGGAATACTGTCCATGGTCGACCTTTGCGCCCCGCCTCCCGAGAGCTTTTTGCAAAGTCTCTCTCTCAAGATGTTGCGGCACGCCCTCCAGATACCAGCCGACAATATCTACACTGTGCCGGAATACCTCCGCCGACTCGAGGGCGCAGGGCTCGAGTTACTGGAGACCGAAAGTCTCTATCCCCTTACATTCCCTCCTTTTCGGCGTTGGGTACTGCGAAACGTCCTGCGCATGCTGCCGCATACCAATATTTTCTTTGCCCTGGCC
>JAUXDC010000111.1 GCA_030618605.1 Holophagae bacterium | reverse complement strand
GGACGTAGCGGCCTTCACAAATCAGATGGGGATTGCCGGCCTGATGATTTTGTTGGTTGTTGGTTGTTGGCGATTATTGGGCAACTTTTTCGGAACCACCGAAGGCCGAAGCCGGTTGTCGATGGTCTTCATATTGATGGTGCTCTTTGCCGGGATTAATCGTCTGGGGCTGTTCGTGGCGACGGCTGTGGCCCGAAACTCTCTGGGTCCACTGATGTCGGACCTCGATGTTTATCTTTGGGGTCTGCCATATGCCGCCGGCGCCGTGACCCTGACGATTGTCGCGGGTTCCCAGGTGGCCGTATTGTTTGCCGTGTGCGTGGCCATCATGGCTTCCGTCATGATGGGGGGCGATTTCACAATTCTGGTCTTTGCTCTTGCCTCGGGTGTGTTCGGGGTACTTGCTTCTACCCACTTCAAGCAAAGGTCGGCATTCAGTCGTGTCGGGGCTATGGTCGGTCTGAGCAATGCCGCAGTAGTGCTCATCCTTTCTCTTTGGTCCGGATGGCCCAATCCTCTGGAGAAGGTGGCCCTGGAGATGGTCGCCGCCTTTCTCGGGGGACCGCTTTCGATTGGTGTCGCCAGTTTGCTGCTGCCGATGTTTGAGAGCCTCTTCGGCATCACAACAGACAGTCGGCTGCTGGAACTGTCGAACCAGAACCTCCCCCTTTTGAAGCGGCTCTCTCTGGAGGCGCCCGGAACCTATCAGCATTCTCTGGCAGTCGGTAATTTGGCGGAAGCAGGCGCAGACTCCATCGGCGCCAATTCACTGCTGCTGAGAGTATGTGCCTACTACCATGACGTTGGAAAGTTGGTGAAACCCGGATATTTTGTCGAGAATCAGCAGGGTGAGAACCCTCACGATTCTTTGTCGCCATCGATGTCCGCCCTGGTGATCCAGAGCCATGTCAAGGAAGGTCTGGAGATGGCTCGAGAGGCCAAGTTGCCGCTCGCTATTCGCCAGGGCATTGCTACACATCACGGGACGAAGCTGATCAGGTACTTCTTTGCAAAGGCGCAGGAATTGACCGACCCGGGATTGGGAGAGGTCAGGGAGAGTGAATACCGTTATCCCGGCCCGAGGCCCCACACGAAGGAACTTGGGGTTCTGCTGCTGGCCGATGCGGTCGAGGCGGCAGCCCGGACAATCGAGAAACCCAGTCCCGCCAAGATTCAGGCGATGATCGGGCGGATTTTTTCGGACACACTGGAAGACGGCCAGTTGGTCGATAGTGATCTGACGTTCTCTGAGCTGGATAAGGTGGCGACTGCATTCTTGTGGGTTTTGACCAACATGTACCACCATCGGATCGACTATCCGGGGTTTGATTTCAACAAGGGCGCCCGTTGACGAAACACCAAGTTCAGTTCCGATGGGAGCGTAGACCTTCGGGGCCCGCGGCGAGGACTCTGCGGAATCTGGTCATAGAGGTTTTGGACCGCTTGGGTTCTCCACCGTCCGAGGTGCATATTCTGGTGACTGATGACCGGAGGATTCAAGAACTCAACCGGCAGTATCGTCATATCGATGACTCTACCGATGTACTGTCGTTCCCCGACGGTACTGAACTACCTGACGGCGGGGTTCTTCTGGGCCAGTTGGTGATCTCACGGGACACGGCCCGGGTTCAGGCCGAGCAGGCGGGACACTCTGAGATCCGGGAACTCCGGGAGCTTACGGTGCACGGTGTCCTGCACCTTTTAGGGTACGATCACAGCGAGGATCAGGGCGAAATGGATCAATTGGAGTTGAAATTGCGGCGGGATGTAGCGGGATGAAGTCAGAGGTCGTCAATTGGTTGATACACCCGGTGACCTTGACGTTGGTTGGCCTCGTGATATTTGGTGTCATGCTTTTGGCCGAGATTCTCCAGCGGCGGTTGTCGGAGTTTGGGAATGTTCGTTTCCAGGGTTTGGTGGAGGACCACGAAGAGTTGCTGGCTCTCGGAAGTCAGGAGCAAGTTGTCCTGTCACCTGTTCTCACCGCGTTACGGTGGATTCAGATGGTCTGCCTGGTCTTGATGTGGACCCTGCTGCTCTTCGGCAGTGGATTGGGTGTCGCCCTGTCAGGTGTTTCGGCTCTCGTGGTCCTGGCTGGCGTTGCCCTGCTGGCCCAGTGGCCGTTTGGCGGATTGGGTGAGAGTGGCGTTGCGAAACTCTTGCGAATACTGCGGCCCCTGGTGGCGCCTATCGCACGTTTCGGAGGCCTGGGTGCTTCGGAAAGCGTTGAAACGGCGGAGGAAGACGAAGAGGAAGCGTCCGACCGCGAGATTCGAGCTTTTCTGGACGTCGGTGAGGCCGCCGGGATCATTGAGGGCGAGGAAGGCGAGATTTTGGAAAGCCTGGTCGAGTTCTTCGATACGACGGTTCGAGAGGTGATGACTCCAAGAACCGACATGGTGGCCGTTCCGGAGTCCGCCTCGTGGGAAGAACTGATGGAGACCTTTGGAAAGACCCATAAGAGCAGGGTGCCGGTATTTCGAGAGACGGTGGACGACGTCCTTGGTGTGGTTCATGTCAAGAATCTGATCAAGGATTTCATCGAGGGCGGCCGCCCGCCGGTGTGTGAACTCTATCGGCCGTGCCCCGTCGTGCCCGAGAGCAAGGAACTTGGGGAATTGCTCAAGGAATTTCAGCAGGAGCACCAGCAGATGGCGATCGTCGTCGACGAATACGGCGGAACCTCGGGGCTGGTGACCCTGGAAGACATTATCGAAGAGATCGTCGGTGAGATTCAGGACGAACTGGACCCGGCGGAGCCTCCGGAGTGGGAAGAACTCCAGAGCGGTGTCTACCGCATTCAAGGCAGGGCCTCGCTGGAGATACTGGAAGAACTGTTTGGAATGGAAACAGAAGAAGAGGACGTCGACACGGTTGGTGGCTTCGTGTTTTCCCTGCACGGAACGGTGCCGGATCCCGGCATGGTGGTTGAGATGAGCCAGGGTCCCCTGGTCTTTGAAGTTGAAAAGATGGACGGGCGCCGAATTGTCAGCGTGATCGCCAGACTGCCTCAGTCGCGTATCGATGGAGAAGAGGAGCGTTAAATGACGGACACTGATGGTGGCCTCAGGTCCGGCTATGTCGCCCTGGTTGGACGACCCAATGCCGGGAAGAGCACCCTTCTCAATGCCCTGATCGGGGAGAAAGTTGCCATAGTCAGCGACAAACCGCAGACGACCAGAAACCGGATCGTCGGCATTGTGACGGAAGAGAGGGGACAGGCCGTCTTCTTTGATCTTCCGGGCGTCCACAGGCCTCGGCACAAGATGAATGCCCGGATGATGCAGGAAGTCCGGTCGGCGCTTGAAGAAGTAGACCTGGTGTTGCACCTGATTGATGCATCCCAAGAGTGGGGTGGGGGCGAAAACTTCCTGTTCGACCTGCTCGAGGGAGTGAAAGCACCGGTCGTCGGCGTTCTGACCAAGATTGACCTATTGGAGGACCGAACAGCCTTACTGCCGCGGATCGAAGATTATGGTCGGCGGAGACCTGATTCGGCAATCGTGCCTCTGTGTGCGCCCAAAGGTCATGGCCTTGACGGACTCCGGCAGGAGATTTTCAAGGCATTGCCGGAGGGTGAGCCCAATTATCCCGCCGATATGACTGCGACCCAGAGCGAACGGTTCTTCGTCGCCGAGGTCGTCCGCGAAAAGCTTCTGCACAGGACCCGGAACGAGTTGCCCTACACCACCGGCGTTCTGGTCGACTGGTTCAAGGAAGAGGGCAATCTCTTGCGCATAGACGCTGTGATCTACGTCGAGCGTTCCAGCCAGAAAGGCATCGTCATCGGCAAGGGCGGCCGGATGCTGAAAAGTGTCGGGCAGGCGGCCCGGTTGGAGTTGGAACGAGTCCTGGGAACCAAGATCTTCCTGTCGCTTCACGTCAAGGTGCATGCCCGCTGGCGGGATGATCCCAGAGTGCTTGTCCAGATGGAGCCCGGCCTCGCCGAACTTGGCGAGGAATTGATCCTCTCGGAGGATGAGGCGTGACGCTAGAGACGCTGCTGGTCTTCACCCACAAAGAATGCCCTCATTCCCAGGCGCTGCTCGAGGATTTTCGGAGGCGGGGAGTCGTATTCATACAAATCGACGTGGCCGAACCCGGGGCGCTGGAGCGGCTCCGGACGCTGTGCTGGGAACATCGCCTCCCGGTCGTCGCCGACCACGAGCGGATCACCATCGGTTTTCGGGGACAGGCATCGACATTTGAGGCTCTGCGGTTGGAAGACTGATGGGCCCAGTTGAATGGGTGTTCTGAGTACTCTCTCTGCGGTAACGTAATCATTTGGTGGGCCAAGGCCCACCCTACAAACAGCCGAATATCGTAGGGTGGGCCTTGGCCCACCATGGGTTTCAGCACGCTTGCTCTGATCATTTTCGATACTCGAAATGATGCCAGGCTTCTGGCATATCAGAAGCAGGCTATTCCCTCTCTATCGGGCCTCTACTCGCCTTGAGGCGGCCTCTCCGCTTTTTGTCATCAAGACGGCGGCGTTTGGTTTTCCGGGGAACCCGAGTCGGACGGCGCTCGGGATCTTCGGTCAAGGCCTCCGCCAAGAGGGTGGCGAACCGGGCAAGACACTCCCGGCGGTTTGCCTCACGGGTGCGATGCCGTTGGCACATGACCCTCAGGACGTCCTTCTTGGTGATGCGCCCGGGCAATCGTTCTCTGATCAGGTCTTTTTGGGCATCGGTCAGGGAGCCGGTTCCCGTCAGACAAAACCGAAGAGTCGCCTTGGTCTCCACCTTGTTGACGTTCTGGCCTCCGGGGCCGGAACTCCGGGCATACTCAAAATCGAGCTCGCTTGCCTCGATCGTGACCTCGTCGTTAATCCGGATCATGAATCCATCATGACCAAGATCGGCGTTGGGGGCAAGAGCTCAAGGTACAATGCGGTCGGTTTTGGGGGTGAAGATGGCTTTTCGTTCAGGATTTGGCGTAATGATTGTCGCATTCGTGTTCATGTTGGTTGTCGCCGCTGGTTGTTCGTCGCCTCAACCCATGTCCACGACCGCCTCAGGGTTGATCCCGCCTCTGGGTTACAAAGAGCAGATCCTCGCCGACGCAATGGCCGGCCTGGTGTACGAGGAAGATCGGGTCGTTCTTGACCCATTCGGCGCCGTTGAACGCCCGCGCTGGGGTGAGGGTGAATTGCGATCGAAGCTTGACGAGGCGTGGCGGTTGCTGAATGCAGGACGCACCATTGCGGCCATCCGGGCCTTCACGGACGCGGTGCTTGTCGCACCCCATGAGGCTGAATGCTACGAGGGCCTCGGACGGGCTCTTGTGCTCAAGAATCGCACTCGTGAAGCCCTGGCGGCCTTCTTGACGGCGATCGACTACCAACCCGATCGTGTCTCCGCAAAACTGGCGGCGGGAAATATGATGCAGCGCATCGGGCGTCTCGAAGAGGCCATCGAAACCTGGAACGCTGTGCTTGACCTCGATCCGGCGAATGGAAGCGCCCACAGTCGTTTGGCAGCCGGTTACTACCTGGCTGGGGATCCGCAGCGGTCTGCAGTTCACCTTGAGCAGGCAGAGGTGTTTGGGGCCGATGTTCCCGAACAGTTGCGGGATCTGTTGGTTACCGGTGAGCCGGCACGCGCCGGGGTCCGAACGGGTTCACCTGAGGGAACCGAGTCTGTGACCATCGGACCGCAAGTACGGGTCAACGTTACCGGAACAAGCGGCCGAGCCAACGAGACGACCTCGGTCAGCGGTACGGGTTCGGCGCTTGAGGCTGTGTCCGGTTGGAATGACTATCGGGAATCCGGTTTCATCCGGAACGGCATCGGCGTGACTCTGGATGGTGGAGTCACATGGACCGACCAACTATTGCGTTCACCCGTGGGACATCAATGCGACGTTGAAGGGGATCCGATGACGGCGTATGACGCGCGAACCGGCACCTTCTGGGCCGGGGGCATCGCCTTTTGCGGCGGCGGCGGTCCGTATCTTGCGAGAAAAGATCCTGGGAGTGACTTGTTTGATCCGGCAGTCTTGGTCTATGAAGACGGAGGCACCGACAAGGCATGGGCAGCCGCAGGCCCAAGACCCGGTATTCCCGACAGCACACGTCTCTACGTCGCGTACAACTACGGTTTGCAGTATTCGGACGACCTTGGTGACACCTGGTCGGCGATCAAGAACCTGGCCGGCGGGGTCGGCTTCCTGCCTCGCATCGGGCCTGGTGGTGAACTCTATATCTCATACTGGGACGGGTGGTCCGGATTCAAGATGCAGCGCAGCCTCGACGGTGGGGCCACCGTTTCTTCACCGATCACAATTGCTACCTTTATGGATGGATGGGACGTCGGCGACGCCGTACAAATTCCCGGTGATTTTCGCGTTCCGTCTATTGGGTCGATTTCGGTGGATCCTGGCGACGGCACCCTCTACGCCGTCTACCACGACACCACCTCGATAGTTGGTGACGAGTACAACGTCGACCTCTACTTCACGCGCTCCACGGACCAGGGTGAGACCTGGAGTACACCCTGGGTCATCAATGGTGACAGCGATCCACCCAGAGATCAGTTCTTTCCGTGGATTGAGGTTGACGCTTCGGGTCGGTTGCACCTGCTCTTTCTGGACACCCGGAACACAACACAGCTGGACACTGATTCCTCCGCCTTCATTGATGCGTTCTATGCCATCAGTGATGATGGCGGCGAAAGTTGGACCGAGTTTCGATTGACGCCCTCGAGTTTCGACAGTGCCGTGACGGGTCCTGGCGGGGGGCAGTTCATCGGGGACTACCTGGGTCTTGGAATCGGAGAGAACCATATCTATCCGGTGTACCCGTCGACACAGAACGGGATCAATCAGATTTTCAGCCACGAGATCGTATCGGCCGGAGCAGCGTTGTTCACAGACGGGTTTGAGAGCGGAGAAACCGACGCCTGGTGGTTTGCGACGCCTTAGCAACTCTCGCTCCAGGAAAGCCAAAGGCGAGGCAAAGGAAATCATTTCGGGAAGCAAGTGGCCGAGGTTATTCCTACCATCCCTTCCGTCTTGTCTTCGTGCTCTTCGTGCTCTTCGTGTCCTTCGTGGTTGAATTTCGTTTTCTTTGCGGATCCTTTGCGTTCTTGGCGTCTTCGCGGTTCAACTGGGTTCTCGGCCGGGTTCCTCTTGGTTCCGCCTCCGCCGGTCCGGAAACTGGATACCGGAAACTGGGAAGCTGAACCCCGAACGGGTACACTGTCGCGATGGATATCAATGGGACACATTATCGGACGATCTGGCTTGAAGATGACGGCTGGTCGGTTGGTATCATCGATCAGACCCTCCTGCCTCATGAATTTCTGATCGCCCGATTGACCACGCTTGACGAGGTTTGCGTCGCCATCGAGAAGATGCAGGTTCGCGGCGCCCCCCTGATCGGCGTCACAGCCGCCTATGGACTGGCGTTGGCCGTTCGAAGAGACGCATCGGATCAGTCCCTGAGCCAGGCAATCGAACGCCTGGCCGCAACCCGGCCGACGGCGGTCAATCTGCAATGGGCACTGGAAAAAGTTCGAAGTGCGGTCGAGAATCTCAGTGGGGAGGATCGAGTGTCCGCAGCCTATGCCAAGGCGGCGGGGTTGGCCGAGGAAGATGTGTCCGCCTGTGTCCGGATCGGGCGGCACGGGGCGGAGTTGATCTACGACTTGGCTGGAGGTAAGAGAAATCAGCCGGTTCGGATTTTGACTCACTGCAACGCCGGTTGGTTGGCAACTGTCGATTGGGGAACCGCTCTGGCGCCGGTCTACCGGGCTCATGACGCCGGCGTTCCTGTTCACGTATGGGTTGACGAGACCCGACCGCGAAATCAGGGCGCCGCGCTGACAATGTGGGAATTGATGGCCCATGGAATCCCCTGCACCCTGGTGGCGGACAACGCCGGTGGGCACTTGATGCAGAAGGGCATGGTTGACCTGTGCCTCGTCGGGACCGACCGGACTACGCGCCGGGGTGATGTCGCCAACAAGATCGGCACCTACCTCAAGGCCCTGGCGGCCCGGGACAACGGAGTGCCGTTCTATGTTGCAGCGCCCAGTTCGTCGATCGATTGGCAACTGGACGACGGGCTGGCCGAAATTCCGATTGAGGAGCGCTCCCACGAGGAGGTGACCCAGGTCGTCGGGCGCAACGGCGCCGAGGTTCAAACGGTTGAGATCGCTCCACCTGGGGCGAAGGCGGCCAATTTCGCCTTTGACGTGACGCCGGCTCGACTGGTGACGGCTTTGGTGACTGACCGTGGCGTATGCCCGGCCTCCCGCGAGGGATTGATCTCGCGGTTTCCCGAGCGTTCGTCATGAGAAGGGCAATTGGCCTCACGGTCGCGGTTTTCATGGTGGTTTTCAGCCTTACTGGGTGCCGAAGCGTGGGCGTTTCCGATCCGGCAGAGCAGGACGACCGCGGGCCTTGGTGGGATGTTGAACAGGCGGAGATCCTGGTGTGGCAGGCCGATGATCGGGCCTTTGCGCAGGAGATGGCTCTTGAGGGCTCCGGTCTCGTGGCCCATGACGGCATGTTGCTCGCAGCATCCGAAAAGTATGCGCAGTTGCTCCAGATTGATCCCGCCACGCTGAAAGTCAAGACCTTCGCAATAGATCTGCCGCAATACGCGGAGATCGAGGGCCTTACTGTCGACGGCCGGGAGCTCCTGCTGTGCGATGAGGCCAATGCCGCGGTGTGGGCAGCCGGACTTCCCTCTGAGAAGACGAGCGGTGGACTCGGGGTTCGGCGGCTGGAATTGGTAGGGTTTGAACTGTCCGGCGGCAAGTTGGGTGTGGAGGGCATCACGGTCGATCAAGGGCCTCCTCACGAGGTCTACCTGGCATTGGAAAGGCACGGCGGGGAAGAAGAGGGCTGTCGGGCCACGATCTTCAAGCTGAGGCGACAGGAGGATCAATTGATGCCCAGCGCCGATCCGCTGGTTATTCCAATGGAGGACTGCAACTGGCGGCTGACGGCCCTGCAGTTTTGGAACGGGCGCCTCCTGGCTCTCAAGACGCGCTATCCGGGAGAACGATACGAAGTGGTTGTCATCGACAGGGAGACGGGTAGTTTGACCACCGTGCTGGACATGACCGATCTTTTGATTGGGGTCCGGGACGACGGCTGGGGAAACAACATTGAAGGTGTGACGGTGACTGAAGACGGTTCCCTGTGGCTTATCAGTGACAATGCGATGACCGACAAGGCAAGGACTGTCAAACCGCCGCCGGCCAGGGACAAGACGCTTTTGATGCGGTTTCCGCCGTTGCACCTGCCGAGGGATCACTGAAGAACCGACGCGGACTTCGGCTGGGATTGATGATCCTGGTCGTGGTGCCTTTTCTCGGTTGGGGCGCCGCGGTGTTTCTCTTTGGAGGGGCTCGGGCGGTCATTCCGGGTGAAGTCTATCGGTCGCCCCAACTCGGCGCGAGGGCGCTTCGACACGCGATTGATGAATATGGCATTCGCAGTGTTCTCAATCTGCGAGGCAGGGGACACGGGCGAACGTGGTATCGGGACGAGCGCGCCGTTTGCGAGCGGGCGGGTGTTGCTCACGTCACCGTCACCTTCGACATCGATGAGTGGCCGCCTCGACCGGTCGTGCTCCAGTTTCTCGAAACTCTCAAAGATCTCGAGCCACCAGTGTTGATTCACTGCAACCGGGGCGTCGATCGAACGGGGTGGGCCGGGGCGGTCGTTATTCTGGCCGGCGGCGGTAGCCTGGAGGACGGTGAACGACAGTTGTCACCAGTTTCCGGCCACATTTGTATTCGATCGAAATGTCCCCAACACTTCTTCTTTGCCGCCTACCGCCGTTGGCTTGTGGAATCGGTGCAGGTCAATTCAAAGATGGTTTTCCGGCGGTGGATGACACAGATTTACTGCCCCGATCCATGGAATGCCCAGTTGGTGTTGGCGGCGGACGCCCCAAACAGAGCCGTTGGGGGTGACGATCTGGTTCTGTCTGTCGAGGTGATCAATCGAGGCCGCGATGCCTGGCAGATCGGACCTTCGGACATTCGTTTGGGGATCAGGATGATCGGTCCGCTGGATTCGATTCCGGACAACCCGATCGATCTCTTCCTCGATCGTCAGGCCCCCGTGGTGGACCTCGGACGGGGTGGAACGGGCGAAGATCATGTCGATCCGGGTGGCGCAGGTGTCTTCGAGGTGACCGTTCGCCTGCCTTCCGACCCAGGGCTTTATCTGGCTCAGGCGGACATGGTCAAGGAACACGTCCACTGGTTTTCCGAGATGGGTTGGCCTGGGCTGGTGTGGCCTCTTGAAATCGTCGAACGCGATTGAACCACGAAGACACGAAGACCACAAAGAGGAAATTTGCAATAAAGGGGCGCCGTTTGCGTGTCCTGCGCTGTTGTGGCCGCGGGCGTCCCCGCCCGCTGGGGCTGTAGAGAAAAGAGAATTAAACACTGTCCCCAAGAGAATTCCCAAGAGAATTGTAAATTTTCTATCCACGAGTACTCCAAAATAAACCCTTTTAAATCCCGGTCAACTGGGTCTTCTGGAACGAAGATGGCCGGAGGACCCCGCTGGGGAAGAGTGCTCGCTGACAGCTGACAGCTGACAGCTGATAGCTGATAGCTCTTTACGTCCGGAGCCAGCCTTCTTTGCGAGCCTGATCTGCAAAGCGGGTTATCTCCGGATCTTCGGGTGCCACCTGGAGCGCCTTGAGCAGCCAGCCCTCGGCCTCGGTGAAGTGGCCCTGGTTCCATTCGAGTTGACTGAAGAGCAGCAATCTCTTGCCGGCGATCAGGCGTCGGATATCGGGCACGAGGTGCGGCGGAAGGCCTCGGATAGCCGTCAAAGGTGAGGCGTAGGCCTCGATCAAGGTCTGGGCGTTGGCCTTCCAGACGCCCTCTTCGAAGGCCGCCGGTTCCAAAAACTCCAGGACAGGCGCGAGATCGGACGATGAAGGGGAGAGGCTGACGGCTCGGCAACCCTGGGTGTCCAACTGCATCAGGGAGGCGATCTGTGCCGGCGTCTGGAGAACGGCATCGATCAGGTCGGTTGGTTCCTCGAACTCCCGGAGCCGGTCGGTCCAGGTATTCCAGTCCATAGAGATTGCACGGTCTGATCCGATCATGACGCCATGGCCCAGGCTGAAGGCGACCCTGGTGTGGGGAAAGACTGCCGAAAAGGTACCGATGGCTTGACGGAAGGCGTCAGGCGGCATGTGGTGGAGCGGAAGGTACTGGTACATCTGACCTCCCGGTTTCAGCCGTTTCTTGCACAACTGATAAAACTCGAGGGAATAGAGTGGAGCCGAACCGTAGAGCGGGTGTACGGGGT
>JAUXDC010000293.1 GCA_030618605.1 Holophagae bacterium | reverse complement strand
TCAAACAAGGCCTCGGGATAACCGGAACCTTCCAGAGTCTCCGCATCGATGTAGACCAGATTGACCTTGACCTCGTTGGACAGACCGCCGTGTCCTAGGGACTCGTTAAGGCTCTTGTAGGAATCCACCAAATCAACGTACTTGCCGACGATTCCGATCGAAACTTCGCCTTTCGGGGATTGGATCGCATCAACGACCTCACGCCATCTGCTGAGGTCCCTCTTACCCTTCGGGAGATTGAGTTTTTCCAGGACGATCTCGTCCAGGCCTTCCGCCGCCAGCTTCATCGGCACCTGGTAGATCGTCTCGGCATCTTCAGCAGGGATGACCGCCCGGGTCTCGACATTACAAAACAGGGAGATCTTGTTTCTCAGATCTTCAGGGAGCGGTCGGTCCGTCCGACACAAGAGGATGTCCGGTTGGATGCCGATCTTGAGCAATTCCTTGACCGAGTGCTGGGTCGGCTTGGTCTTCAACTCATCAGATCCCTTGATATAGGGAACCAGCGTCAGATGAATGATCAGCACGTTGTTACGATCGGTTTCACTCCTGAACTGGCGAATGGCCTCCAGAAACGGCAGGCTCTCGATATCGCCGACCGTGCCCCCAATCTCGACGATGACAAAATCTGTTTCGCCACTGACGGCCCGGATCCGACGTTTGATCTCATCGGTAATGTGGGGAATCACCTGCACGGTCTTCCCCAGGTAGTCACCGCGACGCTCCTTCTCAAGGACCGACAGGTACACCCGGCCCGTCGTAAAGTTGTTCTTCTTGGCCATCGTGCTCGAGGTGAAACGTTCGTAATGCCCAAGGTCCAGATCCGTCTCTGCGCCGTCGTCGGTTACGAAGACCTCACCATGTTGGAAGGGAGACATCGTGCCAGGGTCGACGTTGACGTAGGGATCAATTTTCAGCATCGTCACTGTGTAGCCGTGGGCCTCCATCAGCGCGGCCAGGGACGCAGCCGAGATACCCTTCCCCAATCCGGAAACAACACCACCACTGACAAAAACGTACTTCGTCGCCATCCAATCACTCCTTCATCTGCATTGCGAGCATCCGCTCGACCCGTTGAAGATCCTGCGGCGTGTCGACCCCGATTGCATCGTCGATCGCATCAAGGACCAGGATGTCCATACCGTTTTCAAGCGCCCGAAGTTGTTCCAGGCTCTCCATCTTTTCCAGAGGCGAAGGCTCAAGACCGACAAAGGTCTCCAGTCCCAGCCTCGTAAAGGCGTAAATCCCAAGGTGCAGCAGAGCCGACTCCTGCGTCTGGCCCGTTTCTCGCCGGAATGGAATGGCCGAGCGGGAGAAATACAGGGCTCGACCGTCAAGGGCTCGTACCACTTTGACCGAGTTGGGATCATCGTGCCGTTCGGCCGACAGGGGCCTGCACAACGTTCCGATACCGACCTGGGGGGCCAAGACCATGCCCTCAACCAATGCGTCAATATTCCGGGCCGAAAGCATCGGCTCGTCACCCTGAACGTTGACCACCAGATCCCAGCCTGAACGACCGATGACCGCCTCCGCCACCCGATCGGTCCCCGAAGGACAGTCGCCAGTCATCACCGCAACGGCCCCCGCTGCAACAGATGCCTCGGCGATCCGGCGATCGTCGGTCGCCACGATGACCTCGGTGATCGTTCGGGCGGCTGCGGCCCTGCGAACGACGTGGGCAATCATTGGCTCCCCGGCAATCTCCGCAAGAGGCTTGCCGGGAAATCGAGTCGATGCCCACCGAGCGGGAATCACTGCTATAGCCGTGCCGTTGAATTTTCCCATTCCGTGGACCGATCCTAAGGACCTCAGTTGCATCCGTCAAGGTCTTTCAATCGGTTTCAAACAAGCGCTTGTCTTGTTCGCGGTTTTCACTCGCTGCCCGAAGCGCAACCCTTCGGAGCATGGACCGGGTCGCCGACTTCAACAAAGACCAACCAGCACGAAAAACCCAGATCGGCGATACGGATCACGCTCCGATGTGATACAAACATTTGTGTGAATAATCAACCCACCACACGTCAACGTCTGATTGCAGCCGGTTCCTCTGTTTTTGCCGACAACGGATTTCAGGGGGCGGCTGTCCGAGACATCTGCAACCTCGCCCGCGTCAACCCCGGTGCCATCTCCTATCACTTCGGAGGGAAACGACAACTGTACCGGGCAGTTCTGCGATCGGCCGTCGATCAGCTTGCAACTGCTGCTCGGGTGGCTTCAGGTCAACGAGGACGGCTTGGCTTAAGAGATGGATTCGTTGCGGTGGAACGAGAAGTTCGGGCCGGTTCGACAGCCCCTCGTCTCCTGCTCCGCGACCTGGCCGACGGAGGCCAGATGGCTCTGGAGGCCTTGTCCCCGGTTCTTCGTGAACTCCGCGGGGCTTTCGCCGACGCCCACGGCGCCGCAGAGGACCCGGCATTGCAACGCCACCTCAAGGCCCTCCTCATCGGCTTTGCTGCTCCCCTCCTCCTATCTGCGACCGCATGGCCGATCCTTGAGCAGACGCTCGGTGTCGACGAAGAGGACCGCACCGCAATGTTCGACAAGGCTTGGAGTTAACCTCTCCTGACTTCCAGGAGCTTAAATCCTGCCTCATTACGGATCATTCGAATGCGGCCGATGCCCCCGAGTTGTTGCTCGTAGGGCAGTGTCCGGTTCGCAACAATCAGGGCGATACCTTCCGGCGCCAGAACCTGATCCAGTGACCGGAACATCGCCCGCGCAGGATCAAGGTCCACCTTTTTTCCGGTATGGAAAGGCGGATTGATCAGCACCAGATCACAGTCTGTCGAGGGCGGCTTTTCCTGCACCGCGTCCCACCACGAGGCATGGCAACGGTCCGAGAACCCGAGATCGCCGGCGTTCTTCGTCGCGGCCTCAACGGCTCTGCGATCGACATCGGCCAACACTGCCCTTGCCCCGGGCCACCGCCTGAGCGCCGCCAGACCCAGGACACCGATTCCGCAGCCCATGTCCAGGATCCGGACCGGAGATATAACGTCGTGGAGATGTTCCAGGAGAATCCGGGTACCCCGGTCAACTCGATCGGCCGAAAAAACTCCGACGGCACTTTGAAGAGTGAGGGCATCTTCCCCGCATTCGACCTCAACTTCAGCTGGATCCGGAACCTCCGGCCCCGAATGCTGGGTTCGCTCGAACGAAACGACCCGGCTCCGGGCCCGATTGACCAACAACGTTTCCGCCTGCCCCAGTTCGTGGGCCAACCGTTTGACCGCGGACTTGATGCCCAGCTCGTTGCCTCCGACCAGCAGAAGCCGCCCGCCGGGTGCGAGGTTTTTCCAGGCAGTCGAAAGACCCTCCTGGGTCGCCGCCCTCCCCTTCTGCAAGTGGACAACCGCCTGAGAAAAGGTCCCCTCGGTGACCCTGTCCGGCAAACCGACGGCCTCAACCCCGCTCCTGAGGGCCTCCAACCAATCGTCACGCCGAGGCAAAACCGCCAGGCCTCCCCGAGTCTCCACCGCCTTCCAGCCGTAGAGTTCGAGCAGTGGTTCGTTCGAGAGGACCCCGGGGTCGAGCAGGAGATCTGGAGTAGCCATCGTGGTCATTATTGCAATTCGTCGAACGAATTGCATGTCGGGGAGGACGGCGACCGCTTCAACGGCGTGATAGCATCGAGTAGTCGGTCCACGCTGCGGGGAGGAAACCCCGTATGAAGGCATCAGTCCAATCACAAAATCCAATCATCATCACCGCTGATGACAGAGAGCGTCCTTCCGGCGTCATTGAGTCATTGGCCGCAACTGAAGGGGTCTCGGTGAAGGTCCGTCGACTCAAACTCGGAGACTATGACGTTGCGGGGCGCCTACTGGTCGAACGAAAGACAACGTTCGATTTCGCCCTCTCGGTGATCGACGGCAGGCTCTTCCGTCAAGCCTACAGGCTTATGATGTCCCAGCGGCGAACCTGCCTGATTCTCGAAGGACCTCCGTCGAACATCAAGATGTCTCGGGAGGCCCTCCAGGGCGCGATGATCACCGTAACGCTGGTATTCGGACAGCCGGTTCTTCGTTCGCGAACACCAGAAGAAACTGCCTGGCTGATGCTCACTGCTTCTCACCAATTGAGCCGCTCCGAGGCTCGAAACCCCAGCCGCCAAATTCGAAGGAAATTCAAAAGACGCCGTCGCATTCAATCCTCGATGCTCCAGGCCATCCCTGGCCTGCGCCCCGACAAGGCCGGTGCTCTGCTCGCTCACTTCGGGGATTTCCAGAGAATCATTTCGGCTGACCTCGACGCGCTCATGCAGATACCCGGAATCGGCCCATTAACCGCCACCAAAATTCTCTGGGCCCTGGAGAATCGCTCAGCTCAGGTTTAACCCGAAACCGGCTACCCGAAGCCTATTTTCCATATCGCTCTTGTCGATACTCTTCCGATAGGCCTCGAGGGGATCGACCTTTCGCTCTTTGACCAGGCGGATGAGGTCATCGGAGAGTGACCGCATCCCCAGTTTGGCCCCGGTCTGCATGGCCATCGGAATCTGGTGGCTCTTGCCTTCGCGAATCTGATTCGATACCCCCGGGGTTGACACCAGGATTTCGAACGCGGCAACCCTCCCAACACCGCCCGCCCGTTTGAGCAGGGTCTGCGAGATCACTCCTTTGAGGGACATCGAGAGCATCATGCGGATCTGATCCTGGCGATCGGCCGGAAACTGGTCGATGACCCGGTCGACCGTGCTTGCGGCCGTGGAGGTGTGAAGGGTTCCGAATACCAGGTGTCCCGTCTCG
>JAUXDC010000027.1 GCA_030618605.1 Holophagae bacterium | reverse complement strand
CCTCACCGAGGAACGTGCCGCTGTCCTCGAAGCCTTAGCCGGCGAAAGGAAGGTCCTGGTCGAGGCGCTTGACCAGCAACGAGCCGCAGCTTTTGAGGATCTCGAATCGATCGTCTCCTCGGCCCTTACACAATCCCGCAAGGACCTCGTCGACCACCTTTTCGTCCGTGCGGCTCAGCTGCTTGCGGTCGTTCTCCCTTTGCTGCTCATTGGGGGCCTGATCCTGGTCTGGTTTGCCCGGAGGGGCAGGTCTCAGGAAGAATGAGGGGGAGAGGGGGAGGGGGAGAAACGCTTGGGTCGCTCCTGAGTGGACATCGGTTTCGTCGATAACGACATCCCCGAGTCCTGGAGAAGCGAGCGGTAAGGGAGAAAACTCCTCCCACTGCGTTTCAATACCACCGGCACCTATTGAAGAGAGAGCTACCAGCATTGGTCCTGGAACGCGGGAATGGGGACAAGGGCTCCGGGCAACCGACTCGCGCGACCTCCCCCTCTCCCCTGCTCCCCTGCTTCGCCAAGATGACCTATAATGACGACCCGTTAACGCGGTGCCCCGTGATGACGAGAAGGAGTTTTGATGAAATACAGTAAAGTCCTCATAGTTCTGGCCTTCACCATGATTCTGGCAGCTGCAGTACAGACCCCTGCACAGGCCGAGGAAGGGAAGGACTGGCCGAAGGTGGTTGAAGCGATGGGCGCCTCGATCACCATGTACCAGCCTCAGATCGACAGCTGGGAGGGCAACACTTTTGAGGCCCGTGCCGCCGTGTCCGTCGTGGCATCTGCCGGAAAGGAACCGGTGTTCGGCGCAGTCTGGCTGTCGGGACACTTCACCACCGACAAGGAACAACGAACCGTCAGCTTTTACGACGTCAAGGTTCCGGCAGTGAGATTCCCTGAAGCTGCGGAAGATAAGGAGCAAAAACTGATCGACCTCCTGGAAGACGAGCTGGACGATTGGGTGTACGAGGTTGACCTCGATATTCTCCTGCCGACCCTCGAACTCGCCGACCTGGATGCCGGCGGCCAGGCCGACCTCAAACATGACGTGCCGAAGATCATCGTCAAACACCAACCTGCAGTTCTGATCCTGATCGACGGTGAGCCCAAGCTGCAAGAGATCAAAGACTCCAAGCTGGAACGGGTTGTCAACACTCCCTACACCATCATCAAGGACGGTAAGAAATATTTTCTGGCCTCCGACACCCAATGGTTCACCGCCTCGGACGTCATGGGGCCATGGAAGGCCACCGAAAAACTACCGAAGGAGATCTCCAAGATCGACTCCCAGATGAAAGAGCAGGCAAAAAAACAGGCAGCAGCTCAACCGCAAGCAGAAGACTCCCAGGCCGGGGACCCGCGGACCCCCGAACTCGTGGTCTCCACAGAGCCTGCCGAGCTGATCTTTATTGACGGCGAGACAAAGATGGAACCCATCGCGGGTAACGATATTCTCGGAGTCAGCAACACCGATTCCGACGTCATTTTCGACATCGGCACACAGAAATTCTATGTCCTGCTGTCCGGACGTTGGTTCCAATCATCAGACCTCGATAACGGTCCGTGGCAGTGGGTCGCCAATGACGAGGTCCCGGTCTCTTTCTCAGACATTCCATCAGATTCCGACGTCGGCTACCTGAGAGCCAGCGTTGCGGGCACCGATGAGAGCAAGGATGCCCTGCTCGAACAGAGCATCCCGCAAACCGCGGCCGTCAAGCGCGGCAGTTCAGAGTCCAAAGTGGAGTACGACGGCCAACCGAAATTCGAATCGGTCGAAAGCACCACAATGCAGTATGCCGTCAACACCTCGTCGTCGGTCATTCTTGCCGAGGGCGCCTACTACTGGTGCGAGCAGGGTGTCTGGTATGTCTCAGCTACCTCGACCGGCCCGTGGGCCGTCTGCGAGGACGTCCCGGACGTTATCTATACCATCCCACCCTCCAATCCCCTCTACAACGTCACCTACGTCAAGGTTTACCAGTCGACGCCCGAGGTCGTCTACGTCGGCTACACTCCGGGCTACACGGGTTCGTATGTGTCCAACAGCTGTGTAGTCTACGGGACCGGTTATTACTACAACCCCTGGTACAGCCCCTACCACTACTACGCCCGACCTTCCACATGGGGCTTTCACGTGCGCTGGAACCCTTGGTACGGCTGGAGCTTCGGCCTGAGCTATTCAGCCGGCCCCTTCCACTTCGGCGTCGGGTGGGGTTCCTACGGGCGGTATGGCGGAGCATGGTTCGGCCCGGGCTTCTATCGACCCTATCCCTACCGCGGCGGCTATCGCGCCGGCTACCGGGCCGGCTACCATCACGGCAGGCATCACAGCGGAGGACCCTCTCACGGACGGCCGGTGAGCGGACGGCCGGGTAACGGCGGCGGTGGAAACAACATTTACGATCGCCCGAGTAATCGGGACAAGGTGGCTTCGACGAGGGATAGATCCACCGGCCAGAGGCCTGCAGTCGCCCGTGACAAGGCCAATAACGTCTACACCGACCGCCAGGGGAACGTCTTCAAACGAAACGACAACGGGTCATGGGACAAGAGAGACAAGGGCGGATGGACACCCAACGGCGGAACGCCGTCTGCCGGGGATCGAACCCGCCCCTCGACTCGGCCGTCCCAACCGTCGACTCGTCCCACGACACCGTCGACACGGCCCTCAACGCCGTCGACTCGTCCCACGAGCCCCTCGACACGACCGACGACACCTTCGACCAGACCATCGACTCGTCCGTCGACCGGTTCGTCAAGGCCTTCGACTCGACCCTCCTCGTCATCGCTCAATCGTGACTACAGCTCAAGGCAGCGGGGCAGTTCCAGGTCGTCGAGCAGCCGGCCGAGTTCGTCGCGAAGTTCCGCATCCAGAGGTGGAGGAGGACGCAGACGGTAGAAGACCGGTGCGGTAAGGACGAGAGGACAATTGAACCGCAAAGGCGCGAAGATCGCAAAGGGAACGCAAAGAGGTTCATGAATTTAGAGCCCTGAGCGGAGCCAAACCCGGGCGGACACGGGGGTCCGCCCCTACACGGTAATTATCGTGAATTGTAGGGGCTATCCTGAGCCTGCCCGCTGGGGCCGTTGCAATGGCTGGGCGTCACAATGCGGGCCAGGCTATCGCGCTCCCGGACTCTGCACCAACTGCACTTTTTGCTTCTCTCTTTGTGGAGGTGCTTTGAGTTTCCAGTTTCTAGTTTCCAGTATCTGCCTTCTTCCCCATCACCAACACCGGTCGTCGGAGGCCTTGTCGCCTTCCGATCAACAGCTCGACCTCGAGTCCGGCCGCAGTAATTCGCTCGACCAAGCCGTTCAGCGATTCCCCCGTCGGTTGAGGCATTCGACCTTCAAGGCCTGCAACAATCAAAAGTCCCTCATCGTCGAGGGCTGCCACAATCCGTTCGAGCAATCGATCGTCGAGGACCGGCGCTCGGCGGCGGCGCGTCTCCCAGATGACGACGGCATTGGGCGAACCCAGGGGCCAGGCCGCGGGATCCGCTATCTCCATGGTGACGTCTGAGCCCAGGGCGATTTCCGTTTGGTGCGCAACGGCAGCCTCGAGGGTGACGCCCAACAGCCGTTCTGGTCGCCGGCCCTCGTCGGCCTCCAGAACTGCGGCCAGCAGGGCGCCGTCGCCGCATCCAAGATCAAGAAAATTGCCGCCGGATGCAAAATCTCCACGCCCAGCCCTCATCGCCAGATCCGGATGCCGGCACAATTCCCACCTCGTACGCCACCATTCGCGATAACCGATCTTGAGGAAACGATGGGCCGCCCTTTCGACCACGTCACGGCGCTGGGCGGCAACAGGACCTTTTGGAACCCACAACCAGACAACGAGAGCCCCCAACGCACCCAACACCACGCCCACCACGAGGCTTCCGACGATCAGGTCCATACCCAGTTCGGTCAATCCCGGCATGCGTAGGTCTCGCGGAAGGAAAGGGCGCCAATGTCCTCTCAGAAGTCTGCTGCCGACCTGAAACTCTCCCCAAATCAAAAAGGGTGCGAAGGCGGGAAAGGAAATCATGCTGGCGGCCATCATCTTGACCCGGCTCAGACCCAGGACTCGGGCGACGACCACGGCCAACGCGATATGGAACCCGAACAGCGGCGTACACCCAATCAGGATCCCCAGACCGACAGCAGCTGCCTGGGCGCCGGGCGCCTGGCCTTCAGTGGCCAGCCGGTAGGCAAACTCCGCCATCCGCTCCTTGAGGGGAGGTTTAGCCGGCACGTCTCACCGATAATCTCATGCGGCGCTGGGTAGCAGTCCCAGGTTGCAGGCTGCAGGTTTCAGGAAACACCACACAATCCAAGATTTGAGGCCTGATGCCTGAGACCTGAGACCCGATGCCCGGGTGATACCGATCATTGCACGCAGCCAGGCCGAGAACCAGGCGAACCTTCAACGCGGAATCAGCCCCACCGGTACCGGCATCAAATTCCAGGTGAAACCGGAAAGCCCTGCCGGATAAACAAAGAGTGTTTCCTTCTCGAGTCCCGCTTCGGTGTGAACGTAACGGTTGATCTCACCACCCCTATCGTTGGCGACGTAGAGTTCATCGATGCCGTCCCCGTCGAGATCGGTCAACAACGCAGCGTGCTCGAACCCACCACTCCCGCCGTCAATCAGGGTCACCCTCCAAGGCCCGTCAACCCGAGGACTGATCAGCCACAATCCGCTCTTGTGGGCCGCTGCCACCATCTCCTTGACACCATCACCATCGATGTCACCTGCGGTCAAGAAACGGCAGAGCGTATCGGGAAGAGTTGCCACGGATAGTCCATCGGCCGGATCGGTTCCCGCATCGTAGCGAAGAATCTCAACCTGACCTCCGGCCACAGCCTCCAGAGCAACATACAACTCATCCGTTCCGTCGCCGTCGAGGTCGTCAACCAGGATCTCCTTGGCATGACGATCACCGAGGTCGGCAACGATGACTCCACTCTCTCCTGCTGCCGGGACATAGCGTGTCACCCAACCTGGTTGGGGCGTGCCATCCAGCTTGTTCGGAGCACTCGGTGTGGCGTAGATTTCCAGGACACCGTCGCCGTTGAGATCACCGATCTCGACCTCGTGCACGACCGTATTTTCCTGCCGATCCAACTCGGTGATCTCCCAGGTTCCGCCAGAACCTGGGCGAACAGTTGCGACCACACCCTGGTCGTGAGTTGCAACAGCGATCGTCGCAGTGCCGTCACCATAGATGTCAGCGACCTCAATGTCTCTCATCCGGCTCCACTTGCCGCCAAAGTCCTTCTCCCACAGCAGTTCTGGTTCGGCGTCCCCGGCCTGGAATTTGAGCATTGCCTTGGTGCCGCCGGCGGTCAGGATGCCGCTGACTCCCTCGCGTGGGCTGTAGACCATCGCCTTGTGAAAGACGTTGCTGTCAGCATCCTCGATCTCAGACCAGTTCCACTTGCCGTTTGTCTGGGTCAGAATCCCCAGACGTGCGGGCTGCGGCACCGGTTTGCCGTCAGGCCCTTTTTCCAGGACCGCCAGAGCCGCCATCAGGCCCTTCGACAGAGTCTCGCCTGCGGGTTCCTGCGGCGGGCTTTCACCACCACAACCGACAAGAGCAAAAACTACAGTCATCACAAGAAGAAAGGGCAGAGATCGCATGATTCACCTCGTAAATTTGTTCGCACCGCAGTGCGGAGCCACATCCTAGCAGGTGGCGGCTTTGCCCCCCAGGCCTCTCCTTGATTTTTCATTAAATGGCCGCCTCAAATCTAATCTTCAAGCGGCTCTCAGGCGCCTATATGTGTGGCTCGTGACGGGATTCAACTCTCTCGGCCAGGCTCCGGGATGAGTTTTTCGGCGCATGGGCGGTCTATTCGTCGCTCTTCTCCGAACATGGTAATGTAGCTCTCGTGATTTTGGGACATTCCAATATGTGGCGGGAGAGAACCCATCGGGTGGCCAGAGGTCAGCGTGCCGTGGAACCACGTGTGGCCCTGCGGTTCATAGTCGCCGCGGCACTGGCGGCCTGTCTCGTCGGTTCGAGCGCCCTCGTTGGAGAAGCACGGATCCATGAGACTCTGGATTCCAATTCCGAGGCGATAGTCGTTGTCCGCCCGGCATCGCCGGTGGTCAACCTTGTATGGGAGGCCGATGTCAGCGCGGACGGTGGCGCCTTCAGGCTCTTCACAGGCCGGAAATATTCGGACATGCAATTTTTCGCTGAGGTTGAAGCACTGTCCGGACAACGCTCATATCGTGTGCAACAACAGCCCGTGGTGGGGATCGCCACTGACAGCGGCCCGCGGATCTACGACCTGCGTTTTCGAGGTGCAGACGGCAGCGAGGTTTCTCTGGCGTCAATCATCGTCATGGTAGAAGACCTGGCTCCGGCCGTGAACGTGGAGGTATTTTCACCCCGCCAAGCTGCCGTGCTCGGTTCATCGGATTTTCGACAAGAAGACCGGGAGTGGTTGCCATTGGAGCGCCGACGGATACGTCCCGGTCACTGGGTTCGATGTCCGCCGACGCCCCCTCCATAGCCGACTGAATGTTCGCACTCGAAATACCGATTCGAATTTCAGAAAAACGATTCAGCTTGAAGAGCGAAGGAGAGAAATTATGAAACTGACCAAGGTACTTTTTATGACCGGGCTCGTCCTGGCCCTCGGTGGCGGCGCCGCCATGGCGCAGTCCTTTTCGTGCGTTGGCGGTGTGCCAATTGCGATTCCGGATGATGGCTACGATGGGACAACCTCGGCAACATCCATGGCCTGCTGCGTGATCAATCCGATCGATTTCGGCTCCGGCACGACCATTTCGGATGTCAACGTGGCCATCCGAGCCACCCATACCTGGGTTGGTGATTTGACCATCAAGGTCACGAGCCCGGTAGGAACAGTCACGACCCTGATGAGCCGACCCGGCTTGGCAGAGCCTGCCGATGACGGCAGCAGCTGCTGCGGCGACAGCTCAAACTGGAACGGTGACGCTATTACCTTCGACGACCAGGATCCGGGCGGAGTTTCGGCCGAGGATATGGGCTCAACCATAGACACCGCCGAAATCATCTGCGCCGACGACGGTGTCTGCTCCCACATTCCATTCCCGGACATGGGCCCCGGAACCAATTTGTCGGACTTCGACGGTGAAGACCTCGCCGCTGGTCCCTGGCTGGTCTGCATCGGCGACTCCGGTGGCGGAGACACTGGCGACCTGGTCGATGCGACCCTGACCTTCGGTGCGGTCCCTGTGGAGTTGCAGAGCTTCTCCATCGAGTAAACGCGTTCTCACTTACAACCAAGGGCTGCCTCCCTGGAGGCGGCCCTTTTTTTCAAGGCCGCCCTGGCCCGACCTTCCGGAGGGCTTCGTGGCACGCCTCGGGAGAGGTGCTAGACTCCCCGCGGCCATTGCGGCCCTGACGGAGGAATCATGACCCGGAAAACGACGTTTGCTGCGCTGTTTACAATCTCAATGCTGATCCTTGCGATGCTGCTCTCGGGCAGCTGTGGCGGAGATGGAGATCACAAGGCCACCGAACAGAAATTTCCGGCGCGCTCGGTCATTATCCTGGCCGTCGACGGTCTCCGTGCCGACAGTCTGGGATGTTACGGCGGCGCTGCTTCGACCCCGGTCTTGGACGCCCTCGCCGGCGAGTCCGTGCGTTTCGACCAGTCGTGGGCTCAGGCGCCGGCCTTGCAGGCTTCATTGGCAAGTCTGCTGACCGGGCTGTACCCCACGACCCACGGTCTTGTGGAGAGCGGCGATCACCTGGTTCCGGAGGCCAATACTCTTGCGGAGAGTCTCTCAACAGCGGGATTGAAGACCGCGGCCTTTATCCAGGGCGCCAAGGGAGGTGGTTCTTTTGGGCTGGACCAGGGCTTCGGCCAGTACACCGTCGGCCCCAAACCCGGCTTGGCAGGTCTGAGCTGGCTTGATGAACACGCCGAGGAAGACGTCTTCTTGCTCGTCGCAGGCTGGTCCGCAGGACGCCTGGAATCAACGGATGCCGACTCCGAACTCAAGGCCCCGGAAGGCTTCGCACAGCGTTTGCAGCAGGCCCTCACCTCCGAAACCCCAGTCACCCTGAACGAAGAGGATCTTAACTTTGCCTGGGCCGCCTACGCCGCCCATATCACCCGAATCGACGCGGCAATCGGCGCATTCATCGAAACACTTCGGACCTCCGGTCGTCTGGACACTTCGACGCTCGTCCTCGTCGGAACCTCGGGTTTCGCACTCTCGGAACACGGTGACCTGATCAACAACTCTCTCTATCCCGCGGTCACCCGGGTTCCCCTGATGATCAGAATGCCAGGCGCTCCTGCGAAAATAATCGACACCGTGGTCGAGGTCCTCGACCTGATGCCGACTCTGATCGAGGTCGCCGACGCCATCAACCCCGGCGGTCTGCAGGGATCGAGTCTGATGTCGATCATCGGCGGCACCTCCAACCCGCCCTACATCGCCTTCTCGGAAAGTGACCAGGGCGGCGGCATGACCTCGGTCGTCATGAACGGCATGCAACTGGTCACGACCGGTGACCAAGCCTCACTCTTCGATCTCAATGCCGACCCAATGGCACTGACCGATCTGGCCCAGGACTTTCCTGAGCGCGCCAACGTTCTCAGCGAACACCTCGGGGCATGGTCGAAGATGGTGGCAGCGACATCGCTGGATCCAGAACGAAAGATCGAGGATCTCGACGACGACACGCTCGATCAGCTCAGGAGCCTGGGATACATCCAGTAACACAGAAATTTTTCTCCGGCATACGAATTGTTGCGGCGGGCGTCCCGCCCGCCGAGCATTCATCCTTCATCCTTCCCCCTTCCATTGGTCAGATCCACCTGACCCTGTATCCTCCCTCTCGATGAGTCCTTTCATCGAGAGAACGTTGGCGGTGGCAGCCGGCGGCGCCCTCGGCGCAGTCGGTCGGTATTGGATTTCGGGCTGGATCAGCCGAGTGACGGCCCAGCACCCCTTCCCCTTTGGAACCCTGATTGTCAACATGATCGGCGCCTTTGTTCTCGGCCTGGTGATGGGCGCCACGACGTCCGGCCGTTTTCTAATCAGTCCAACCGTCAGAGTCCTCCTGACCATCGGCTGTCTGGGCGCCCTGACAACCTTTTCCACCTTCGCCTACGAAACCCTGGAAGCCCTCCGGGCCGGAGATTTTCGAATTGCCCTGGCCAACGTCGGCATCAGCGTCGTCGCCGGACTCTTTGCCGCTTGGCTGGGCCTCAACCTTGGTGAGAGGATTTAGAGATGACAAAGGTACGAGCCATCGGACAGGCTGCCAGGATCTATATCGGTGAGGCGGACAAGATCAAGGGCAAGCTCCTTTTCGAGGTCATCGTTCGAAAGGCACGAGAGATGGGTCTCCCGGGCGCCACGGTCTTTCGAGGGATCGAGGGGTTCGGCGCCCGCTCAGTGCTCCACACCACCCGTCTCCTCAGACTCTCGGACGATCTACCAATCCTGATCGAGGTCATCGACCTGCCACAACGCCTCGGCCCATTCGTGGAGCAGGTCGAAGAATTGCTCAACGTGGCCGGCTGCGGCGCCCTGATCACCCTCGAAGACGTCCAAATCATCCGCTACGGCCCGAAGACATAGAATCTATCAGCTTCAAAGGCGCATGAAAAGACAAAGAATAGCCCACACAGAGGCCCAACAATGAGGTTGAACGTAAGGTGGGCCTTGGCCCACCATCTGGCGGATCCGTTGGTGGGCCAAGGACCACCCTACCTCTGCTTCCACAGTGTTCCTGTCTTCGGCGCCCCCTACCCCAATCGTCTCGCCAGGGCTCGGCCAAGCATGCGCAAGCGGTCACCCCAGGACAGACGCCAGAAAGTGGTCTTGACGACGCCCTTGGTGAAGTATGTCTTTTGGGATGTGTCCAACATGACTTCAACGATGGCCACCGTACCGTTCCGGGTCAGTTCCAGAGCCGCCGGCAGCACCGAGTCAAGTTCCGAGACACTGACGATGCGGAAAAATGCCGCCCCAACGGCGTCGGCAATCCCGGCGACCGAGTAGTCCGGCAATACGGTGCAGGTCTCCCGATTCATGGGAATCCTCTGAAACTGGGCAATCTGCCCCAACATCCCGTCTCTGAGAACACAGACCAACGGAGTAGCCCTGTAGGCGCCACCCGTCAGCAACTCCATGGCGGTCATCAAAAAAGCCCCGTCACCAGGAAGGGCGACAACATCACGACCGGGATGCGCCATCGCGGCTCCGACTGCGGCAGGCACGGAATAGCCCATGCACGAGAAGTCGATCGGCGCGAGAAACCGTCCGGGCCCGTCCAGACGCAAATGCTCGGCAGCCAGAAAGGTACCGTTCCCGCTATCGGTCGTGTAGACGGCATCCGGCCGGCAGTGACGCTGCAGGCCGGAGAACAACGCTCCGGCGGTGATCGAACCCCCAGCGGCCGACAGGCCATCCCAGCGATCCTCAACCGCCTCTCGGCCCTCGGCAATCTGCTGTGCCAGAGGTCCCCAGGGCCGCTCGCCCTCGATGATCTCGAGCAGGCCATCGAGAAAGGCCCGAGCATCACAGCACGCGACCAGATCGGCCGGGTAGTTCCGGCCGAGGACCTCCGCACTGATATCGACGTGGATCAGCCGCTCCGGCATGTCGAATCCGTAACTGCCGGTGGCAACCTCAGAAAACCTGCATCCGACTGCCAGGAGGACATCACATTGTTTCATTACCTTTTGCACGAACGACGGCGCCTGGGCGCCGAAACCCGTCCAGAGCCAAAGGGGATGGTTTTCCGGGAAAACTCCTTTGCCCTGGAAGGTTGTCGTGACCGGGGCGCCGAGCTTTTCCGCCAAACGAACGATCATATCTGCTGCACCTTCGGCCCCTCTCCCGATGTAGAGGGCCGGCTGACGGCTCTCGGCCAGTATTCGTGCTGCTCGCTCCATGATCTCCCCATCCGGCGAATGGTCGACCTCGGGAACGGTGAAGGTTTGAGGCGGATCCATCGTTTGGGTCACCATGAAGAAATCGGCGGGAATCTCAATGGCGACGGGACCCGGACACCCGGCCCGAGCCTCGGCGAAAGCCCGGCGAACCATCGAATAGATGTCACCGGGGCTCTCGACCCGCCAGGCTGCCTTGGTGACCGGACGCAACACCGCCAACTGGTCGATCGCGTGCAACTGGAAGGCGGTTCCCGTGTCCGAACGGATGCCGCATGCCAGAATGACCATCGGCACGTTGTCCATCAGCGCTTCGGCAATCCCCGACAGGGCGTGGGTGACGCCGGCTCCGGGCACGATGACCAGGACGCCGACCTCATCGGACGAACGTGCCAGCCCGTCGGCCATGAAAGCCGCGCCGCCCTCGTGGGTCACGAGAACGGGCTCAATCGTGGGAGCGTTTTGGATGGCGTCCCACAGCTCGATGTTGTGAGTCCCCGGAATACCGAAGACTCTTTTGACACCCTCGTCCTGCAGGGCCTGGACGGCCGGAAGAGATCCTCGGCTCCTCATAACAGTTCTCCCGCATCCGAGCGGATCCGCTCGGCAACCCTATCCGCAAGAGCCATGACCGTCAGATAGGGATTGATTTCGTTTGCCCGTGGCAGAAGGGCTGAATCGGCGACGAAGAGCCCAGGGTGATCGTGCACCCGGCCCCACGAATCGGTGACTGACGTTCCAAGATCCTCGCCCATTCGGCATCCTCCCATCAGGTGCGCGCTGGTGATGGAAATCCTCCCAGGGACCACCTTGTTTCGTGGTATCAATCGCTCGATATCATCGGCCTCCGAGGCCTCGATGAAAAACCGCTCGCCGGCCGGAGCATGAACCCTAGCGGCGCCGGCGGCAAAGAAAATTCGGGTAGCCGCCTTCATCGACGTATGGAGCGAATCGAGCGTCGCGTTCGAGAGCGTGTAGTCGACCACAGGCCGTCCATCGCCGTCAATCTCGACCCGGTTGTTTGCTTCGGCCTGATCGACGGCCAGGACCAGAATCATCTGGAGCCTCTGGAAGGCCTGCATCAATTGGGAATGTTCGGAACCGAACCCGACCAAATTCTTGGCCGTAATGAAGGGGTAGTACATGCAGCTCTCCAACAAGAAACCGTCGGAGCGCCAGAATTGATCACAGAAAAAACTCTTGGGATGTCCACAGAAATTGGAGATCGTCTGCGGGTGTTCGGCGACCAGGATCAACGCCGGATGGAGGGTCAAATACCGGCCCAGGGCCGGCAGCCGGTCACCGAATCCCGAACTCAGGAGCAGCGCCGACGAATGCACGGCGCCCGCACAGACAACGATGATCTTGGCCTTGATGCGGTAACGCCCCTCTTCCCACGTCGAAGGCTCTCCGAAGGGTGCATTTTCCACGACCGCGTCGAGTTCCTGAATGCCGATGTGTTCAACGAGGCAGTTGGTGATCACCTCGACACCCGCTTTTTCGGCCTCCGGAAGCTGGACGAGATGGGTGCCCTGTTTGGCCTGGTTGGGACACCCAAGATTGCAGATTCCAGCGCCCTTGCATCCCTTGAGGTTGAGAGGAAACTGTTCGACGTTGTAGCCAAGAGTTCGGCACCCCTGTTGGAACAAAAGGTTGTTGTCGTTCAACAACTCTTCCGGCTGAAAATGGACGTTGTTTTCTTCTGAGTATTTCTGTGCACGAGAGGCCACATCACCGTGGGTCAGGCCAGGGACAGCCCAACGGTCGACCACTTCTTTCGGCACTGTCATGGACGTGCCGGTATAGCTCAGGGTCGATCCTCCGTAGCCCTTGCCCATCGCCAGCGTCATGTTGCCGTCCTTGGTCAACATTCCCCCACTGTCGACAAAGAGTTTTCGGGCCATGTCGACCTCGTTGCCGGTGTACTCGTCGTCTGAGATTTTCGGGCCCCACTCCAAAACGGCCACTCGAATGCCTTCACCACACAGAGGCGCGAGTTCCTTGGCCACGGTACCGCCGCCTGCGCCCGATCCGATGATCACGATGTCGAAAGTCTTCTCAAACATCAAGACCCCCAAACTCCGGCGCATACCCTACTTCCGGCCAAACCTCACGCCGACCGTAGTAACCCATGAACACCAGAGTCTTCAGACCCCAGAAGCCCTGCCGAAGCTTAGCCATAGGGGCCTCCTGAAACCAGCGGAGTGCCCGTTCGGCGTCGACGGCTTCGAGTTTTCCCAAGGGCCGACCCCACCGCAAATACGGAGCCAGGTTGAGGACCTTGAGAAACAGCGCCAGTTGTCGCCGCATACTCTCGGGTCGTTCTCCGAGGGCCTCATCGATGATCTCGAGAAATTGCTTCCGGCTCGATGGGTCCAGGTTGGCATACCCAGGCACGACGATGACCGTAACTGTCTCCAGGCGTTTGACGGTGTCTTGATCAAAGTTTTTCACCAATCGATTGTACTAGGGCATGTAACCAAAACATGGATACCTGCACATCAACCGGTGACCGACTGAAAACAACGGAGCACACAATGAACGACTTGATCAAGATTTTCCGAAAAACCAATGACTCAAAGGTCACGATCGCACCCCGCCTGATCGCAGCCCTGCCCCTGATCGTGATCGGAATCGGCCACCTGGTTGATCTGGGGAGCTTTCGACTGATCCTGGAAGGAGCTGGTATCCCCCTGCCGGACGTCAATCTTGTCATTGCCCCGGTCGTCGAGGTCACGGCCGGCGTTCTTCTCCTGGTTGGCCTATTCGCAAGGGCCGGGGGCCTGGCGGCTGCCTCAACCATGGTGGTTGCTCTCTATTCTCACGCCGTCATCAACCCGGCGACCCTCCCGGAAACGATGGCAATGCCGCCACTGATTCTCCCCCTGGTGCTGCTGGCATCGGCACTTTGGGTAGTTTATGCAGGGGCTGGGCGGTGGAGTATGGATTCGAAGGTTTAGGAGACCGAAACTGGATATTTGATCCTCTTCTTCTCCTGAAATGTTCTGAGCACGGGCACGGCACGCCGTGCCCCTACACCGAAATCTCAATCGAATAATCCTATTAGGAATCCTATTAGGGACACTGTTCTTTTCTGTTCTTTTCTCTGCAGCCCCAGCGGGCAGGAACCGGCGCCCGGCGAAAGCCGGTGGAGCCGTCAGGCTCCGGATCCGAAGGATGGTACGCGGGCACAGGACGCCCGCGGCCACAACAGCACAGGACGAGCAAACGGCGCCCGGTCAGGGAATCAGCAGATATTGGATTTGCAGGCCGCCTTCATCCTTCCGCCTCGCCCTTCCTTCCGGGCTGATTCCTCGCTAAACTCTGCTGGATGAAAATGACCTTGCGAGGGATTGATGGATCTATCGGTTAAAGACATCTATCGGCCGTTGACATTTGATGAGGCCGTGGCGGCCTTTTCTGACGAGCCGTCGATGCTGCCGATTGCCGGTGGAACCGATATCAGCGTACAAATGAGAGCCGGGAAATTCGCCGGAGCACACCTCTTGGACCTCTCCGGCGTACTTCCGAGATCGATATCAGCCGATGGTGGTTTCATCGAAATTGGGGCCGGCGCCACGATGGACGAGATCGCCGACTCCGGCCCCCTTCGTTCGGTCTGCCCCGCCCTGTGCCAGGCTGCCCGAAAGGTCGGCGCCTGGCCGATCCAGTGTCGAGCAACCCTGGGCGGCAATCTGGCCAACGCCTCTCCGGCTGCCGACACCGCTCCACCCCTTCTGGTTGCCGATGCCCTCGTTGTCGCCGCCGGTCAAGGCGGTCTGAGAAACATCGAGGCTGAGGATTTCTTCGCCGGACCGGGGGAAAACACTCTCAAACCCGGCGAGTTGATCCATTCCATTCGCCTGCCGGTCACCGACCCGCCATCCTTCAGCCGCTTCACGAAATTGGGGTGGCAGCGGGAACAGATCATTTCAGTAGTCAGTCTTTCAATCAGCCTCCATCTGAACGATCAGGGCCTCGTGACCAAAGCAGCCGCCGCACTGGGCGCAGTGGCAGCAACACCGAAGCGTGCGCCAAGCGTCGAGGCGGTTCTGGTCGGCCATTCCCTTGATCCGGCTGCAATCAGCCGGGCCGTCGAGGCGGTCCAGAATGACATCACCCCGATCGACGATATTCGGGCGCCCGCCTGGTACCGGCGGGTGGCGGCCGCAACCCTGGTGGAGCGGATGCTCGAGGAGGCTTCCGGTGCCTGAGACCATCATCATCCACCTGACGATCAACGGGACCGGACGTTCTTTTCGGACACCACCCGGCCGGAGACTTCTGGATCTGATTCGAGATGATGCCGGCCAGACCGGAACAAAAGAAGGCTGCGGGGCCGGTGAATGCGGCGCCTGCACGGTTCTGCTCGACGGTCTCCCCATCCCGTCCTGCCTGGTCTTGGCCGCTTCGTGCGAGGGCCACGAAATCACGACCGTCGAAGGCCTGGTTCACGACGGCAGCCCTCACGCCGTTCAAGAGGCGATGGTCGAAACCGGGGGCGTCCAGTGCGGCTTCTGCACCCCGGGCGTCATCATGACCTCGGTCGCCCTCTTGGAGAACTCCATCGACGACCGGGAAGAACAAGGCCGCCGACTGGCCGGCAATCTCTGCCGATGCACCGGATACGAGAAGATTTTCCACGCCCTCGAAGTTGCGGGAACCACCGATGACTAAGATTCAACCCCCACTCGGCGGCTCTCACCGGCGCCCGGACGCAATGGCCAAGGCCACCGGCCAAACCCGCTACGTCGGTGATCTGGCTCTGCCCGGGATGCTGCACGCCGCTATCGCCGTCAGCGACCGCGCGTCGGCCCGGGTTTTGAATTTCGATGTGGCATCCGCTCGAAGGATGCCCGGAGTCGAAGCTGTCGTCACAGCGGACGAGATCCCTGGCGACAATCAGGTCGGCGTGATCTTCCCTGATCAACCGCTGCTGGTCACAGACCGCGTGCGTATGGTCGGTGACCGGCTGGCTCTGGTGGCAGCTCGTACGCCGGAGGAGGCCTGGGATGCCGCACGGGCGATCAGCCCTGCCTACGAGGATCAGCCCGGGGTGTTCGATCCAGAAAAGGCCCTCGACGAGACCTCTCCGACCCTTCACGGCACCGACAATCTGCTCCATACCTTCCAGGTCCTTCGTGGTCAAACCGACCCTGATCATCTCGATGCCGACGTCATCGTCGAGGCCCACTATGAAATCGGCGGACAAGACCACGCCTATTTGGAACCTCAGGCCTGCCTTGCCGTGCCCGAGGGTGATCGAATTACCATTTCTGCAAGTTGTCAGTGCCCTTTCTACATCCAGCAGGCCGTCGCCCGGGTGCTTGCAATTCCCCTGGCATCGGTCCGGGTCGAGCAGGCGCCGACCGGCGGGGCCTTCGGCGGCAAGGAAGACTACCCTTCGGAGCCGGCCGCCTGTGCAGCGATGTTGGCATGGCGCACCAGGCGCCCGGTCAGACTGCTCTATTCCCGGGAATTCGACCTCCAGGTGACGACCAAGCGCCACGCAATGGTCGTCCAGCACCGTTGGGGCGCCGACAAAAACGGGCGGTTGGTGTTCGCCGAAGTGGAGGCCGTGCTGGATTGCGGCGCCTATGCCGGTTTGTCGACCGTAGTCGCCGAAAGGGCCAACGTGTCGGCTATCGGCCCCTACGCCGTTCCCAACATCATGGTTCGAACTCGGATTGCCTACACCAACAACCTTTTCGGGGGGGCCTATCGAGGCTTCGGAGCGCCTCAGGTCAGTTTCGCCGCCGAGGCGACAATGGACACACTTGCCCACCGATTGGGCATGGACCCGCTGGAATTTCGCCGTATCAATCTCGTAACCCCTTCAGATCCCTTGACCTGCACTGACCAGCCGCTTGCGGCCCCTCAGATGGCCCAAGCCTGTCTGGACCGTGCGGTGAAGGATTCCGAAGAACATCAAATAGCCCCGCGTGCGCCGGACAGTTGGCGCCGTGGGAGGGGCATCAGCCTGGCCCTGTACGGCATCAACCTTCACCGCGGCGGACAGTTCCTGGACCGGTCGTCAGCGGTGGTGATCCTGCAGCCGGATGCCTCGGTCATCGTCCGGGTCGGCCTGACCGAAATGGGCCAGGGGAATTTGGCCGCCGTCCAGACGGTCACCGCGGCCGCCCTTGGAATTCAACCCGATAAGGTCCAGGTGTGGCAGCCGGATACGACGACGGTTGCCGATTCCGGCCCGACTGTTGCCTCAAGGGGATCCCACTCCTCGGGGCGGGCCGTACTGGACGCCATTGAACGGCTCCGCCGGCGATTGGACCCCATCGCCGCCGAGTTGCTGGGTTGCCGACCGGAAGACGTCGAATTGGCCGACAGCTGCGCCCGGGTTTCTGGTGGTGGACCTTCGGTCCCCCTAATTGATGTCACCCGGGAGATGGCCGCTCGGCGGATCGAGACGATCTCCACCGGCTGGTACCGCTCCAAACCCCGAGTGTTCGACGAGGCCACCGGCATGGGTGAACCCTACGCCTCGTATGCGATGGCCTGCCACGTCGTCGATGTCGCCGTTGACCCGGACCTCGGCCTGGTAAGGGTCGAACACGTTGCTGCGGCACATGACGTCGGACGTGTTCTCCACCGAACCGCAGCGGAGGGTCAGGTTGAGGGCGGCGTCGTCCAGGCGATGGGCTGGGCCTTGACCGAGGAACTCAAACTGGATCAGGGGCGATTGCTCAATCCCAGTTTCACCGACTATCTAATCCCCACCTCGGACGATGCCCCACCCGTGACGGTTGCACTGTTGGAAGATGCGCCGGGTCGTGGGCCTTTCGGTTCAAAGGGCCTCGGCGAACCTGCATTCATCCCGACTGCTGCGGCCATCCGCAACGCCGTGTGCGCAGCACTGGATGTCGAGATCAACCGCCTGCCGCTGACGCCACCGGTGATCGTGCGTGCCCTCGCAGGCAACCACAGATTCAAGCACCTGATGGAATAGCTGTCAGCGCCAAATGGTGGGCCAAGGCCCACCCTACATTCTCATAGCACCAAGAAATCGCCGGCGATACGGTTGTCGGACCGATAGCTGAGAGCTGACAGCTTCTACCCTATGCGCTTTCCAGCTGGTCGTCGGTGTCGATCTTCCAGTCGGGTTCCCACAGACCGGATCGCATTGCACGCATCCGGCGTTCGAAGAAGAAGTGCTCCTCCCCGAAGGCAGGCTCCAGGTCATCCAGCCAAACCGCCTGGGGATCAAATTTTGCAAAGAAGACCTGGTTGACCCATTCAGGATCTCGGCCCTGGATCATTTTCAGCACGAAGACCCGCTCTCCGGCCACCTCGGTCACACCGTCAATCAAGACTTTGCCGGGGGCAGCAGACATCGAGGGGCCCCGAACAGTTCGCGCCAGCCCGCCAACCTCTGCAAAAGCCTGACTGAAGATCTTGAGCGCACGAGCCAAAGGCACTTCAAAGTAATGCTTGGGACCTGTATTTCGTTCGACGAAAAGATAATACGGAACGGCGCCGAGCTTGACCTGCTCCTTCCACATCGACGACCAGACCGATGCCGAGTCGTTGACGTGTCGGATCAGAGGCGCCTGACAGCGGATCACGGCGCCGGCATCCTGGATTCGACGCATCGCCTCCCGGCACTCCCGCGTCTCCAGCTCTCTGGGATGAGAAAAATGTGCCATCAGGGCGATCTGCCGCCCACTCGAACGAACAGCCTCAAAAAGGCGCAGAAGATCATCTGCGTCTGGATCGGTCAAGAATCGGTGAGGCCAGTAACCGAGTGCCTTGGTGCCGATCCGTATCGTCGTCAGGTGTTCGGTCGAGGGACCCAACAACGGCTCGATGTAGCGCCGCAGAATTCGGCTGGACATGATCAACGGATCCCCACCGGTCAGCAGGAGGTCGGTCAATTCCGGATGGGCCTCCACATAGCGAAGCAGGGTGTCCGCCTCCCGGTTGGAGAACTTGAGCTCCTCCAGGCCGACGAACTGGGCCCACCGGAAGCAATAGGTGCAGTAGGCATGACAGGTCTGACCCTGAGACGGAAAGAACAGCAAGGTCTCACGGTACTTGTGCTGGGCTCCCGGCAGGTATTCGCCATCGATCATCGGAATATTGAGATCCATCTGTCCGGCCGGATGGGGGTTCATATGCAGTTGGACCTTCCGAGCCATCCGCAGCAGGCGTTCATCCTCTTTGCGAATCACCAGGTCACTGAGCAGACCAAAATCGGCGGGTTCCAACATCCCGGCCTGGGGAAAGGTCAGCTGGAATATGGGGTCATTGGGAATGTCGGTCCAGTCGATCAGACGATCGAGAACGTAGGAGTTGACCTTGAACGGGAAAACGGCCGAAACCGCTTTGAGGGCGACCTTTTGGTCCACAGACAGACCGTTGAGCTGTTCCATGCGATCCAGGTGTGACCGACCAAAGGCCCGATACTGGGGACCACTGCCTTCTCGCCCTCCCTGCATCAAACCTCCTTTGTCGGACAAAACACCGAGTTATTTCTCTCGCTCTCTCATGCTTGCTGCCCGGGCACCCTGTAAAGTTAAGTTAACACTTTTTCATCCAAAAATCAAGTGTCAATTTCTAGGCATTCCCGATCGCGACCGGTTATAATGACGGTCACGCAACCGGCAGGTGCCCGGTTCGTTATCACCATGACACATCGATCCCTGACCACCATTCTTGTATTTGCAACTCTTTTGGTTGCGGTGTTGACGCTGATCAACGGCATCAATGAAGCAACAAAGGGTGGCAGGGTCATCGGTCTTTCGTTTGACGATGATCAGTCCGACCTGACGATTCCCAGGATCAGCCCCGGCTTTCCGGCAGACCTCGCCGGACTGGAACCGGGCGATATGATCATGAGCCTTGACGGCGCCCCGACCGAGACCCTCCCGGACCTCTTGGCGGCCGCCACCAAACTGACTCGAGGGAGGCCCGCCAGCCTCACATTCCTTCGAGAAGGAGAAATCAAGACCGTTCAGGTTATTCCAGGCGCATCCCTGCCGTGGGGACGCCTCCTCTGGGGTCTCTTGGCAATTCTGGGATACACCGCGGTCGCTCTCCTCGCCAGGTTTCGAGCCCCTGATGGACTCCCCTCCCGCCTGCTCTCGTTCTTCTCGATCGCAGTCGCCCTCGAGTTGGCGCTCCCGGTTTCGGTCTCCTTGGTCCCAAACTGGCCCCTCTACCGAGAAGTGCTTTTCTATCTGCTCACCGGTCTTCAGTTGGGACTGGAATTGCACCTGGCTTCGGTCATCCCAAAAAGGTATGCATGGTTCGACGACCGGCCCTGGCTGACCCGGCTCTACTACGCGGTCGGCCTTTCGGCGGGCGGTATCACCGCCCTTCTTTCGACGGCAGATTTTTTCGAGATACAAGGCGCCTCCGGCCTGGCGAATTTTGCACATGCCTCCATGAACCACGTTGTCCTCGTCGGCTGGGGTTTGGCCGTCGTCGGCATCCTCATTGTCCAGTTCCGGAACTCAAAAACAACGGGTCACCGCAATCAGGCCCTTATTGTCCTGAGCGGTGTGGTGCCCTGGGTTCTCTACAACATCGCCGAATCTTTCGCCAGGACCCAGGAGATCAACCTCGGAACCTGGTTCGACCTCGCTCAGCCGATCGTTCTTCTGCTCTACCCCGTGGTCATTTTCATCGCCATTTTTCGATACCACCTCTTCGACATTCGGGTCGCCTCCAAACGAAGCCTGGTTTTAGTCCTGGTGAGCATCATCGTCATTGCACTTTTTTCGGCCATCTTCGAAGCCCTCTCCTGTCGGTTCGGCCAGATTGAGCAAGCGGGACGCCTGCAAGTGGCCCTCTTTGCCCTGACGATGCTCCTGCTCGGCCTGCTCTTTAATCCTGTTCGCCGTTTCATTCAACGAGTCGTCGACGCCCGCTTTTACCCTGAGAAGATCGCGCAGAAGGAACGCCTGGCGGAACTTGCGGCGAATCTCCCCTCTCTCGGAAACCTCGGGGCGATTGGGCGCCTCGTTGTCAAGGAGGTCACCAGAGTCTTCGGGGTAACGTCATCCACTCTCCTAGTCTCCGATCCTGCCAGCGGACTGCTGTTGTCTCTGGCTTCCGCCTCGGACAAGCCTTCAGGGGGCAAGGACGGCTCCCTGCTTCTGGAAAGCAGTGACCCCGGCATTGATCAGCTCCGCCTGGCCAGGCGCCCTTTACCTGCCGACATCATCGCCGCCACCAGTCCGGCCCTGGCCCAGAGAATCAGCACCGTTGGAGCAGAGACAGCCATCGGCCTGGTTAACGGGGACACCCTTGTCGGACTGCTTCTGCTGGGCCCGAAAAACGACCGAGGCAAGCTGACAAACGAGGAGCAAGGACTTCTCCGGTTGTTTTCCCACAACCTCGCCACCGTGCTGGAAAACGTTCGGTTGTTTCAGGCTGCGACCTACGAACAGCTGACCGGACTCTTGAGACGCGAGGCGATCCTCGAAGCTCTTGATGTCGAGATCGAGCGGGCCACCCGGTACAAGCGGCCCTTGACGGTCGGCATGATCGATCTCGATCACTTCAAAACGGTCAACGACACATGGGGCCACCTCGCGGGTGACGCCATGCTGCAGAAAGTAGCCGCTCAACTCAAAGACTGTCTCCGTACAACCGATCAGATCGGCCGCTACGGTGGAGAAGAGTTCCTCTTCTTCCTGACCGAAACCGATCTCGAAACGGGCGTCCGGGTCGCAGAAAAACTCAGGGCTGCAATCGAACACCTCCCCTCGCCCGTCGCCGAGGCGCCGGATCTTCATATCACCGCCTCGATCGGACTGACGGAACTCCGGCTGGGGACTGACCCTCCTCCGACAGCCACGGACATGATCCGCGCCGCCGACGGCGCCCTTTACCAGGGCAAAGAGGCCGGCAGGAACAGGGTGGTGACTGCAGGATCCTGAAGGTAGGACCGAAACTGGATACTCGAAACTGGATACTGGCGAAACCCGAGGTCCTGAAGGACAATAGTGGACATAGTGGACATTGTGGACTTGGTGGACTCAGAGGACTGTCTACTTCGTCCAGATCGTCCACTCTGTCCACCCCTCATCAAGTCGAATCAACGGTACCGGGTCGTGTGCTTTGCGTCTTGGCGATTCACACGTCTTTTTACCCTGGCCGCAGAGAGTTGCCGTTTCAAGTATCAAGTATCAAGTATCGAGTATCAAAAAAAAGGGCGGCCCGAAGGCCGCCCTTTTTGTGTT
>JAUXDC010000138.1 GCA_030618605.1 Holophagae bacterium | reverse complement strand
CCTCTCCCCCTCTCCCCCTCTTTCCCTCCCTCCCTCACGTCCCATATCCGTTGCTTCGGAGACCGGCGCCGAACCCCACGTCCAGGGTCTGGTCCGTGTGGCCGCCGGACCATGGAGCCTCGAGGAGGGGTGGTGGAAAGACGAGCCCGTCGTCAGGGAATACTGGGATGTCGAACTCTCCGGAGGGGGCCTCTATCGCATCTATCGGGACTGTCGATCAGGCGACTGGTTCGGGGACGGCATCTATGATTGAAGCGGTAAGCCTCCTGAAAGACACAATAAGACAGGAACGCAAAGGCGCAAAGGGCTGTTACCAGGCGCAGCGTGCTGAGGCAGAAGGGAAACGGGTGACATGAGCTTGCTCATGGAGATCGTTTTTCTTCTCGCCGAGAGCGGACGAAGTCCGCGGCTGCCGGGCTCGACACCGGGATCGTCCAGCTTAGACTTTGCGCCTTTGCGCCTTTGCGCCTTTGCGTTAATTTCTTCCTCATCTTCTTTGCGTTCCCTTTGCGCTCTTTGCGTCTTGGCGGTTCAAATTTCCCCTCCGGATTTGCGAGCGCGCTCGTGATCTATCCCGAACTCCACGCCGCGTCCGCATTTTCCTTTCTCGAGGGGGCGTCGTTACCTGAGGATCTGGTTGAACGGGCGGCAGATCTCGGACTGCCTGCGGTGGCCCTGATCGATCGCAACACGCTGTCCGGGGCGCCGCGCTTTTTCAAGACGGCGAAGGCAGCGGGGATCAAGGCTTTGGTGGGCGCCGAGGTGGTGTTGGAAGAAAGCTCTCAGCTCTCCGCTGGGAGGCTGGGAAGCTGGGAGGCTGGGAAGCAAGATCTCCGGAGAGAACCGCATCTTGAAACACGGTTACCGGGGCCGCTGGGTATCGTCCCGGACCCACCGCCTCAGGGCACACCGTTGCCCCGTTTGACCCTTCTCGTCGAGAACCGGTCAGGCTACCGCAATCTCTGCAGACTGCTGACCGAGGCTGCCCGCCATCACCCCAAGGGACGAGCCCGCGCCTCGTGGGCCCAGATTCAGGCCCACGCCGAAGGCCTGCACTGCCTGACCGGCGGGGTGGAAGGATTGGTCTCTCAACGCCTGATCCATCATGGCCTCGATCGCGCCAGGCGCACCCTCGAGAACCTCCACCACCTCTTCCCAAACCGCCTCGCCGTCGAACTCCAGCGCCATGGACTGCGCGAGGAGGAACACCGCAACCGGGCTCTGATCAACCTCAGCCGGAGCCTCCGCCTCCCCGTGGTCGCCGCGGGAGGCGTGCGCTATGCCGGTCGCCAGAACAAGGATCTGGCCGACGTGCTGGCCTGCATCCGGGAAGGCGTGACCCTGGATGCCGCCGGCCGCCTGCTCGACGCCCAAAGGGAACGCCACCTCAAGGCGCCCGAAGAGATGCACCGACTCTTCGCCGATATCCCCAGAGCCATCGGCGGCGCCGCAAATCTGGCCGACCGCCTGGACTTCACCCTGGATGACCTCGGATACCGCTTTCCCGACTACCCCCTGCCACCCGGTGAAAGCCTCAACTCCTACCTTCGGGCCGTGACGTGGGCCGCCGCCCGCTGCCGCTTCCGTCCCCTGACCGCCCGCGCCCAGGTACAACTGGAAAAAGAACTGACCCTGATCGAAAAGTTGGACCTGGCCGGCTACTTTCTGATCGTCTGGGACATCGTTCGTTTCTGCCAACGAGAGAAGATTCTGGCCCAGGGCCGTGGATCGGCAGCCAACTCCGCCGTGTGCTACGCCCTGTCGATCACCGCCGTCGACCCGGTCAAGATGGAACTTCTCTTCGAACGTTTCTTGTCCGAAGAACGCGGCGAGTGGCCGGACATCGATTTGGACCTACCGTCGGGACCGCAGCGAGAAAAGGTCATCCAACACGTCTATTCGCGGTACGGCCCCCACGGCGCCGCCATGACCGCCAATGTCATTACCTACCGGGATCGCTCCGCTTCCAGGGAGGTCGGCAAGGCAGTCGGCTTCTCGCTCGAACAGGTCGACCGAATCTCCAAGAGATTGGGCGGCCACGCCTCGCAGGAGTTCGACGAGGGCGCCCGACACTTCGATACCGAGCTCCGGGCCCTGGGTTTCGACCCGGAGGCTCGGCGCGTTCGCCATTTCAAGCGCCTGTGGCATGAGATTCACCACATGCCCCGGCACCTCGGACAGCACTCGGGTGGCATGGTCATCGCTCAGGGCCGCCTCGACGAGGTCGTTCCGCTGGAACCTGCCGCGATGGAGAGGCGCACGATCATCCAGTGGGACAAGGACGACTGTGCCGACCTCGGCCTGATCAAGGTCGACCTGCTGGGTCTCGGGATGCTGGCCGCCATCGAGGACTCCATTCCGATGATTCGTTCCCACGAAGGCATCGACCTCGATCTGGCTCATCTGCCGCCCGACGATCCCGAAACCTACGCGATGATCCGCCGCGCCGACACCGCGGGCGTTTTTCAGATTGAGAGCCGCGCCCAAATGGCCTCCCTGCCACGCAACCGGCCCGAGTGCTTCTACGATCTGGTCGTCCAGGTCGCAATCATCCGACCCGGCCCCATCGCCGGCAAGATGACCAGCCCCTACCTGCAGCGGCGAATGGGCCGGGAGCCCGTCAGCTATCCTCACCCCAGCCTCGAACCGGTGCTCAAACGTACCCTCGGCGTGCCGTTGTTCCAGGAGCAGCTCCTGCGCATCGCCATGGTGGCGGCGGGCTTTTCCGGCGGCGAGGCTGAAGAACTGCGCCGCGCCATGGGGTTCAAGCGCTCTCACGAACGTATGAAGGGCATCGAGGCACGACTGCGACGCGGCATGAGCGCCAATGGCATCACGGCTGAGGGCCAGGAGGAGGTCGTCCGCGCCATCACGTCCTTCGCTCTCTACGGTTTCCCCGAAAGCCATGCCGCCAGCTTTGCGCTGATCGTTTACACCTCGGCCTACCTCAAATGCCACCACCCGACGGCGTTCTACGCCGGCCTGCTCAATGCCTGGCCCTTGGGCTTCTATCACCCGGCAACCCTGGTCAAGGACGCACAGCGAGCAGGGGTCGAAGTCTTACCCGTAGATGTCAACCGTTCCGGGTGGCGATGCCGCTGGGAAGACCAAGGCATCCGCCTGGGTCTGCGATGGGTCCACGGTCTCAAGCGGGATGCCGGCGAGAGGATCGAACGCGAGCAGGAGGCCCGCTCCTTCACCAATCCCAGCGATCTTGCCTGCCGCTGCAAGCTGTCCTCGGACGAACTGGAACGCCTGGCTCACGTCGGCGCACTGGCCGCCTTCGGTCTTTCACGGCGGAAGGCGCTGTGGCAGGTGGCCGAGGTTGGCGGTCGCAACAGACCTCTCTTCGAACGACTGGCGCCGGAGGAGGATTCACCACTTGAGGAGATGAGCGCCATCGAAGAGACCATGGCCGACTATGGCGGCCTCAATCTGACGACCGGCCCCCACCTGATGCACTACTTCAGGCCGGACCTCGATCGGCGGGGCGTCACCCCGATGACCCGGCTCAAGGGATGTCGAAACGGTCAACTGATCAAGGTCGCCGGCGCAGTCATCGTGCGCCAACGTCCCGGCACGGCCAAGGGCTTCGTCTTCTTGACCATGGAAGACGAAGGCGGAACGGTACAGGCCATCATCAAACCCGACCTCTACCGCCAACACCGTCAGTTGATCGTCACCTCACCTCTGTTGCTGATCGAGGGTCCCCTGCAAATCTCAGACGGCACGATTTCGGTCAAGGCCCGACGCTTCGAAAGGCTCCAAGGGGAAGCGTTCATCAAGAGTCATGATTTTTACTGACACAGCGGGACCGGGACCGAAAGGGCCTGATACTGGATACTCGAAACGCAATGAACTTCTCGGTGGTTCAGCTCGGACTGAAGGGACACTCAGCCATGACGGATTCCTTGCCGCCTCAGGCGAGGACTGTAGATCTTTGTCGATACTTTTGGCATAAGAAGTTCAGTATCGAGTTTCCAGTATCAAGTTTCCAATTCCCCCTTGCTACACTGCACCCGTGTTGATCAGAGGTATCACTCTCTCCACCGCAGTCTTAAGAGTCGTCGTGACTTTGATGACCATGATATGGGCCCTGCCTCTCGTGGCCCTCGACCCCGAGGTTCATCCCACTCAATACAGTCTGCGCAGATGGTCCACCGAAGACGGTCTGCCGCAAAATACGGTACAGACAATCGTTCAGGGGCACCGTGGATATCTTTGGTTTGCCACCCAGGAGGGTCTGGCGCGCTTCGACGGCATCAGCTTCCGGGTCTGGGACACTCATTCGATCCCGGCCCTGCCTGCTCGCAACGTCCGCACACTGTTCGAGGACCAGAACAACCGGCTGTGGATCGGCATGCGCGGAGGGGGAGGATTGGCCCGCCTGGACCCCGATGGAACTCTGCACACGACCTTTTTTACCGAAACGCCCACGACCGAGGTCCGCTGCCTCCTTGAGGACATACGAGGCAGACTCTGGATCGGGACCCGAGGCCACGGGCTCTTCCGCCTGGACCCGGGCGCCACCACACCAGAACACATCGACACCGTCACCAGCACACTGATTCTCGACCTCGAGATCGATCACGACGGCAGCCTCTGGATCGCAACGGAAGGTGACGGCGTTTGGCATCTCGAGGGCGACCGAAAGGAACACCTGACGACGGACCAGGGCCTCCCGCACAATAACGTCTGGACAATTTTCCTGGATTCATCGGACCGTCTGTGGTTTGGCACCTTTGGGGGAGGCCTGTCCCGGTACGAAGACGGCGTTTTCACGACCCTGACAACGGTTGACGGTCTGACCAGCAACCGCATCTCCCAAATCCACGAAGACCGAGATCACAACCTCTGGATCGGAACCTACCGGGGCCTCGCCCGCCTGACGAAAGGCGCCATCACCGCCATCATGAGAGATGACGGGCTCGGTGACGAGATTGTCATCTCCATCGGGGAGGACAGGGAGGGCAATCTCTGGGTGGGGACCGCAGCGGCCGGCACCATTCGATTGAAGGACAGCCCGTTCACGGTCTTCGATTCCGGCTCGGAGGGCATCGGCGGTATGCCACGAGTCGTACTTGAGGAGCCGGGGCACGGCATTTGGGTCGGCACGAGCAACGGCGGCCTGCAACTGATTCAAGACGGCAGAATCCAAGGGGCGCCCCTGGGCGCTCGCCAGCCAGAGAACGACGTTTTTGCCCTCCACCTGGCCTCTGACGGAGCCCTGTGGGTCGGCAGTTACGGGGCAGGAATCAGCAGGTTCTTCCAGGGACGTCGCCAACACTGGACAACAGACAGCGGTTTACCAAACGACACGGTATGGTCGATCGGAGAGACAAGTGACGGCACTATCTGGGTCGGAACCTACGGCGGTGGACTGGCCGCATACAAAGACCGAGAATGGAGCGTTCTGACCACCGAAGACGGTCTGGCAACCAATTTAATCAGAAGCCTGCACACCGGCAGGGACGGCACACTTTGGATCGGCACCAGCGGTGGCATCTGTTCTCTGAAAGACCATCAGATCACCTGTCTGGCTCCCGCCGACGGCCTCAGCAATCCCAGCGTGCTCTCGATCTACGAGGACGACGACGGACGCATCTGGGTTGGGACCAACGGTGGGGGTGTTGATCTTTTGACCTCGGACGGCATCCGCACAGTCGCAACCGCGGACGGCCTATTCGACGACGTCATTTACCGAATACTCCCTGATGACGATGGACGGTTGTGGATGAGCTGTAACCGCGGCATCTTCGGTGTCGATGCCACTGAGCTCCTCGAAAAAGCCCTGGGAGGACAAGATCCACTGACCTATCGAGCCCTGGGTCGATGGGACGGCATGACCACCGACGAATGTAACGGCGGCAGTCAACCGGCCGGCTGGCGATCTGAAGACGGCCTCCTGTGGTTCCCGACCGTACAGGGCGTCGTCGCATTCGACCCAGGACAGCTGCCGGAAATCCCCGAACCGCCCGAGGTCTTGATCAGCGAGGTCATCATCGACGGTTCGATCCAGCCGCCAGGTCCAATCACCGTTCCGGCCGACTCGGGGACACTGGAGGTCCACTTCACGGCGACCTCCTTTGTCGCCCCCGAGCGTCTCCGCTTTCGCTACCGACTCAGTGATCTGAGCGAGGGCTGGACCGGCGCCGGCCAACGCCGCTCTGCCTTGTTCACCCATCTTCCCCACGGCGCTCACACCCTGGAGATCGTTGCGGGATACGCGGACGGAACGTGGAGCCGACAAACGACCCGCCTCGAGTTCGTCGTTGAACCCCGGTTCTTCCAGACCGTGGAGTTCCTCCTCCTCAGCGCCGTCGCCTTGATCGCCCTCGGCTTCGGCGTTGCTTCCCTGCGCACGGCGGCAATCCGGCGAATGAAGAACATTCTGGCCCAACAGGTCGAAGAGAGGACCGCAGAACTCCTCCACGTTACCCAGGAGCTGGAAAAGGCCAATCTTCGATTGGAGGAACTGTCCCTCATTGATCCGTTGACCAAGATCGCCAACCGCCGGTCATTTGACCAGAGGCTGGACCGAATGTGGGCCAGGGCACAACGTGAACACACCTCGGTTGCGCTCTTGATGATCGACGTCGACCATTTCAAGGCCTTCAACGACACCTACGGCCACGCCAAGGGTGATCAATGCCTTCAGCGATTGGCCCAGGTTCTCAACGACGGACTCCGCCGAGCAAACGATCTCATCGCCCGTTACGGCGGAGAAGAGTTCGCAGTTCTGCTGCCTGACTGCGACGCCGCGACCGCCACCGGCATGGCCGAAACCCTCCGCCGTCTGGTCGAAAAGTGCGCTATCCCCCACCAGGGTTCGCCAACAGCAGGCATCGTCACCATCAGCGTCGGAACGGCATCGAAGGCGCCTGGGCGAGATCAGAGCCCCGACGGACTCTGTCTGGCCGCGGATACCGCTCTCTATCGAGCCAAGGGCCGCGGACGCAATCGGGTCGAGGCAGGTTAGCAGCACGGACCGTATCGGCCCCTGACGACGGCATTCAGACTGAGGGCAAGGAGCTGGCCAATACGGTCCGCCCTCCTAACCTATGGCGCTGCGCGCAACACAACAAGTAGGCATTGCCCGGGTCCTGTATGATGTGAGATCGGAGGTTTTCGTGGAGCTCAAAGAGCTACTGATGTTTATGACGAAAAAGGAGGCATCTGACCTCCATTTAAAGCCGATGAGGCCACCGCTGCTACGGATCCAAGGCCGTCTGATTCCGGTCAAGGCCACGCCGCTGAAACCGGACGACATCGAGAAGATGCTGGAACCGGTGATGACCCCAACCCTCCGTCAGATTTTCTTGGAAAAACAAGCGGTTGATATTGGGTATGGCGTTCCCGGAGTCGCACGCTTCAGGTGCAACGTATTCATGCAGCGCGGCACCATGGCTGCGGTCTTTCGCCGCGTGCCGTTCGACATCCTCACGATCGAGGAGCTCAACCTCCCCGACGTCATTGAAACTTTCACCGAAATCCCCAGCGGCTTGGTTCTGGTCACGGGACCGACCGGCACCGGAAAGTCCACGACCCTTGCCGCACTGGTCCACAAGATCGCCGCCACGAGGCCATGCCACGTTGTGACGATCGAGGACCCCATTGAGTTTCTCTTCTCCGACGACAAGGCAACAATTTCTCAGCGCGAAGTTGGAACGGACACCCCAACCTTCCAGGAGGCCCTGAGAAACTGCATGCGCCAGGACCCCGACGTCATCATGGTCGGTGAGATGCGGGACCTGGCGACAATCTCAACGGCCATCACCGCTGCCGAGACCGGGCACCTGGTCTTTTCCACCCTCCATACCAATTCGGCGGCACAAACGATTGACCGCATCATCGACGCCTTCCCCCCAGACCAGCAGATCCAGGTTCGCAATCAGCTGGCGTTGGTTCTCAAGGCAATCGTGTCGATGACCCTGGTTGAGAATAAAGAGGACACTGCCCGGCTACCCGCCGTCGAAATCCTTCTCAACGCTCCTAAAATAAGCAAACACATCGAAATGGGCGAAATCAAGGAAATCGCCGAGGAGATGGAGAAGAGCGTCAATTACTACAAGATGCAGACCATGAACCAGAGCCTGATCGGCCTCCTGGCCCACGACGTGATCACCTATGACGAGGCCGTCAAGGCATCCTGGGATCCGGAGGACCTGTCGCTCAAGCTCAGAAAGATGTTCCCCAGCATCGAAGAGAAGTTCAGGGAGGGGAAAATGGCACCATCGGCAGCGGACTTTTCACAAATTACCGAGTTGCTCGAAACCAAAGAACTTTATGAAGAACTGGAAGAACGCCACAAGGTGAAATTTCAGGAAAAAGACGAACGGATTGCCGATCTGGAGGCCGAGGTCACCGATCTGAGACTGGCTCTGGAGCAGAATTCCGGGTCCAACGAAGAAGGCAAACGAGAGATGGAAAAGGTCAAGGGCGAGAATCAACGCCTCAGGGAAGACCTGGAAAAGAAGACCGGTGCTCTCAACGAGAGAATTAGGGATCTGAACCAGAAACTCGCAGACCAGGGCGGCGGATCAAAGCCGGCGAGCGGGTTCTTTAAACGATAGGTTCTTTCCAATCCAGCCAACCGGTTGCAATACAGAACGACGAATATCAGGGGCAGGGAAAGCCAATGACTGAAACCAGGAGCGAAACCGACCTCGTCCAGGAGCTGCATGCGCTGCTTCGCGATGGTGAGGAGGGGGCTCTGAAGATCTTCCTGCGCCTGGTGAGACCCGAGGATATCGCTGATTGGCTCGACCTCCTCAACGCCGACGACCGGCAACGCATCGTCGATGCCCTGGATCACGAGGCCGCCGGAACCGTTCTCAACGACACCACGGCCTCAATCCGTTCTGAGCTGGTTGAGGACATCGACCCTGTCAGGCTGGCCCGCATCGCCGAGAGCATGCCGGCGGACGAAGCAGCGGATCTGATCGGAGAACTGGAAGACGACGAAAGCGAACAGGTCCTCCACCACATCAAGGAAGAGGACGAAGAAGTCCTCCGCGACCTGCTGCAATACCCCGAAGACACCGCCGGCGGATTGATGAACCCCGAGGTGGTTGCCCTGACCCCCGAGGCCACCGTCGATGATGCAATCACCGTACTTCGAGGCGCCGACGAAGACACCGTCACGGCGTCACTCTACGTCATCGACTCAGACCATGGATTGATGGGTTTTGTTAGATTGCGCCGCCTGGTCACGGCCAACCCCACAGCACGCCTCGGCGATATCATGTCCACCGATATCATCTCGGTCACCCTGGACACCGACCAGGAGGAAGTCGCCGTTCAGGTCGACAAGTACGGATTTACCGTCCTCCCGGTCGTTGACGATGCCAACCACCTGATGGGCGCCATCACCGTCGACGACATCCTCGAAGTCATCGAAGAAGAGGCAACTGAAGACATCTACCGCCTGGCGGGATCCTCGGCCGAGGAGGAAGAGTCGGAATCGATCCTCCACGTCGCGCGCTATAGATTGCCGTGGCTCCTGGTGTGCCTCGCCGGCACCCAGCTTTCAACCATGGTTCAGATTTCAGCATCCAATAACGTCGAAATGTACCAACAGGTCTCGGTTTTCACTGCGGCAATCATGGCCATGGCCGGCAATACCTCCCTGCAGTCCTCAACGACGACCGTCAGACGTCTGGCCCTGGACACCCTGCCTCGGAACCGATTCTTCCGCCATGTGATACGCGAAGTTGGGGTGGCCCTACTGATGGGAGCAGTATGCGGCGCGATGGCCGGCGGACTCGGAATGCTGTTCGGCCGCAACCCGTTGATCGGTTTGGCACTGGGCCTGGCAATGGCCATCGGAATGTCGGCTGCAAGTCTGCTGGGCGCCGCGATGCCACTGGTCCTCGACCTGGTCAAAATCGACCCCGCAGTCGCTTCCGGACCGCTGGT
>JAUXDC010000028.1 GCA_030618605.1 Holophagae bacterium | reverse complement strand
AACACAAGGCAGCCTGACGCGGATCAGGGTCAAATATTTCGAAGAAGTCAAAAATATCGATCCCCAGATCCGCATCGGTGTTGTTGAGTCGACACCGTTGCGGGGCGATGCCCGCACTGCATCCTCTGGATGCGGAATCTTACGGTTCCCGTCCTGCGTCCCAGCCGCCTGGCTTCCTGGCTTTCTAGCGTCCCAGCTTTCTAGCTTTCTAGCTTTCTCGCTTCCCAGCTTCCCAGCTTCCCAGCTTCCCAGCTACACTGTCCCTGTGACCGACACGGACCCCGAGATCGAGTTCCTGCGCACGGTGGAAGACCTTTTTGCCACCCTCAGGGGTGTGCCCCACCTTCTGTCGCCAAAAGACGTGCAGTTGGCCAGAAACTGGTGGAAGGACGGCGTCCCCCTCCCTGCCGTAACCGCGGGGGTGACCGAGGTGATGGAGAAACGCCGCCAGGCCGACGACGGAGATCCGGTCGTCAGCCTGAGCTATTGTCGGCACGCTGTCCGTCGCCACGCCAAACGGCTCAAGGAACAGCAGGCCGGGGCTCAATCGAGTGGCGACGATCCTCGCAACACCGACCTGTTGATCAGGGCCCTTGCGGCCGATCTCAGAAAAGCGGTTGACCATGCGCCGGTTCCGGAGGCTGGAGCTACGATCGAAAACTTCGCCGTCCAGGTGGACGCCTTGGTCGGCACGGCCCCGGCATTGGCCGACGAACAGCTCTTTGCCCTGGAAACGGCCCTGCTCGAGGCGTGTCGACGATCGTTACCCACGGAAACCCTGGCTGAACTTGAACGGTTTGCCGAGGCAAAGACGGCCGCTTCAGGGGCCACCGGCGACGCACTCAAACGTTCACGACGCGCAGTGATCGACCGCGAGATTCGTCACCTGCTGGACCTACCGCGATTGGAGCTTCGATGATGACTCACGTTGAATTGGACATCACCAAGGTTGTCGGCGGTGGACGGGGACTGGCCCATCACCAGGACGAAATCTGGATGGTCTCTGGCGCATTGCCGGGCGAGCGGGTCCGCGCCGAAGCCATGACCAGCCGAAAAGGCATCATCGAGGGCAAGACACTTGAGGTCCTTTCCGCGCCCCACCCCGCCCGCGAACCGGCGCCGTGCCCCCACGCAACATTCTGCGGCGGTTGCGACTGGCCCCATATCCTCCCAGAGGCCGGAGCGGCCCTCAAGGCCGAAGCTGCCTCTGAAGCCGCTCGGGGCTGGCCGGAACTGAGCCGCCTGCTCAGCAAAGCCCCGGTCACGGCATCTCCCATGGCCTATCGACTCCGGGCACAACTGCACTGGGATCCCGACCAGAGGATTCTGGGCTTCTACCGTCATAGTTCCAACACTGTGGAGGCTATTGAAGAATGTCGGATTCTTTCGCCGCGACTCGTTCGAAGCCTTCCCTCCCTGACACGTGCCTTGGCCCACTCGTGCCCCCATCCTGTTGACATCGAGTGGCTTGAAAACCTCGACGGAAGCCAGGCTGTCGCCGCCTTGAAGCGGGTTGATCGCGGCCCTGATGTGCCGGTTTCTGCGGTACCTGCCGCCGACACCCTCGATGATGGACCAAACGGGTTCCACGTTCTCAAGAGCTCCGGAGACTTGGAACGAGTGTGGGGCCGGGACCACGTTCGCATGGCCCTGCCTCTTTCCCTGGAGGTTCCGATCGGCGCCTTCTTCCAGGGCAACCGTCACCTTGTACCCTGGCTCTTTCAACGCGTCGCCGACCTGGTTGGCCCCGATCCGGTTCCCACCTGGGACCTCCACACCGGTGTCGGCTTCCTGGCTGCCGCTGCGGCCCATGCGGCCGAGAGGCCACTGGTCCTGGCGGAGACTTCAAAATCTTCCGGACGAGCCGCACGGCGCAACCTCCCGAAGGCCAGTATTCGATTTGGGGTTCCGGCCGAGGAGGTACTCCGGCGATCCGGGAGAATCCCCAAAGAATCACTGGTCATCGCCGACCCTCCACGAGCCGGCCTGAGCTCAGATCTCCGGCGGCGCCTGGCGGCCTGGCATCCCGATCGGTTGCTGATGTTGGCCTGCGACCCCGCCACCTGGGCCCGCGATACGGCCGAACTCCTCGGTAAGGGATACCGGTTGACCCACCTCGAACTGATCGACCTCTTTCCTTCGACTCACCATGTCGAGGTCCTCTCGGTGCTGGAGGGTGAAGACTCAACATCTTCGACAGGTGAAGCAAGGATTCAGGGAACAGGGGCCGGAACCTCGGAGGCCCGGCCGAAAGACGCTTGAGCGACACGACCAAACGCCAGGCCTCTTTAGACGCCCTTTGGTCATTTGTCGTCGGCCTTGTTTCTGCCATCGGCCTGGTCATCGTTACCAGGATTTCCGCTCCACCGGCCATCATCGCAATCCTGGGTGCGACGGGAATTCTGACCGTGGCGGCCGGATTTTACTCGGATGGCCGACGCAGAGTCATTTTGCTCCTGATAGCCGGCATTGCGCTCGGTGGCTGGCGGGGCATGGAAGAGATGAAGCGCCAGGGCATTCTCGATACGTTGCTCAAGAGCCCTTCCCCCGTTGCTCTCCGTGCCAACATGACAATTCTCGAAGGATGGTCGGCCGGCCGCTGGGGCCATACCACCAAGGTCCGGATCCATGACGCATTACACGCCGCAGACCAGTTTGACCTACCGAGGCGATGTCGACTGGAGGTCCGAACCACGGCGAACGACATCGACCTGCCCCGGCCCGGCGCCGGGATTCAAACCCTGGTCTCCCTCAAGGGCACAGCCCAAAGACCTCTGTTGGTCGCAGCTTCACCGGGCCTCCTCAAGGCCTCGAAGTCGCCGAGAGGCACACCGGCCGTCAGGGAATACCTTGCAGCATCGCTGATCAGGGCCGCAGGTACGGACCCCGGCCGAATCCGGTCGGCGGAATTGGCGGCCGCTCTTGCCCTGGGCCGTCGGGACATGGTCCCCGCACATCGAAGGAATGGCTGGCGGGCCTCGGGACTGGGTCACGCTCTGGCCGTCAGCGGTCTGCATGTCGGTATCGTCTCGGGCAGTTTCTGGCTGATCGGAGTCATCATCGGACTCCGACCGACGACCATTCGGTGGGCTCTCCTCTTGATGGTTCCGGGCTACACAATCCTTGCCGGCGCCGCACCGTCGGCCGTTCGAGCTTGCCTGATGCTCTGTCTTTACCTCGCGGCGCGGCTGCTGGGTCGCGCCGCCATGCCCCTTGGGACCGTCCTGACTGCCGCTGCGGTGATGCTGCTGGTCAGTCCCGGCCTGATCCTCGAAGCCGGGTTCCAGCTGACGGTCGCCGTCACCGCAGCCTTGATCCGTTGGGCGCCTCCACTCATCGAGTGGCTTCGGGGACCTCGCTGGCTTCGAGGCGTCTTCGCAATCCCGATTGTCGCCCAGCTCACTGCTGCACCGATCGTCGCGGTTCACTTCAGGACCGCAACCCCTCTGGCCGCCATCGTCAATCTTGCCATCCCCCTGCTGTTGACGCCGGCCATCCCTTTGGCGGTCGCCGCCGTGATTCTCGCTCCGTTCTGGCAGGGCGCCGCTGGTTGGATCCTGGAGTTGCTGAGGATTCTGACCGATGCACTCTGGGTGATCGGCAGCCTCGGCAGGCAATGGACCCTGATCGTCCCAACAACGCCTTCGATCATCCTGTTCTTCTTGGTCGCGACCGGGCTTTTGGCCCTCCGCTACGGCCGTCTCGGTAGAGCAGCAGCTATCGCCTGGATTTCCTTGATCCTGGTGTCACCCCTCGCCTCAATCCTTCATCGGGACACTCTCGGCGAGCGGGTCGAGCTGCTTCCGATAGGAGACGGGTTGGCCCTGACCCTGGTCGCGTCCGGCCACACCCTCCTGTTCGACGGCGGACACTACCGTTCGGAGGCTGCCGAGATGCTGGCTGATACCGGATGCAGACATCTTTCGACGGTCGTTGTCTCCCATGGGGACGAAGATCACATCGGCGGTATCCGGCGGGTGCTCGAATCGACCTCGACGGACCGGTTGATCATGCCCTCGTGGCTGATGACGGATGCGGTAATCGTTCCCGTCCTCAGGGCGGCACGCCAGGCGGGTACGGCAATATCCACAGTGGCTCGGGGGTCGATCATTCGTTCCGGCCCTTCAAGGCTGGACATTCTTTGGCCTCCGGCCGGGCGCACACATCTCAGCAACAACGACCGCTCCCTGGTCCTCAGGGCACGGATGTCCTCGGGGGCGATCGTACTGACCGGCGACATCGGATCCAACGTTGAGAGGGCTCTTGCGCGAACCTCGAACCTGGCTGCCGATGTCCTGCTTGCGCCCCACCACGGTAGTGCTTCGTCAACCTCGGGTCGTTTCCTCGATGCCGTTTCGCCTTCCCTGGTCCTGATTCCTGCCGGCCCGAAGAATCGGCACCACCACCCTCACCCAACCGTCCTGGACCGCCTTTCAGCACGGGGCATTCCGTTCATCTACCCGGCCCGGGACGGCAGGTGCGGCGTTCTGGTCACCGATGACGGTCAGTGGCAGGTGTATACAGCGCCGCATTAACAACCCCGGCGGCAGTGCCGGATTTGTCAGCTGGGCCTCTTGCAAAAATCCAGATAAACCGCATTCGAATAGAAGAATCGTTGTGGCAGCGCGCTTCCAGCATGCGTAAACTTGTTGTTTTTCAACAAGTTGTGGTTGCAATGAAAATCGCAGGCAAGATGCCTGCGCCACAATAGTCCCTGATATCACGATTTATGAAAGAGGCTGAGCTCTCAGCCGTTGACTCCGAACCTGCTCCCCCTCTCCCCCTCTCCCTGTCCCCTGCTCCCTGTACCCTGTACCCTGTCCCCTGAGACCTGAGACCTTAATCTCGCCGTTTGAAATATGGAGCACGAGTGACTGACATCCTCATCATCATGGGACCGACCGGGTCGGGGAAAAGCGGTCTCGCCGTCGAGGTGGCCGAACGGCTGGACGGAGAAATAGTTTCAGCCGATGCCTTCGCCGTCTACCGGGGCATGGACATCGGGACCGACAAACCGTCTGTGAAGGTTCAGCGGGGGATTCCACATCACCTGCTGGACATCCTCGAACCGACCGAACCCTTCTCCGCCGGCGATTTCGTCAGCACAGCGGACAAGGCCATCACCGGCATTCTCGAACGCAAGCGGGTGCCCGTTGTGGTCGGGGGTACGAATTTCTACATTCGCTCCCTACTGTTCGGACTGTTTCCATCTCCTCCCCACGACCCCGATCTCAGGGCTCGCCTTGAGTGCGACTGGGACCTGGACAGTCAGGGCGTCTTCGAAAAGCTGGTCAATCTTGACCCCGAGGCAGCAGCTCTGATCGGTCCGGCCGACCGGCAACGAATTCTCCGAGCCCTGGAGGTTGGAGAGGTCTCCGGAGAACCGATTTCTGCCCACTGGAGACGTCACCAAAAGGCCTCTCGTTACAATGCTCTCCTGACCGCACCCCACCGCCTGAGGCCGGACCTCTATGCTAAAATTGATCGCAGAGTCGATACGATGTTTGCCGGTGGACTGGTTGAGGAGGTGAGGAGAATCCTTGACTCAGGAGTGCCCAGTGACAGCCACTCGTTGAAAGCTATCGGCTATCGAGAGATCGTCAACATGTTGTCGGGCCGAATAGATAGAGAAGAGGCCGTCGAACGAACCAAGAGATCCAGCAGGAAACTGGCGAAACGACAACTGACGTGGCTGAGGGGGGAAGGGCACCTTCACTGGGTTCCCCCGCTTGAAAATGGTGGTGCCGACACCGTGTGTAGACTGTGGTCGGAATTTATCGAAATGACACCTCCGGCCGGGAACGAGACTCGAAGCAATCTCGAAGAACCTTCAATCCGTCGTCAACATCGAGGGGACCTGATATGACCAAACCCGCAGGCAACACGATCAATATCCAGGATCCATTCTTTTACCAACTCCGCAAGGAAGAACGAGTCATCCATGTCTACCTGGCCAGCGGCAAACGTTTGACCGGCATTTTGCGGCGATTTGACCGCTTCGCCATTATTCTGGAACACCAGGGGCAGGAACAGATCGTGTTCAAACATTCCATCGCCAGCATCTCCGCGGTCCCACCCTCCGAGATGAGGCGCTGAATGCCGGTTGTTGATTTAATGGGTGCCATGGACCGATGCCGTTCAAGGGCGTCAGTCTTTCTGGGCTTGGCGCTTCTGGTAAGTGCTGCCTGTCAGACCAGCGCACCGCCTCCGGCCGCAACTTCCGGGGCACGACTGACAATTGACGTTCCCTCTCCACTAACCGGACCGGGGCGAAAACCGATTGACTCGACCGAGCGGAAAGCTGTAGACAAGGCATGGGAAGACCTTCTGGCCGGGAGGGGCACAGAGGCCAGGACAACCGTTGCCAGGTTCGCAAGTCCACAGACCGAGCTTCTCAGACTTCAGGTCACCCTTGTCGAAGGGCCATCTGCGGAAATTCAGAAGCGGCTGGAGGACTTCGTCGACGAATACCCCCAGTACGCTGCCGGTTGGGTAACCCTCTCGACGGCTGCTGAGTTACAAGGGAACGAAACCGTAGCCCTGAGCTCAGCCCATCGGAGTTCTCAGTTGTGGCCGTCGGGCCCCTACGCACGTCGGGACAAGGACCTTCAACAACGCTGGGTCGACGATCGCATCGAACGAGGCCGCGAGACCCTTACGGCCGGGCAACCAATGGAGTCCCTCACCATCATCGAACAGGCGTTGGCTCTCGATCCAGACAATCAGTCCGCCCTTCTGACTCGGGCCGAAGCGCTGTTGCAGCTCCAGCAGGGACCGGAGGCCGAGGCCGCTCTCTCCCGATTGGGATCTCTTCCCGAGGCCTTGATTTTGAGAGCCGACATGGCATCGACCCAGGGGCGTTGGCAGCACGCAATGGATCTGCTCGGGTCACTTCCAGCCGGCCATCCCGCCAAGGACGGGGCACTGCGAAGGGCACAACTGATGTGGCGGCTTTCCATCCTGCCGCCGTACGTTCATGAGGCTGTCTACTCAAAGGCCGTAACCAGGGAACAATTGGCCGTGATCCTCGTGGCGATGGTCCCGTCCCTCGAGGTTCAGGCCGGTGGCGCCACGCCTCTGTTGACTGATGTCATCGATCTCCCCTCCCAAAGGGCGATTCTGACCGCCACTCGATTGGACATCATGTCCGTCGACAGGGTGGCCATGCTCTTTCATGGACAGCGGGCGGTGACCCGGGGCGAAAGCAAATCGGCCATTGAAGCGACCTGCCACATTTCCGGTTTTTCAGCTCCGTTATGGTGCGAGCCGGGAATGAGCCGGGATGATGGTTGTAGCGTCATCGAGGAGCCTGTCCAGGGAATGGACCTTGTTAAGGTCCTCCTTTCCGTCAATGCAAGGTCCGACACATGAGCCAGGACGTCACCTCCCTTCTTTCAAAGGTCGACCTCTTTTCCGACCTGGACCACGAGGAACTGGCCCAGGTGGCAAGTGTGGTGCAACTGCGCTCCCTGGACAAGGACGAGACAATTTTCAACGCGGGTGACCCGGCGGATTCCGTCTACATCATCGCCACCGGCAAGGTCAAAATCGTCGTCACATCGACCGACGGTCGGGACTTCATCCTGACCATCCTGGGCGCCGGACAGGTTTTCGGGGAGATGGCCCTCCTCGAGTCGGCACCACGATCCGCGGCAGTCATCACGGCGTCACAGGTGGATGTTTTGACGATCCACCGCAAGGACTTTCACCAGATGCTCGTTTCGACCCCCAGCATCTCCAGGAAACTACTGGCCATCCTGTCGAGACGGTTACGCCGGGCCAACTCCAAGATGGAGAGCCTGGCCTACATGGATGTCGCGGGCCGCCTGGCTCGGTACCTTCTGGATCTGGCACGGGATCACGGCCAGAAACTGGGCAACGGTTGGATCGTCGTCCGAAGGCCGACTCATTCCGATATCGCCCACTCGATAGGCACCAGCCGCGAGACCGTTTCCCGCATGATCAACGAATTCGAAGAGAGTTTCGGCCTGGTCAACAAGGGGAAGTTCACGTACATCAGTGAGCACTTGTTGGATTGAGGTCGGAAGCTGGGACGCTGGGAGGTAAGACAAGAAGAGAATTGAACCGCAAAGACGCAAAGGGCGCCAAGATAAGAAAAGTGAAAATGGAACTAGAACAAACCGGCCGGATTATCATCGACTCAGCTAGGCATCTCTATTAATCCGGCATCGAGCGTCCAGTCAATAAAAATAACTTCCCCTTCTGTGTCTTTCCTTGGTGTTCTTCGTGTCTTCGTGGTTCAATTCTTTCTCTTTGCCTTCCCTTCGCGCCCTTTGCGTCTTGGCGGTTCAACTGCGTTCCCGTCTTGCCTCCTAGCGTTCTGGCTTCCTAGCTTCCTAGCCTTTCCCCCTCACATCCTCCGGCCCAGATCCGGTTGGAAGGCGTTGGCTTGATGAGTAACTCTGAAACCCGGACCACGGCCATTTCTCTCGACGGCGATCACGTCGAATCGGCATGGTCGGTCCCACAATGTGAAGCGGCTGAGGTAGGCGGAGGCAGTCCGGGCCAGGGCGGCCTGCTTCCGGTGGTTGACCGCGCCCAGAGCGCCGCCAAACCCACTCCCTGACCGAGCCTTGACCTCGACGAAGACAATCTCGCCGCGACGACTCATCACCAGATCCAACTCACCCGACGGGCCCCTCCAGTTCCGGTGCCTTAGACGGTAGCCCCGGATGAGTAACCACAACAGCGCGGCCCACTCTCCGAATCGACCGAAAGAGCGGCGTTTCATGATCGGCGAAATTCTACTTCGCCGGGGCCTTGATGATCGGACTGAATCGTTCCCTGACACCGGCCATTGAGATACTCTCGATGTAGTAGTAGTAATCCTTGCCCCTCTCGATATCGAAATCCTCCCAGAGGTAGGACTGCGGTTCGTCGGTGGTACCTGCACCGGGCAAAGGATCATCGGTCCTCTTTTCAAAGGGCCCCTCTTCACTTTCACTCCGGAAAATATCGAAACCGAAGTTCTCCACTTCGCTGGCCGTGGTCCACTTGAGCGAATTTTTCGGCGCCTCGTCCTCGGCCTTGACGTTGGGCGTGTCGGCGGTACCGTCCTCTTTAGGGCAGGGACCGGAGGCCGCTGCAGCAGTCCAACTCAATGCAAGGGTGATAATGACCACCACGAGGGTCATACTGTCACGAGTCATTCGTCTCATTTCTCGTCCTTTCGGTCTGCATCGGTTGCGCACTGGCCACCTTCACCCAGATCGGCCTTGATCTCCACCGGTGCAGGCATCACTTTCTCGGGTTTCTTTTGTTTTTCGGCCGTTTTCGAGGGTCGCGCTTCCTCGGAAACCGGCGGCTCGACGTCGGGCGCAAGATTGAGACTGATCGCCGGGTCACCCAGAAGATTGTAGGTCTCAACCAGCGTTGGACTTCGAAGGCGATGTTTGGCCCTCATGAGTGCTTCACCGATTGTTGCCCCTGGAGTCGTAAGCTCGTCCATGACAATGCGGCCCATGTTCGACGACGGACTGTTGCGCCACGAGGCCGCAAAAACGCCGATCGCCCCCTTCCCGTCCAGCCTGAGGAGCTTCTCGCCGATTGAATCGGCGGTCGGATGGTCGAAGGGAGCTGAATAACAGGTCAGGCTGGTTACGAAGGGCAGTTTCTCGGTCACCACGAGGGTGTCCAGGTGCTCCAGGGTAAAAAGGTCATGGTTCTTCTTGAGGTCCGGAGGGCCGGTTCGCCAAATGTAGCGTCCGCCATGACCGAGGAATTGAACCATCAGCAGCCCTTCGTCGAAGGCTCTGACCATGTTCTGGGTATGTTCTTCGTTGGCCGTCTCCTCGCGGCTGGGATAGATCTTTTGGGCCGTGTAACCCCGGTCTTCGAAGACCTCCGCCGTCGTATCGCTGGCTCGCTGAAAACCCTTGCTTTCGTTGGTGATGAACAGGAGATTCTTCCGCCACGACCCCACCGGTCCGTGATCGGCATAGGCGATGGTCTTTTGAACCACGACGGCCATCTCGTCCGGCTCCGTAACCGGAATCCTGCCGACCGCCATGTCTGGATAGATGTCGTCTCCATCGACACAGACCAACCAATTGTCACTGGCTGCATGCCCCTGGGATGTGCGATAACCCCAGGTTGGCACCAGGTTTCGGTGGTTGATGTCGGCCATCTCCTCATACGACGAGGACGAGTTCTTGACGAAATTGCTGGCCTCTCCAGGCCGGTAGGTCCAGTCAGCGTAGTGGGAATCATCTGCCGTCAGGTTCTTGAAATCCCAGCTGGCATCCCCGGCCAACAATACGAAGCGAGGCCTCGGCTCCGGCCAGTTGTCATAGGCCCACTTGAGGAAGTCGCGCAGGCTTCGGGGGTGCTGAATCCCGTGATTGAACTCATCATAAACGTCCTCGACGTCCACAAGAGCGACACTGAGGCCTCTTTGCCTATGAAAATCGGCCAACGGTTTCACGGCATCAAGCAACCGCCGGTGGGTAATCATGATGTAGTCCGTTTGCCGATATGCTGTTTTCAAGACCGATGTACCGTCAGGGACAATGTGATCTACCGTTCGATAAGCGTCACCGATGACGGGGAAGATTGGACCTTCGCCAAGGAAACGGGCATCCAGACGGTTTGGCCCGCCAATGACCGCCCCCCGCCCATCGCCCTCCCCGTAGAGCCATCCCTTGCCGTGGGCGACGACATCAATCACAGGCATCTCTCCCCGGTCATCCGCCTTCACCTCGAACCGACTCTGACCTCCTTGCAGGCCGCCATCCCGGAGATACTCCGCTTTGATCCAGTTGAGCATTACAACATCGACGAAGAGGTCGTTGGTCTCAGGGAGGTGACGCCGCGAAACCTTGATTTCCAGTTCCAGCCGCGTCAAGTCTGCGCCATGGAGGGGTATCTCAAGAGAATGAGTGAAGGGGTCCGTCCCATCCCACAATGCGGGCGAAACCTCTTTGCCGTTGGCTGTAATCGACACCTCGTGATGGACCAGTCCCTGGGCGTTTCGAGGCTTGGACCATCCCCGGAACCCAATCCGGAGGGAAACCCGGCCCGTGACTGATTCACTGGGACCGAAAATCTCGCCTATGTTGTCCTGTATGTTCCCATCGGTTGCTCCGACGATCGTCAGATTACGGAGGTCGAGTGCATCGCTGCCATCCGAGTTCCGCTCACGGTGAATGGCGTCGAACGTCAAATCAAGCCGGAACGGCTTGCGATCGGTCACCGACAACCGGGACCAGTACCAACGCTCCTGGGGTTCATTGGGACGTTCCGGATAACGGACCATCACCGTATCCTCTTCGAAATGGCTGCGAACGAACAGGTCCGCCCTGATGTCGGCAGAATCACCACTCCAGCCGCCACCGACGTCCTTCCCCTTGATGGGATTACCGGTCTTCAGATCCAATATGTAGCAGCTGAAACGGGAGTATTCGTCAAGGAAGGAATACTCACCCCTGAGCCGCTTGCCGACGAATATGACCCGGTCGCCCGGCCCGAAAATCCCGTCGCCGCCATCCTCGACCCAGATCGGAAGTGGTTCCCCCTGGTTGGTCATACCGAGATCTTTCGATGGAACCGCCCGGAAATTGAGCCCCACCTGGACCAGATCGTCATACGTCACGGCATAGACGCCGCTCTCTTCGATGTAGAACTTGAAACGAGTGGGCTGGGCAGCATCTGCGCCTTCAATGGGGACCGCCGGCACCCCGATCGCCGGGAATACACTGATCACCAGAATCATCACAGCGGCTGCTGAACAAAGGTGAGAGTTGATTCGAGTTGTCGGTCTTTTCAAGCAATACTCCCAGGTTGCAATGGCAGGAGAGTATACCTGAGTGCAGCCTGGCGGCGCCGGAGCAAAAAGACGCGGAAGATATATCCCGAGCCAGGACCCGATGTCAGCTTGTTCTCGACCTCATTTTTTCGTTTGTCGAGGAAAAGCACATGCCTCAGAACGCGAGCCACAGCATGCCCACACTCAAGGCGCCGGCCATTGCGACCCGCCCCACGACAGGGCGTAGAGAGATGCGCCCCTCGAGACCGGCCTCAAACCATGCGATGGCGGCGGAGGACCCCAGAAAAAAAACCGGCAGAAGCTGAATCCTGTACCGACTCTTGACGTGGAGGACAAGGAACAATGCCAGATTATAGAGAAAAAACAGCAGCAAGACCCGTGGCCAGCGCCGTTGTGCGAACGGCCAAACCAGGAAGCCCAGGGGTGCGGTCAACAAAAGGAGGGCGTAGGTCCCGTAGGACACACTACGGATACCGGCCGAGACCCTCGGTCCCAGAGAGACAAAACCCGACCCGTGCGCCACAGCGGCACCTCCCGGAACCTGCTCCGTCAGATAGCAGTCTTTGTCGAACAGCCGTACATATTGCCGCCGAAATTGAACCTTCAGCACCTGCCCCAACCCTCGTTCTCGAATCAAAGCCAGACTCTGACGGTACGCCCGAGCATTACGGTCCGAAAACGTCCCTTCCGATGCCGAATATTCTTTATAGGCTTCGGCCACAAAAGAATCTTCAAAGCTCTTCATCCCACGGTCGTTAAGCCCAACCCAAAGATTGAAAGCCGAGGAGTCGGAGATCACCGGTACGCCCACCCGCCTGTATTGAAGCCCCATCACCGGACCGATGACTACCGCAATTGCTGCCACGCAGACGGCCAGACGAAGAACACGCCGCGGGCCGCGGTCACCAATGAAAGCTGCCCCGAGCAGTACCGGCAAGAACGGACCCAGGATGCTCTTGGTCAGAAGAGCCAACCCCAGAGAAACCCCGGCAAGCGCCAACCACAGAGAACTTTCTCGCCGGACGGCCAGAACCCAGACGGCGGCCACAACCAATACCAGGTGCAGGACCTCAGGCCACAAGAACCGGCTGAAGGCTGCAAGTGGAGGAAACCCCGCCATCATCAGGAAGGCAGAGATGCCGGCCACCCGGGCCCCGGTCCAACGACGCACCAGATCCCCAAAGATCGCGGCAACAACGAAGAGTAAAACCGTCTGAACGATGGTGATTCCGACAGGATTGTGACCGGATACCGCGAGAACACCCGCCAAAAACCGAGGATAAAGAGGCGGCCACAATGGGGCCGGCCACCACGACGGATCCCCCTGGAGGACGGCAACCGCTGAACTCAGGTAGGCCTTCTCGTCACCCCAGAGAACCCTGGGGCCACCCAACCGAGCAACAATGGCCAGCCAGAGATGTACACTCACAGCCGCCAGTCCAACCCCGTATGTCGAGAGCCTTCGATTCATCGTGCGGCAACTTTAACCCGGCAGGACTGGAACCAAAAGGGCCTCGACCAGCCAACCGGGAGCCATTAGCCATTAGCTGTTAGCGATGAGCTCACCCAGATTGAGTTCGTCGGCGGCCGGTCGGGGTTCGCAAGAGAGTTTATTGCCCTCCCGACGACGCGGTTGTTCTGACTCTGGCTAACAGCTAAAAGCTAACCGCTAAAAGCTTCCTCGCACATCGGTGAAATCCCGGCCATCAAAAAAACCGGCGCAATGCGCCGGCCTCAAGATCTGTCTCTGCAGGAGAAATCAGCCGTCATCGCCGATCGCTTCAACCGGGCAGGCCTCCAGTGCTTCCTGGCACTGTTCCTCTTCCTCGTCATTCCCTGGCTGTTTGAAAACAAAGGAAAAACCCTCATCCTCATTGGCCTGGAAATTCTCCGGCGCCGTTGTACGGCATACGTCACAGTCAATACAACTCGAGTCAACGTAATATTTTCCGTCGACACTACCTTCTACTTTGTCATCAACATCTGCCATTTTTCAATCTCCTTTCGCGGGAGTTTTCTACCCCCGATTACCACCCGGAACGAATGCTACCACATACTTGGAATTTCCAAGACCCTCCGGTTCGGCCCTACTGCTTTTGGGTCTCCACCACCGTCGTCGGTCGGCCACATGCATTCGACGTTGTAGGGCGCCTCAAACGTTGGTTCGTAGGTCGTGGGATCGTTGCTCCCGTTGTCGATCAATGACCCATAGATTGTGAATGTTGGGTGGGGAGTGACCCCAGTCGTACTCCATTGGTCAATGCCGATCCTGAATCGGGCCTGAGTAACGTCGTTCAAGCCCAAAACGTTGCTGAAGATCTGAAAATATTGAATGTGCGCCAACGGAGGAAGAGTCACTGTCAAGCTGATCGGAATCTCAGTTTCGGTGAGAAACGGCTGGCCGTCGGCTTGAATCGGATCGATCCTCATGACCAACGTCGTTTGCCGATCCGAAGTGTTGAGAATTCCGAGGTTGTATCGAAAGAACTCGTCATCTCGCGCACCATCGAGAACGAGGTAGCTGAAGTCCCCCTGATCACTGACGTAGGCCGAGTCCGCCAGGTTGTACCAGGGAACGCCGTTCAACAGTTGACCGTAGCTGACCTCACTTTCGAGGAACTCCCCCTCGTTGTCAGGATCAGGCTCCCACAGCGTCGCCGTGTTATACGTCCTGGAACTGACCGTCATGTTCCGATATTCCCTGGACCCGTCGTCCTCCAACGAGTCCGCAAGATAGGAAAAAACGACCAAAGCTCCCTGCCCGTTCAACCCACTATTTTCCGGCCAATAGGTCTCGACGATATCCTCCAAAGCGACTGAACCACCTGGGGGAATGTCGGCCAAGCGCTCCTCAATGATTCCGAAACTGTCGGCCTCCCGCCCCCCGAGCCACTCAATCCGGTCAGAGAAGAGGTATGAGTTGTTTCTCAGGCCTGAGGGAAGAAAGACGATGGCAACGTCAATTGAATCCTCAGCCTCGACGTTTGAGATTGTCACATCGGACCGCCAGATACTGTCATTGGCCCCCGCGGCATGGGCAACAACCGGAACATAGATCAGGTCACTGGCACGAAATTCAGCGTGGGCGATATTGCCGCCAAAGGTCATTACGGCACCGAGAATTACTACCAACGTACGTGTCTGCATTTCAGACCTCCAGAGATATCACGACCAGGTTTCGGCCACTGATCGGCTCATAGTGCCATCTTCCGACGGCAGGGGCAAGATTACACGGGCATCAAAACCCATGGGATTCATATTTTCTAGAACCAAACGACCGTTGTGAGCGGTGATCACCCGCTCTGCAATGGCCAGGCCGAGGCCGGAACCACCTCTCTTTTTTGTAAAAAAAGCGTCTCGGACCTTTTCGAGTTCTTCTTCAACAACACCATTTCCTAAATCTCGAACGGCCACCTCGGCCCAGTCTTCTGAAGATTCAACAACCAAGTACACCAAACGCCGGTCGGCATCCAGGCCTTCAACAGCCTGGACGGCGTTGAGTACAAGGTTCATCAGGACCTGGCGCAACTGGCCAGGGTCACCCTTGACGACAATTTCGTCCGGGACAACCTTGAGGCGAAGACCCACTCCACGTTCGAGGGACTCAGCCGCCAAAAAATCTCGAACGCCGACAATGAGCCCAACCAATTCGACATCCTCGAACATCACCTCCGAAGGCCGAGCGTAGGTCAGAAAATCACTGACCAAACGCCCCAAACGGTTGACCTCGTTCCGTGTGTCGGTGAGAGAGGACGACACGCTGCCGTCGGCGCAGCTTTGAAGGTCTTCTTCAACCATTTCCAGGTTGAGATTAATCGAATTCAACGGGTTTCGGATTTCATGTGCCAGATTTGCGGCCAACGTGCCGAGTGTCGCCAACTCCCGTTCATGCTGATTCCGAGCCTCGAGCTTCCGGGTTCGTTGGATCAATACCCAGATCAGACCGAAGGCGATGACCAGCGTCAGAAGGGTCAGACCTGCTGCGACGACTGTTCTGCCCAGAAGCTCCCGCCGCAAACGCGAAACCCGGCCGGCCAACTCATTTCGGCTGAGATGCATCACCACCTCGCCCACCTGGCCGATAGGCACCGCGATCCGAAAGGGGTTTTCGGTTTCAGCCACCCGCCTGTCGCTGATGCCACCTTTGATGGTCAACTGATCAACCTCAGCCTCAGGTATGGTCTCGGTTGACCTGAATTCCGATGTGAACACCACTTCGCCGTCTTTGTCGAAGACTTCAACGAACTCAACCATGCGGCGCTGAGCCACTCCGTCCAATGTCCTGAAGAGTTCCTGCCGAGTCCGGCTGATACCCTCGAGATCAACCGCCAGTGCTTCACTGTCATCCAACTGATAGGCAATCCTCTCGGCATCCTGTCGAGAACTGAGGAGCATGTCCTCCAGGTAACGTTGGGACAACGAACCAGCGATCAAGTGCCCAAAAACGAAAATAATCGCCAGGATCAGAATCACGAAAACCGCCGTCGCAGCCGCGTACCGCCTTCGAAAGGATTTCGGTGAAGGATTTCGGCTCGTCACCTCATACACTCCACTCTGCACAGCTACGAATGCAAAGGCTCGGCCGGACGGGAAAAATAATCAGTCGACTCATCGTATTCAAGACGGCTCGTGACAAGCCGCCATTACACTGGGCCTATTGCAACGATCATGCCCGAGATATCATTACCGCGAAGGCCTGGGGTCAGGCGGTACGCCGAAACGGCACAGCTCAGATGCCACAGGCTGTCCGAAGGTCATCAACCCGATCAATGCGCTCCCATGTGAATTCGGGTTCCTTCCGCCCGAAATGGCCAAAGGCTGCGGTGTTTCGATAGATCGGACGCAGCAAGTCCAACTCGGCGATGATGCCTCGGGGGGTCAGGTCGAACACTTCCCGAACGGCTCGCGTCAGTCGATCGTCCTCGACCTCGCCCGTTCCGAATGAATCCACCATCACCGATACCGGCTCGACAACACCAATTGCATAGGCCAACTGAACCTCGCACCGGGTGGCCAGTTTGGCGGCAACAATGTTCTTCGCGACATGGCGGGCCCTGTAGGACGCCGATCGATCGACTTTGGAGGGATCCTTCCCGGAGAAAGCGCCACCGCCATGAGAACCCACGCCACCATAGGTGTCGACGATGATCTTCCGCCCGGTCAATCCACAGTCACCCTGCGGGCCTCCTGTCACAAACCGACCCGTCGGATTGATGTAATAGTTGGTCCGCTCGTCAACCAGGTCAGCCGGAATCACCGGATTGATGATCTTCGACCGGACATCCGAGCGGAGGTCGGCGATGTCAATGTCCTCCGAATGCTGGCACGAGATGACGACGGCATCGATACGTTCTGGGCGTCCATTCCGGTATTCCACCGAAACCTGGCTCTTGCCGTCAGGCCGTAACCAGTCCAACACCTCATTGCGCCTGGCCTCACTAAGCTGCCGGGTCAATGCGTGGGCCATCTGAATCGGCATCGGCATCAGTTCCGGCGTCTCGTCACAGGCAAAACCGAACATCAGCCCCTGATCGCCAGCGCCGCCCGTATCAACGCCCTGGGCAATATCTCCCGACTGAGGGTCAATCGACGAAATAACGGCACACGTCTCCGAATCGAATCCAAACTTCGCACGGGTGTAGCCTATATCCCTGATCGTCTCCCGCACCAACTGTGGAAACTCCACGTAGGTATTGGTGGAAATCTCGCCGGCAATAAAAGCCATCCCGGTCGTCACCATCGTCTCGCACGCTACTCGTCCGTTGGGGTCGTTCGCCAGAACCGCATCCAACACGGCGTCGGAGATCTGATCGGCAATCTTGTCCGGGTGCCCCTCAGTTACGCTTTCCGATGTAAACACATGATTTCCGTTTGGTGCCATGACTGAACCACCTCCTTGTGGAAGGGGGAAAACTAGCACTCAAACTATTACCGGTCAAACTCATGCGCTAGAAAGCTGGGACGCTAGGACGCTAGAAAGCTGGGACACTGGGAGGCTGGGAGGCTGGACTCGGACAGGAACGTGTGTCTCTTGACCCACATTGTGACTCAAAGAGAAAGATACAAAGAGTCTTGGGGAACACCGCCGTTTGGGGATCGAAGAGGCGGAAAAGCACTCAAGGCCTACGGCGATTGCCCAAGGAACGCAGATCCCCGGATCCGCATTCAAGCATCCCAGCTTCCTGGCGATCTGGCTTCCTGGCGTCCCAGCCTCCAAGCGTCCCAGCGTATTCAATTCGCCTGAAGATGCCCCGCGAGACCATCAACTCGGGACGAGATGTCCCGGAAGGCCGGATCTTCAAGCATGATTTCCTCGAAGAACTCGGCCGCGCCACCATAGTCACCCGATCCTTCAAGACAGTTGGCCAGTTCATACTTGAGAGCAAGGATTGACTGATCCGCAAGCCCAGGTGCCTCGAGAGCTCGCTGATACCACCCTGCCGCCTGGTCCCAAAGGCCCTGTTCTACGTAACACACACCGACCATCGAACAACATTCAATGTAGAAATCAGAATCTTTCGAGGCAATCTGAAACTCTCGGATCGCCTCTGCCAACAAGCCCATTTCCTTATAGGCGATGCCCAGGTTGAAATGGGTGTCGGCATCTTCCTCCGACAGCTGTTCCGCCACGCCCTTTTGAAATTCCCGAAAGACATCCTCGAGGTCAACCTCGCCCTCACCGGGCCCGGCCGCCCTCTCGACGATGGCTTCCTCTGCCGCCATCTCCTCTTCCAATTCGGCTGCCAAATCGACGTAGGCTTCCTCTTCATCAACAAAAAGGTCCGCTGATGCCTCTGCAACCTGGGGAATCTTTTCCAGCAAGAATCCCTTGGCCTTGAGTTCAAGTCGTCTCCCCGCCACCTCGGAACTCTCAGGGTGTTCAGCTTCCAATCGCCTCAGAAGGTGCGTTGCATCCTCATAGAGAGAGTTTTCCAGGAAGGAGTCTATCTGCTGAAGATCACTCGAAGAAGGTCCTGAAATTCGGCCCACAGCCTCGTCGAGAATGTCATCCACCGAGGTCCCATCTGCCTGAACCACCGCATCGTGATCAGGAGTCGGAACGTCGATCGAGGGACCACCACCCAACACCGCCCGTTCGAGTTCATCCAGAACATCGATCTCTCCCGAGGATTGGGACCCGGCGGCAGCCTCGGGTTCAAGGATCTCGACTGCAGGCTCGTCACCGCCTCCGATCAACGGTTCGACCTCATCAACGCCTTCAAACTCTATCCCGTGTTCAACCGTTACCGGGTCACGACTCTCGAAACTCCCGATGTCGACCTTCTCGAGCTCTATCGACTCGATTTCCTCAGTCGCCTCATCTGCCTCAACACCCTCAGCGGCGGCAGCAGCAACCTCGAAATCATCGACCACCGGCATCTCGGAGAAATCCAGGCTTTGGTCAATCTCCAAGGCCTCGGCCTCATCATCCTCGACAATCTCAACCTGGACCGGCTCTTCGGCAGGGACCTCGCCTGTCTCGATAGGCAACACATCGGCCTCTGGGCCAATCAAACCCGGCAGGGCTTGTTCCAATTTCTCCAACGCCTCGTGCCTACCCTCGGCCTTGAAGGCCTCGACCAGAGGCCCGACCTCACGTACCGCCAGATCTGCACGGTCGGCTTCGAGAGCCAATGATACCAATTTTTCCCGAACCTCTTGATTCTTTGGGAAAAAATGAATGATCGTCTCTAGGTGGTTCAGCGCCTTGTCGACCAGTCCATACTTGGCGAAGACATTGGCCTCGGCAAGACGTTCCAGGGGATCGAAATCCGGCACATCACCCAGACTCTCGTCGACACCCTGGACCGGAATCTTTCCGGAGTCCAGCGTTGCATCCGGATCCATAACCTCTATCATCTCGAAATCGTCCGCATCGATTTCAAGAATGTCCTCATCCGGAACATCACCGACCGGGGTCAATTTGGGCGCTTCACGGGGTTCAGAGGGCTCAGACGTATCAATGGTGGTCAGAGGAGAGACGGTCTGATCGGTACCGGCGACATCGACGCCCAGCTCACTCAGTCGATCCTGAAACAACTTGTTGGTCGGTTCTTCTCTGATGAGATCCGCATAGACACGCCGCGCATCCTCTCTCGACCCACCCTGAAAGTAACTGTCACCAAGGGCCGTCTTGAGAGTGAAGATCGTTTCCTTGTCTTCAGTGGAAGAAAGGGTCTGAATGCCCAGCTTCAGAACGTCCCGATCCTCCGGCAGAGCCTTGACCAGCCACCGGAAGACCTCCTCGGCCCCGGCACGATCAGATCCATCCAACCTTTTGGTGGCGATCGGAAAGAGGAGATCCCGTCCACGATCCACTTCACCGACGCCGAGAAATGCACGGCCCGCCAGGCATGCCACCTCTCCATCATCCGGATGGGACCTCATCAAGTCCTCTGCCTGTTCGAGCGCCGCTTTGGACTCGCCCGCCGCCAGCGCGACCTTGAGAGCAAGGATGCCGATGTTCGTGCTGTCCGGCGAGCGTTTCTGAGCTTCGATCAAGAACTCACGAGCTTCGTTGAGCTTCCCTGAATCCACCAACGCCTCGCAAATGGGCAGAAGAAATTCCCCTGAAGGAGGATTCTGCTCCAGAGCGTGCCGATAGAGCCTCTCGGCCTCCTCAATCTTGCCTCGATCCAACAGCATCGTCCCCAGGCGTTGATAGACATCTATAGCCTCGTCGCCACTGCCCTTGCGGAATAGCAGATCGCCGAGACGGAGGTGACCCATATGATTCTCGGGATCGATCTGGATCAGTTTCCTCTGAATCTGGATGGCATTATCCAAATCGTCATTCTTGAGATACCAGTCAACCAAGACGCCGAACTGATCCTTGGCCTCAACTACAAGTCCCTGTTGGATGTAGAGCTCGGCCAATCGCTCAAAGACTCCGACACGGTCAGGCGCCAGCCGATTGATCTTTTTGTAAATGGCGATAGCCTTGTTGGCAAAGCCATCTGCACCAAAACTGTCGGCGATTCTTTCGTACAACTCAACGGCCCTGTCGACCTGGCCGATCCGGTTATGAAGATCTCCGATCCGGTTGATTGTATTGACGTCGTTGGGATTGAGTTTCAGGAGTTTCTCGTACTCTCGGATCGCAGGCTCAATCTTGCCCTTTTGGACCAGCTTCTCCGCTCCTTTGAGAATCTTGTCCCTATTGATAGCCATCCAGCCGGGTTCCCTTCTGCGTCCTACACTTAGTGCTCATGGTAACACAGGAGAACAACGGAAACTCCGGCGGTGAAGACAGGAACGCCCATGTCCGGCAACCCCCGCAAGGTGGCCTGGAGTCCCATATCCCTTGTTTTTTTCCCACTCCCACCAAGGGTAGCTTTTTGCCAATTCGACCATCAGCGCGTCCCGGTGGACCTTGGCAACATTCGAGGCTGCCGCAACGCAAAAATAGCGTTCGTCCGCCTTGATCGGGAACAGGACCGATTCGAAGCCCGGACCCAAGCTCACCGCATCGACGACGATCGCGTCACCTCCACGGTTCAATGCCAGAACGGCCGTACGCATCGCTCTCCGAGTGGCCTCGAGAATATTGACCCTGTCAATCACTTCCGGCCAGACTTCAACGATCACCCAGGCATCACAGTGCTGCCGAACCCACTCCGAAGCCAGATTCCGCCGACTCTCGGAAATCTTCTTGGAGTCGCGAATACCGTCATGGTGTGGAATCTCCGCAAACCGAGCCCCGCATACAACAACGGGGCCCGCCAAGGCCCCGCGTCCAACTTCGTCAATTCCAATGATCGCCGGCGAGTCGTTCAGTAAACGCCGATCCTCGGCCCCGAGGGGCTCTCTCCCATACGCCCTAGGCGCGGCGCAACTCCTTGATGCGGGCCGCCTTGCCGCGACGTGAACGAATGTAATAGAGCTTGGCCCGCCGAACCTTACCCAATCGGGTCACTTCGATCTTGGCCACATTGGGGGAATGAAGGGGAAACACACGCTCGACGCCGATGCCCGAGGACATCTTACGAACGGTGAAAGTCTCAGCAATACCACCATGTTTGCGAGCGATAACCAATCCCTCAAAGATCTGGATTCGTTCCTTCTCGCCCTCTTTGAGTCGAACGTGGACTTTGACCGTGTCGCCACCCTTGAAAACAGGGATATCGGTTTTTAGATACTGCTGTGTCACTTCACGCATGAGATCCATTGTCTTGTGCCTCCCAGGCGAGATTCCACTTTCTCAGCGGTTGCCGGGGCGCGGATTATACACAGGAGTTGCGGGAAGAACAAGTTGACTGGGAAGCTGTGAAGAAAGAAACACGAGGGGGAGAGGGGGAGC
>JAUXDC010000231.1 GCA_030618605.1 Holophagae bacterium | reverse complement strand
GGCGGCGCCTAATGCCATTGGCGCCCCCAGTCCCCATCGAAAGAGGACGGCCACACCGGCCCAGGCGCCGAGGGCTGCGGTATCCAAGGTCCGGGCGACCAGGAGCGTGGCGACCCCGGAAGCGCTGTCCCTTCCGATATCCCGCCTGAGGAGCCACGGTAGGGCAAATTCCCCAAGGCGAGCGGGCACGAACACCGCTGCGGCCTGTGCGACGGCGGCGGTCGGGACGGCCCGCACGGGCCCGAGTGCCCCTGGGGGCAGCAGCAGGGAGAGGCGGAGCCCCCGGAAGATCAAGGAACCGGCGGCCGCGGCCAATGCCCAGCCCATGGCAGCGGGCGTCACACCGATTATCAGGGCGCCGACTGCGCCAGGACCGGCCAGCCACAGAGTTAGAGTGACGAGAGCGACTGCGACAGCCGCACCGGCTGCCCTTCGGAATCGGGCCGCCCGGTCACCGTTCACGGCAGGGCGGACGGAGGCCGGTGGTCTCGGGCTCGTTCGACTGCCTCTTCCAGCAGCCGACGGTTGACCGCGATCAGATCTGCAACAATTCCGACGACCCAGATCTGGACCCCGACGACAATCAAGATCACCGCGAGAAGCAGAGATTGCACGTGGCCGGCCGGATTGGCTCCGGAGAAGTAGAACCACAGGAACCGGAGCAGCAAGGCGGTTCCCAGGGCAACGGGAACTGCACCGAAGCGCAGGAAAATCCTCAAGGGGTTGTAGAGGACGACGATTCGGGCCAGGCTCTCCAGCGAGCGGAGCACATAGCCAAGGTTGGATTTGAAAAGCCGGGAGGGCCGCTGCTCTTCGGAGGCCGATCGAATCGGAACCGAGACCACGTTGAGGCCGGCCTCGCCCGCCTGGAGAATGGTCTCGAGCGTGTAGGTGAAGCGCGTAAAGACGTGGAGTTTGAGGGCGGTTTCCCTCGTAATGGCCCGGAAGCCCGAGGTGGCGTCTCTGACATTCGTGCGGGAGAGTTTCCGGACGACCCATGACCCCAGCTTTTGGAGAAGTTTCTTGACGGTCGAGAATCGATTGAGATTTCCGACCTGACGATCTCCGATGACCATCTGCGCTTCGCCGGACAGGATCGGCGCCACCAGAGCGGCAATATCTCGAGGGTCGTATTGCCCGTCCGCATCGGTGTTGACGATGACATCGGCGCCGTCATCCACTGCGGCCTGGAGGCCGGTGGCAAACGCAACGGCCAGGCCGCGGTGGATGGGCAGTCGGACGACCCTGGCTCCGTGTTCCCGGGCGATCTCGGCCGTGCGGTCGGTCGAGCCATCGTCGACGACCTGCACTCCAACCTCGGAAAACCCCTCGATCTCAGTGGGAAGGCTGTCCAGGGTCTTGCCCAGGCATGCCTCTTCGTTCCATGCCGGGATCTGAATGATCAGTTTCATCGAGCGAAAGGTAGCATAGAAGCTATCAGCTATCAGCTGGGAAGCCGGGCATGAGGCAGGGCGGACAAAGGGGTCCGCCACGAAAATCCCCGGAATATGCCGTGTAGGGGCGGACCCCCGTGTCCGCCTGTGCCTGAATCAGAGTCCCCAAGGATCCTCCCGTTCAGGCGCCTGGGCCTCGGGGTTGTCCGGGTCAACAGTCCAACGACCTGGATTTTCCAGGATATACCGTCGAATGCGGTCGAGGGATTCCGGGTTGCGGATGACGTGTTCAAAGTAGGTCCGCTGCCACAAACGCTTGGAAAATCGAGGCCATTCCGCGTTTCCGACACCGTCAATGTACCGCTTAGTGGTCAAGGTTTTGAGCCGTTGGACAACGTCCGGCAATGACAATCCTGTGGGGGTCGTCCCCTCCAGAATGATGATGCCGTGAATGTGGTTTGGCATCACAACGAACTCGTCGATATCGACACCCGGGTAGAATTTTGGCATCTGGGCCCAGGTGGACTGGACCATATGCCCGGCGTCGGTCAACGCCATGGTTCCATCGGTCACCTTGCCGAAAAGACAAACGCGGTTTTGGGTGCAGATCGTTACGAAGTATGCCCCCGTACGGGAATAGTCATACCTTCGCAGACGGAGGGCTCGGCGGCGAGGTGGGTTTTTTGGATGTTCTTCCATTACGAATATTCTATTCGATCATGGTGTGTTTAAGAGACACAAGGGTGGACACGGGGGTCCACCCCTACAGAATCTCTGTACGCGCCGGAATGGTTGTAGGGGAGGGGCGGACACAGGGGTCCGCCACGAAAATCCCCGGAATATGCCGTGTAGGGGCGGACCCCCGTGTCCGTCCTGTTCTAAAAGTTGTAACCAATCGACGCCCTCAAATACCGGCCCGGCTCGGGACGCAGGTTGTAGGGCTCGGAGTAGAGTTCGTCGAAGATATTGCCCAGGGTGGCGCGAATACTCAAGCCCCCCTCAAAGTTGTAACCGGCCCGAAGGTCTGCGGTGACGAAATCGCCGATCGGTGGCTCGTCTTCGGGGTCGGCGATGTTCTCAGGAGAGGGAACTCGTGTTTGCTCGCCGACGAAGCGGCCGTTGGCCTCGACCCACCAACGGGGCGCCTGGTACCGCAGGCCGAGTACGAACTTCCAGGGGGGGATGAATCCCAGCGGCTCTCCGGTGTTGTCGTCGTCGCCTTCGGTGTAGGAGAAGTTGGTGATCAGGGTCCATCTTTCATACATCATCGTCTCGAGTTCAATCTCGATGCCCTTGACGGTGGCGTCTTCGATATTGTCGTACTGGATCAATTCGAGGCCGGTGATTTCGTCCGGTCCCAATTCGACGAAGGTGATGAAGTCCTGAATATCGTTGTAGAACACGTTGAGTCCGCCGTAGTAGCGGTCATAGCGAACCTTGAAGCCCACTTCGTAGTTGAGGGAGCTCTCGGAGGTCAGGTCGGGGTTTTGGACGACCCAGTAGCCGGGCTGGGACACGCTACCGGTGAAGGCGCGCTCCTGGATGTTGGGTGCGCGGAAGCCGCGGCCGATCAGACCGGTCAGTTCGACTGCCGGTGTCAGGGCATACATCGCCCCAATGTTTCCGGAGAGGTCGGTTTCGGTGACGTCAAAGGGTTCGCCGACATAGTTGGGGTCGTCTTCTGATTTGAAGACGAAGCGGTCACCGCGAAGACCACCGAGGATCCGGAGTTTTTCGGTGGCCTGCCACTCGTCTTGCAGATAGAGGCCGAGACCCTCCTGGTAGCTCTTCGGGACCGACACGTTGTTGTTGGAGTCCCAGGGATAGTCGTTCTGGGTCTCGTCCTCGAGATCATCCCGGTAGAAATCCAGGCCCATCGTCAGGTGGTGAGCGCCGAGGTCGGTGACGCCCTGGGTATTGAAACCAAAGGTGTCGACGTTGGATTTCGTGTAGGTATGGATGAAGAAATAGGGACTGGGGTCGATGAACATCTTGCTCTCTTTGAGAACGCTCTGGTAGTAGCCGGAGACCGAGATGTTGTTGAATCCCCAGGCCGGGCCGCTGTCCCATCCAACGCCGATCTTGTCGCGGTCGAATCGGGGGAATGAGATATCGACGCCGCTGGTCGCCGGGTCGAAGCCGGGGAAGCCCACGTCGTCGGTTCGAACCACCTCAATGTTGGTTTTGAAGACCCCGCTGTCACCAGTCAGAATGCGGAAGCCGCCCTGCACACTGGCCTGTTCCATGCCGCTGTTGGGCACGGTGCCGTCCCTGAGGACATACTCGGAGTAATAGGGTGAGTCGGCAGCTTCCTTGGGTGCCTTGTAGTCGTCTGCGGTTTCCCACCCGACGCTGAGGTTGAAGCCCCAGCCGGCGCCGTTGCCGCGGATGTCGGCGTGGACGGTGTTGGAGTCCGCCGCGGACCCGTACTCGTAGTTCAGGCTGTGGTGCATTTCGAAAGTCTGGGCGCCGAGGTCCGGCTTTTTGGTGATGATGTTGATGACGCCCCCCATGGCGTCCGATCCGTAGAGCACCGATGCGGGTCCCCGCATGACCTCGATGCGCTCGACCTCACTGAGGTCGACCAGACCGGGCTGGATGCCGGCGAAGACCGTACTTTCACGCGCGTTGTTGAGCCGTTGTCCGTCGACCAGTATCAATACGCGGTTCGAACTCATGCCGCGGATGACCGGCAGGCCACGGAAGGGGCCCTCCCCCTGGATGTCAACGCCGGGAAGCTCTTTGAAAAGGTCCGCCATTTTCTCGGGTTGGCGATCCCTGATCTGTTCGGCATCGATCACCGAGATGGCGGCCGGAGTCTGGGATGAGGCCTGCTCCTGTCGGCTGGCCGTGACGACGACCCGGTCCTTGAAGACCCGTTTGCCGTCCTTCTCTTCTGTCTTGGGATCTTCCTCGGTGGCATCGGCCTCCGCACCGACGACCGCCGTGTCGGCGCCAATGTCTCCATCGGCCCAAATTGCAGGAATGATCAAGATTGTGAAAATAATTACAAGAGTCGTAATCCGCATGGTCTGCCTCCGTGGGGTCGGTTATTCGCCCCAAATCAATCTACGGCATTATTTGAGTGTCTTCTCAAACATTTACAGACAGATGACGCTGATGACGAAGGTGTGACGTTTGTGACAATTGGGTGATGGAGTAAAGGATGAAGGAGAAAGGATGAATCGTAGGGGTGGACCCCTGCGTCCGTCCGTCTCCCGGTAGAATGGTCACGGCTGGAGGATCTGACAATGAACGACGATCGGGATGGTCGCGGGAACGAAACAGGTGGCGAGAGGAAAGACGAGGGCTCTTTCTTTGAGTCACAGACGATTGACGTTCCGGCCGGGAATGGGCCCCCTGGTTCTCCGGACGAAGTTCAGCTTCCACCGTTGCCGGATGCGATTGAGGAACGCTATCGAATTTTGGGATCCTTGGGGCAGGGAGGCATGGCCGTTGTTGAATTGGCGATCGACAAACGGCTTGATCGGCGGGTCGCGGTCAAAAGACTGCGCAAGGAATTGGCGAACAGGGTCGAGACCAGAGAGCGGTTTTTCACCGAGGCCAGGATACTTGCGGGGCTCGATCACCCCGGAGCCGTCCCGGTGTATGAGGCAGGACAGTTGCCCAATGGTGATCATTTCTATGCCATGAAGCGGGTTACCGGGCGCACTCTGCGCGATATCCTGAGGGAACGCATTCCGGACGATCTGCTCGATCACCGGGTCAAGGCAGGATTGACAGAGATCTTTCTCAAGGTCTGCCAGACTGTGGCGGCCGCTCACAAAAAGGGCGTGATTCATAGGGACCTTAAGCCTGAGAACATCATGGTGGACGACCTCGGAGTTGTTTTTGTAATGGACTGGGGCCTGGCCAAAAAGCTGGAGGACGAAGGGGTTGAGGATTCGGAATCGTCGCATCGAACACGGCTGGGCGCCGTCCTGGGAACCCCTGCCTACATGGCGCCGGAGCAGGCACAAGGCAAGGCCCTGGAGGCCGATCGCCAGGCCGACGTTTTTTCGCTGGGTGTGATGCTCTACGAGATTTTGACGGGAAAGAACCCTTTCCTGGGCAAGACAGCGCAGGATTCGATGAAGGGAATCGTCCTGCACGACCCCGATGAGCCGACCAAGGTCCAGCCCAGGACGAGTCGTGTTCTTTCGGCCATCTGCATGAAGGCGCTCCAAAAAGATCCGTTCAAGCGCTACGATTCGGCCGTTGAACTGGCAGAGGATTTGCGGTCTCATCAGGAGTTTCGTCCGGTATCTGCCTACACGCTCAGGCCGGTCGACCGTCTGGTCAATTGGTCCCGCCGGCGTCCCCGTTTTGCAGCAGTGGCGGCAACCCTGGCGGCTGTTCTGATTGCTGTCGGTCTGGGGACCGCGTTCCAGGCCTCGGTCGAAAATACGATGGTCTCCGGCGGATATCAGAGGATCGACGGAATTGATCTGAGACTCAAGGATCTTCAGTCTCAGGCCGAGGTTTTGCTGGCGCGGCAGGCAACCGCGGAATCAGGCGAAGAAATCGAGACGGTTTCAAAAGAACTGGCCTTGGTCGAGGCCAGGATTGAGGCAGCAGAGGAGGCCAAGATCGCCGTGGCGATGGCGATCACGGGTTTTACCATCTTCTCGCCTGATCAACGAGCCCTGGAGATCATTCGGGGCGGCCTCCTGGAGAGCGTTCGGGATCATGTGAAGGCAGGAAATCTCGAGCATGCAGTCGCCCAGATTGAACTGGCGCTGGATTTTTCCGGGGGTCAAAATCTCTTCGGATTCTCGGAGAACGAGGTTGGCACGCTGAGGGAAGAACTGAGAGAGATCAAGGCGGAGATAGAAGGAGGCTAGAACGCTGGGAAGCCAGGAAGCTGGGACGCAAGAACGCTGGG
>JAUXDC010000325.1 GCA_030618605.1 Holophagae bacterium | reverse complement strand
CGTTGGAAGGCCGAGAGCCCAGGGCCGAAGGGAACCGCCCAATCAACCGGGGACACCCTTTTCTCCCCCTCTCCCCCTCTCCCCCTCACAGATTCTCGAATACGTTCAAGGATAGCCCCCTGATGTGCGGCATCACCGGATGGATCGGCGATCCGCCGAAGGACCCCGCCGGTATAGAGAGAATGACCGCACTGCTCCATCATCGCGGCCCGGACGACAGAGGGACCTTCACCTCACCCTCGGCGCACCTGGGCCACACTCGCCTGTCCATTCTCGACCTTTCGGACGCGGGTCACCAACCGATGGTTCTCGATGACCTGGTCCTGACCTATAACGGCGAGATCTATAATTTTCGCGAACTGAGGGAGCAGATCGAGGCCCCTTTCCACTCCGACTCCGACACCGAAGTTCTGCTTCACCTCTACCAAATTCACGGCGACGAATGTGTGAAGTACCTCAGAGGGATGTTCGCCTTCGCAATCTGGGACACACGGCGCCGGCGCCTGTTTGCGGCCCGGGATCGACTGGGAATCAAGCCGTTCTTTTATCGCAAGACTTCAGGCGGCATCGCATTCGCGTCGGAACTGAAGAGCCTCCTGGAACTGGGCCGGCCGCCTCTTGAGGACGGCGCCATCAGTGACTATCTGACCTATCGCTACATCCCGACCCCCAACACGGTCTTTTCAGGCATCCACAAGCTCCCGCCCGCTCAGACGCTGGTGTGGGAGGACGGGCAAACGACGATCACGCCCTACTGGACGCCTCCCGTCCTTCCCCAAATCACGGATGCCAAACAGGCAATCGAAGAATTGGATGAGCTTCTGGGTCGAGTCATTCCCGAACACAGCATCGCCGATGTCCCCGTCGGGGTCTTTCTCTCAGGCGGGATCGATTCAGCAATGACCGCCTCATACCTCGAAAAACCCCTGACCATCACTCTGGGTTCCGAGGTTCCCCATCGCAACGAGGCGCCGGCCGCCCTTCAGGTTGCGCAGCATCTGGGCACTCGCCACTTCGAGCATTTCACAGGAGCCCTCAGCCTCGACACCGCACTCGACGCCATGCCCCGGCTCTTCGACGAACCGATGGCCGACAGCGGCGCCTGGGCCACCTACACGGTCTCCAAGATCGCCCGGCGCCACGTGACCGTCGCCCTGACCGGTGAAGGCGGCGACGAGTTGTTCCTGGGTTACAAGCGGCATGGACTCCAGGCCACGCAACGCCTGACGGCCCTGAATCGGATCCTGGCCCGTTTGGTTCCACCATTGACCGACACGGGGCGCTCTCTCGAACGCCGGGGTCTGACCGGATTCGAACGATACGCCGCACTCTCCTCTTCCTTCACCCGCCGCCAGAAGCGGGCCATCCTCTCGCCGCGCCTCTCAAACGAAGACAGAGACGATCTCTGGTATTTCAGGCGACACTGGCGGGAAGATCTCGAACCGCTCCAACAGGCCCGCTGGCTGGATCTCCACACCTACTTGCCGGACGCCTTGCTGACCAAGGTCGACCGGGCAGGCATGGCTCATTCACTGGAGATCCGGCCGCCGCTTCTCGATCACCGTCTGGTGGAGTTCGCCCTGTCCCTCCACCCCGACCTGCTGCGTAGCCCCGATGGAACAAAGGGCAAATTGATCCTACGCACTTTGATGGAGGACCGCCTGCCGCCAGGCCACCTCGACAGACCAAAGATCGGCTTTAACCTGCCGATCCGGCGCTGGGTTCGGTCCCGCCCCGAGGTCTTCCGAAACGCCCTGGACCGCCTCGCACAGGCAGACATCATCCGCCGGCCGAAAATCAATCATCTCGGCGGTGAACAGATCTGGTCGTTGTTGGTGCTTGATCGGTTTCTGCACGGGTAGAAGTAAGGGGTTTGGGGTAAAGAATAATTTTGAATTTTGAATTCTCAATTCTTAATTATTCGGACCCCCGTCGGCGAGCGTTACCTCCTCATTTTCCAGGTATCGGTCGTTTTGCGTTGCAGAGAGACGCCTCCCACCTGTCGGACCAAGAATCAAAAATTATTCCTCCTTCACCCTTCATCCTTCATCCTTCATCCTTCACCCTTCACCCTTTCTCCCCTAGATTCAGCTATCCTCCCACTATGTCCACCCTGTATCCAGAGGTTTGTGACTGATGAAGGTCGAAATCTACGATCGGCTTCATGGTGCAATCGTGGAGGAACGTGTACTGGGAGGCGGGCTCCTGCGGTTGGCCTACGAGTCGCGATTGAGCCCCTTGCTCAGGGCAACCCTGCTGAAATCGGGCTTCGCCGGCCGTCTTCTGGGCTGGTATTGCGACACAGAATGGTCCCGCCACAAAATCAACGGCGTCGTCGAAGAGCTGAATATCAACATGGCCGACTTCGAGGAACCCGTTGGAGGCTTCCGGACCTTCAACCAGTGGTTCACACGGCGGCTCAAGCCGGGCGCCCGGCCCTTCGATTCCGATCCTCAGGTTCTCTCGTCGCCGGCCGACTGTCGGTTGACCGTCATCCCCAAACTCGACGAAACAACGGCGATACCGGTCAAAGGCGCACGTTTCCGGATTGAGGACCTGCTGAAAACCAACCCGGAAGAGACGGCGCGTTTTCAAGGTGGCGCTGTCTTGATCTTCCGCCTTTGTCCTTCGGATTATCACCGTTACCATTTCCCGGCCGCCGGTAATAGAGGCGATGCCACAGACATTTCCGGCCGATACGACTCGGTCAATCCAGTGGCCGTCGCCGCCGGCATCCCGGTGTTCACCGAGAACCGCAGAGTCGTCACCCAGCTGGATCTCGACACCTTCGGCCCGGCGGCCTTCGTCGAGGTCGGCGCCTTCGGAGTCGGCGGCATCGTTGATACCCACGGCAACGACCCATTTCAAAAGATGGACGAGAAGGGCTATTTCCGATACGGCGCCTCCACCCTGGTCCTGGTGTTCGGCCCCGGCCGACTAAGCATCAACCAGGATCTGATCGACCACAGCGCCAACGGCATGGAAATTCTAATCAGAACCGGGGAGACCCTGGGACGTGTTTCGAAAAGCTGAAGACACAACAGCTTCGATTCAAGGGAGTCGCCTGCTCCCCCTCATTCTTCTCCACCTCGTGACCACGGTCACACGGTTTCTTGCCGAAGTTCAAACTTCAGGTATCATCCCTGCGGCGCATTCGAGCGACCAAAAACCCCGTGAGGACCTATTTTGTTGATTCACAACCGTTTCCCTTCTGCCCTCGTGTTGATCTTCACCCTTGCTCTCTTCGGCCTCAGTGGCTGTCAAACAACTGCATCGACCCCGGCGGAGCCGGCAGCCCCTCCAGTAGAGACGCCCACTCCCACGGCTATCCCCGAGGTTGATTCAACCCCTGAAGAGCATCCGGTTGTTGATGATGACCCGAAGACTCAGGGAGACCCCGCCCCAGAAAACCTTGAGGAGTCGGACCCCGAAATCACCCAACAGGAGGCGCTCGACCTCTGTCAGTCAGCTTCTGAGTTCCTGGACCAGGGAGACATCGACGATGCCATCGCTGCATTGGACGGCGCCTACCAATTGATGCTCGAGTTGCCTTCGAATCACGACGAAGCCTACCTCCAGGGCAAGGAGGACATCCGCCGTTTGATCGCCGACTTGATCGTCCGCACCTATGATTCTCAAAGAGTCGCGACCGGCCCCGCTACCTCGTTCGACCTGGAAATCCAGATCGTCGATAATGCTGAGGTTCAACGGGAAATCAAGAGCTTCACAAACGGCGAGGCAACCTTTTTCATTGAGTCCTATCGCCGGTCCGGGCTCTACCGGCAAATGATGCTGGAGAAGCTGGAGGCCGCGGGGCTTCCCAGCCAGCTTTCATGGTTGCCGTTGGTGGAAAGCGGATACAAGGTCAAAGCCTATTCGCGGGCCTCTGCCGTCGGTCCGTGGCAGTTCATCAGTTCGACCGGCCAGCGTTACGGCCTGACCCGGGATTACTGGATCGAAGAAAGGATGGATCCGGAGAAGTCC
>JAUXDC010000061.1 GCA_030618605.1 Holophagae bacterium | reverse complement strand
TTCGCTGTACCTCCCTGATTTCAGGAGATTGTTGGGTCTGTGATTTCTGCTTTGGTTGCGGCCACGGGACCACGTTATGCTCTGGAGCATGACCACATCGGCAAACGGCCTTCATGCGATCGAGGCGTCCGAGATCCACGCCCGCAGAGAGAGGGTGTTCCTGGTCCTTTCAGGTCTGTTTCTCGGCACCCTGGCAATGCTCAATATCCTGGGCATTAGCCGATTCATCAAGCTGGCCGAGGTGATGACTGGAGACGGCGGGAGCATGGTCTTTGCAGTGGCTGTGGGGGTTTTGCCCTATCCTCTGACCTTTTTGTGTACCGACTTCATCAGCGAACTCTTTGGGAGAAAGAGGGCCAATTGGGTGGTCTTCGTCGGCTTGTTGCTCAACGTCTGGGTTGTGTTCCTGCTCTGGTTTGGTGGCGTACTTCCGGGCTTTGAGCTCCGAGACCCCGCCACGGCGGAACTCGTTCGTGATGCCGCCGGGCGGTTGCCGGTTTTTTTCGAAATCCGAGCCCTGACATTTGGCGCGGTCGGCGCGTCGATGATCGCTTACCTCGCGGCTCAGTTCTGTGATGTCTATCTCTTCCACTTCTGGAAAAAATTGACTCATGGCCGGCACCTGTGGCTTCGAAACAACGGTTCGACCCTGATCAGTCAACTGGTCGACACGACCGCCGTCATCTTGATCACCCACTACTATGCCAAGGCCCTTCCGATTCAGGCCGACCAACCGGTCGCGCGTCAACTGATGCTCTTCATCTTCACCGGCTACGCATTCAAATTTGTCATTGCTCTCGCGGACACTGTCCCGTTCTACATCGGAGTGCACTGGCTCAAGCGGTATCTGCGGATAGAGGATGAAGGCGGAAGGATGAAGGATGAAGGATGAGGCTCCTCCTGGTTCCGGCTCCGTCGGGTTACAACGGATTCTCTTCAGGGCGGGAAGCGGTCTCCGGCCGGACCTCATTGAACAACTCGACGAGTGGTGGAGGAAAGAAAACGGGATCCGGATGGATTTCGGGATTGAGCTTTTTCGAAAGTAGACAATCTGCCATGGCCGTCCTGGTGTGGAATCGGGTGACGGCCCCATCCTCTTCAGTGTTGGCCAACGAAAGGTGAGCTGCGGCCCTGATCAACAGCGCTGCTGCCTGAGTCTTGGAGTCAACCATGTTGATCTGGTTGAGGATTGTCGTCACCGAGTCGTAGTTGCCTTTGAGATAGGCGGCCGCGGCGATCCTGAGGTTCGTTGGAATCGCCTGAGTGTCGTCGGAGGTTGTTGGAACGACGGGTTGATCCTCGGTGCGGCCGGGTGGCGTTGCTGTCCGCCTGGATTCGACAACCGCTATTGGTGGTGCCGTCGGTGTCGGAGCCAGGGCGGCCCTTCGGTTTTCGACGGTGCGGTTGATCTGGATTGTCAGGGCGTCGAGGCTTCTGGTGACTTCGGTGGCCGAATGGGCGGCATCGGCCAGCGCCAGGAGGTCTCCTGCCTCGTGGTATCGATTCATAGCCTCAGCGAGAATGTCGATGCGCCTTGCGGTGTCGTTTCGCTGGGTTGCCCAGTGGGGATTCTCGGTCCCCAGATCGGCAGCTCCGGCAAGAGAGTGATCGGTCGAACTCAGAGCACCGCGGGCCCCCTCGAGGTTCTGCTGTGCCGTCAATAGACGGCTGTCGAGGGCCTTTTTATCAACGGGGGGAACGGTCGGTTGTACATTTTTGGTGGCCAAGAGCGCATTGAGTCTCTGCTCGACGGGCCCCAATTCCTCCTCCGAAGTGATGTTATGGGTCCGCGACCGCTCGAGGTACTGTTGTGCGAGATCGGTGTTGCCGCAGAGAAGATGGGCCCGGGCCAGTTGGTAGTAGGGGAGGTAGTCGATCCGGCGTTGGGCATAGGTCCTGACGCCCCGTTTAGGCTTGGGCTTGTCGACGACGGCGGCACCCAGGGCCTCGATCGCCTCGGTCGAGCATTGACCCGTATCGATGTGTTCGACGGCCAGATCGTAGTCTTCGTACCACCGGGCCGCCTCGGCACGGTCCTGGAACACAATCACCAGGGCGAAGAAGCACAGCGCGGTGACCCCGGGAATGCGGCACAAAGAATCTCGATGCATTGATTGAATTATAAGCCCTTCTGAGATTTTGCGGTCGAGATTGAGTTTGACCGGAGGCGGGGAGGCGGTTAGCCTGGAAGAAGGCTCAAAATCGAGGTTGGGGAGGGACGATGAAATACCGAGGCGTGGTTTTTCTGTGTGTCGTGGCGGCATTGTTTGTGGCGGGCCCTGGTGAGGCTCAGTCCGATGGTTATGCCTTCACCGGGATCAATTTCAATTTCACCAATCCGGGTGCGAGGGCCCGTGGTATTGGAGGCGCCTTCGTTGCCATTGCCGACGATTCCACCGCCGCCCTGGCCAACCCCGCCGGATTGGCCTACCTCGACCGGGAAATATCCCTTGAGTGGATTCGGGACGAAGAGGGATTTCCGGTGGGGCAGTTGACGCAGGGTGGCGTGGAAACTGAGATTTCGGGTGCCGGACTCTCGATCATTCCCAACGAAGATCCATTTCGTACAAGCGCAACCTCTTCGTTAAATCGGTTGAACTACGGATCGGTATTGATACCGCTGAAGAAGAACCGGTTGACGCTCTCGCTTTCGTATGGAGTTCTGGCCGATCTCGAGAGCCGGTTTGAGGCCGGGGACAGCGTAGTGTGTGTCGGTCTGGATGGTAGTGCTTCGATGCCTGGAGCCGGGGAAGCGTGTACCTTGAGCTTCTTGGATCCTGAAGGCAGTCCGGTTCCCGTTCAGCATTTTGGTCAAAGCGTCACCTATTCAATGAAGACCGAAGTGGTTGGTGCGGCGTTGGGATACCGTTTGAGTGACCGTTGGTCCCTGGGCTTTGAGGTGGGCCTCGGGATGACAGAGTTCAACGGTCTGGCCGAGATCGATCGATCGTCGGCGGGCCTTGAAGACAGGTTCGAGCTTTCGACCGGTGACGACGAGGATCTGCTCTATACCCTGGGCGTGCTCTACAGGGCCGATTTCTGGAGTTTTGGACTGAGTTGGAGATCGGCTTCGAAATACAGGATCGACAACACGATTCTCGATTCATCGGGGGTGGTGGTGGATGAATTCGTGCCCTTTGATGGGGATTTGACTGTGCCGGAAAGAGCGGCGGTTGGGGTGGCCTTCTACCCCTCGGACTCGTGGGTTGTGGCGGCGGAGATCACACGAATTCCCTATTCCGACGTCCTCTCCGAGATGCGGCCGTTCTCGGGGATCGAGACTGGCGCGGACATCAGGTACCAGATCGAAGATGTCACGGAACTCCATCTCGGCGCAGAGTACACGAAGTTTACCGACAAGAGAGGCTGGAGCATCCGGGGCGGGTGGTGGCGAGATCAGACCCATTTACCCTTCGTAGATGAGTCCTACACGGATGCCCGCAATGACGTCGATGATCGTGTCCGGGCGGTTCAAAGCACCGTTCGGGCCCGTTTTGAAGAGGACATCGACCACTTCACCCTGGGAGTCGGCCTGTCGTCCGGAGTCGTTCGCATTGACGCGGCCGTCGACTGGACTGACGCCTCGGGCACGGATTTCCTGGTCAGCGGAGTGTTTTACTTCTAGAGCATCTTGTTGGCCTTTGATTCTTGCAAACCTCGGACTGGAGCCCATATTGGTTTTCCAGAGTTGTCGATTTTCCAGCGGGCCCCAGACCAATCCGGGTCCCACTCCGAGGTGGGGCGCTTCGTGCGAAGTGGTTGGTTTTTGGGAGGCGCTCCCGGACGACGATCAATCGTCCCGCCTTGGCCGACGACCACCAGAGAAGCCACGAGCGTCCTTCTCGGACGGCGTGTGCGGGGTCAGGCCTTCTTCACCCGGTAGACCTCACGAGAACGGTGACGATGCGAAGAATGCCTGACCGGGCAACGCTCGGCGAGCGCCTTAGCGAACGAGTGTTGGCCAACGCCGTAGGCCGCCGAGGTCGTTTTCCTCAAGGGGCGGCACCTTCCCGATTTCCATGACGAAGCCCCTTGAGGAAAACGCGCCGAGCGGGGGCGATCGGGAGTGAAGCGCTGAGGATTACCTCAATGCGCCCCCGAAGGCCGGGGCTGGGGACCAGGGACCAGGATCACTGCGCCGCGTTTCTCTCAACTCCCAATGATGCCAAGAGGGCTTCGGCGGTGGGTTCTTCGAAGGTTGCCGAGCGTTTGATGATGGTGCCTGAGCCGATGTCGACATCGAGGGCCCGGGTGGCGCCGTTGCGCTCCAGGGTGATGGCGTAATGCCCCGGTTCGAGGTTCAATCGTATCGGGGTTGCTCTTTCGGCTGGAAGCTGAACCTCGACGCCGTCGGCGGCGACGATGCTCTCGACGTTGGCCCACGGCCTGGCATCGAGAATGACGGTCCCGGGATCGGGGGCGAGGATCGTACGGCCCAGTGTCCACCATAGCCCCAAGGCGACGATGATGACGGCCGAAGCCAGGGCCGCAAGCAGCGGCATCCGTGACTTTTTCTGTTCCTTCGGTGTTGCCCTCAGGCCGGTCGGCAGGACGATGGTCCGGTCTTCGCCGGGGTGTGCCTCCAACTGAGAGCCGGCGATCTTGCCCGATGGAACTGCAAGGGTCGGTTCGAGAATTTCCGGGGGGCCGCTGGAATGCGATTCCAGGCTGGCCCGGTCGAGAATGGCCCGGAGGTCGGTGGCTTCGGCGGCGGCGGACTTTCCCGCCTGGGCATCGAGGTCCTCCTTGGTGTCCCCGGCGCCGGCCTTCTTTGGCAGGTGTTGGCAGCGCAGCAGGATGCGTTCGGTCTCATCCTCATCCCATTCGAGGTGATCCTCGACGACCTTGAGGTTTTTCGAGAAGGTTGCGGCGTCGGAGGGACGACGGTCGGGGTCCTTGGCCAGAGAATGCATCGTGACAGCCCTGAGGTCCGTCGGAATCTTCCGTTCGGGGTCCGAGGTCCGGAAGGGTTCCGGCGGGTTAAAGAGGTGACCGGCGATATAGCCGGAAACGTCGGTGTTGCCGAAGGGATGTTTGCCCGTCAGCATCTCATAAAGGACGATACCGATCGAATAGAGGTCGCTCTTGGCATCGATGATGATGCCTTCCTTGTTCTTGAAGAGTTCGGGTGAGGCATAGCGGACCTTGCCGATGAAGCTGCCCTCCGCCGTCAGGCCTGTTTCGGCGCCGACCAGCTTGGCGATGCCGAGATCGATCAACTTGGCGGTGACCTGACCCTTGTCGGCCTGCTGGACCATGACGTTGTCCGGGGAGAGATCTCGGTGGATGACGCCCTTATCGTGGAGGTAGGCCAGGGCGTCGAGGACCTGTCGGATGACCTCGATATTGAAAGCCGGTGACGGTGGTCCCCAGCGGGTCAGAACCTGTTGCAGGGTGAAGCCGTTGACATACTCCATCACCAGAAAGGCCTGGCCGTCGGCTTCGATGGCGAAGTCGTAGACCTGTGCGATGCCCGGATGGCGGAGATTGCCGGCGAGGCGAGCCTCGTGGGTGAAACGGGTCCGCATCTCCGCGTCGGCGACCAGCTGGGGTTTCATGATCTTGATGACGCGGACGCGATCGAGGAGGCGGTGGCGGACCTTGTAGACGGCGCCCATGCCGCCCTCAGAGATCTTTTCCAGGACCTCGTATTTGTCCTCAACCGCCTTCAGGTGGTGCTTCATTGAAGTGACTCGATCATCAAAGGCATTGTAGCAAGGGAGCAGGATTCAGGGTCCAGGGTGCAATCTGCATGTACCCTGACCCCTGACCCCTGATCCCTGACCCCCTCCTACTGTCTCTTGCCCAGAATCGTCGTGCCGTCGCCGACCTCGTTATCGACGATCGAGGCATAGGAATAAACAGCGCCTCTTTCGGAGGCCACCGATACGAAGGCGATGGCTTCGCGATAATTTCTGTTCAGTCCCATGTCTCGAAAGACCTTGTTGACCTGGAATTGACCATGTGGAGGGACCGAGTATGTCTTCGACGCCAGGAAGAACATCGAGGCGCCGTCGGTGTCAAACAGAATGACCGTCACCTCGGCTTGGGAGCCCTCAAACTCGGCAAAGCCCATGTTGCAGCGGAAGGCCTGAGTCTGCTTCAGGCTGTCGAGCAACCAGATCTCGCCCGGACGGGCCATGTCGCCCCGGGCCAAACCGGGGATGTTCTGTCCTACGGTGCTTTGATCAGGCAGCACGTTGTAGGTCCTGGAGTTGACGACGAGTCCCTTTTGGGCATGGATGTGCAGACTGCCGACGCCGTTGTCGGCTTTGGGGAAGACGTCTTCGATCACGTCTTCGCTGAAGAACATCGCCCCGGCGGGCAGTTCTCTGAATGTCTTCAGCATTTCCCCGTTGGGCGGAACGTACACCAGTCGCAAGACTTGGTCGCTGTCCCCAGGATTGAGGATCGAAACCTCGGATCGCCAGACGGTCTGGTTGCTGCCCGGGGCTCTGGCGACAACGGCGATGAGGAAGTGGGAATCACCACCCTCCCCGGCCTTGGCGGACGCGCCCGCACCGGCTTGGAGCGAGTGGACCGCATCCAGGGTCGTGGCATCGCCGGTCGTCTGATCGATGACCGAACCGATCGCCGCGATCTTGCCCTCGCCGGCCACAGAGAGAATGGCATAGCCGGCGTCAAGATGTGAGACCCCCAAATGGGTCATTGGTTTCTGCCATTTGGTCCGGGCGGGAACGGTGACAGAAGTCTTGGCAACCTCTTCGCCCCTGAAATTAAAGATCAGCACGTTGACGGTCGCGTCGTGCCCGCTGGTCTCCTGGAAGAGGAAATTGGTCCGGAAGGCGTCGTCCTGCTTGAGGCCGACGATGAAGACCGATCCGTCGTCGGCCCCAAAGACATCGTTGGTCGTGATGCCGCCGATACCCTGGCCGAAGGTCGACTGGCCGGTCGTGTTGAACGTCCGGGTGTTGGCGATGACCGGGGTGTCGGCATCGATCCAGAGGCTGCCGCTGGTGTGGACTCCGAAGAGTTCCTGGACCAGGTTGTCGAAGTGGATCGCCGAGTGGGGCGGGATGGTTGATGGTCCGGCCACCAGGGCGGCGCTCTTACGGTTGTCGGGGACGAATTCAACGATGACCTTGCTGTCCTCGTTGCCGGGATTGACGATCGATCCCTCGGTCACCCAATAAGTGTCGTTCGCCCCGTGAACGCCACCAACCGCGGCCGGGACCACGAGGTTCGTGTGCTTTCGGCCGTTCCTTCCGGTGCCTTCGGGATCCTCAAAGCAATCCTCCGGACAGGACCATGTGGTTTCTTCGGGCTCACAAATGGTGTTGCCGCAGGTGGCAATGGGGGGGCTGACGGTGATCGTCTGAGTCACGGTCGACAGACCGTTGCTGTTGGCGATCGCCAACTCGACGTCGTGGTCACCCGCGCTCTCGAAGATGTGGGTCGCGTGTTGCATGGAGGCGGTTGATCCGTCGTCGAAGGTCCAGGTCCAGAGATTCGGTGGACCAACCGACCGATCGACGCAGCGAACGGGCTGACCGGCGGTCGGTTTGGGCGGCCACCAGGCGAAGTCAGCCTGAGGCGGGCCGTTACACCGACCGCTGGAGTTGACCCGGACGGCGGTCGAGAATGGACCGATCTCGGTGCCGTCTTCCAGGCTCAGCCATGCCCGAACCGGTTTGAGGCCGCCGGTGGCGAAGGTGAATGCGGTCGTCATGCAGTCTTCGTTCTCGATCGGGACGCAGGTGAGATTGCCCTGGTTACCGTCACAGCCCAGTCCTCCGAAGGCCCACCGAACTGCCTCGACCTCGGTTGGCGGGGAGATCAGGAAGTTGACGTCTTCGCCGATTTCGGGGGTCTCGTTGGTGCTCGTCAGTGTGATCTCGGCCTCGGGAGGCAGTACCTCGATCAGGTGTTCGGCCAACCCCAGGATTGCGCCGTCGACATCCAGGGCCCACAGGAATACCCGGTAGGCGCCTTCTCGCCGATAGATGTGGGTGGGATTTTCCTTGGAGGAGGTCTGGCTATCTCCGAAGTCCCACAGTCGGGTGGCAAAGCTCCCGCCGATATCTTCGGTGAACTCGATCGGTGTCAATGCCTGGGGTGCTCGCGGGTCCCAGTCGAAATCGACCGGAATTCTACCTCGGACGTCGATGGTTCGAGTTCGGGTGCTGGTGTCCATGATCTTGACGTCACCGCGTCTTCCGGTCAGGGTGATCGTATATTGGCCCGGAGACGCGAAGGTGTGTACAGGATTTGGTTCTTCCGATGTCGAGCCGTCCCCGAAATCCCAGGACCACGACGTCGGATCGCCACGCGAGATATCGGTGAAACTGACGGCCTCGCCGGGGTTGGGAGTGAAGGGGGTCCAAAGGAAATCGGATTCGAGGGGCGCTTGGCCGACCTCAATGGTCTTGGTAGAGGATCGTTGAATCGCCCCGTCCGGGCCGAAGGTGACCATCAGGGTGACGTTGTAGTTCCTGGCGGCGTCAAACCAATGGGTCGGATTCTGGAGGGTCGAGAATCTCCCGTCTCCGAAGTTCCAGAGCCAGGTGGTGGGTTCGCCTCGGGACAGGTCTTGAAAGGCAACCGCTTGGCCGGCGTGCACTTCGGGGGGCGTCCAGGAGAACCGGGCGCGGTAGGGGTCGTCGTTGACGTACAACTGTTGGGTGGCCGATCCGGAGAACCCGTCCGGGTTGGTGACGATCAGCTTGACGTCGAAAGTGCCTCCCTCGGTGTAGACGTGTGATGGGGAACGGTTGGTGCTGGTCTGCCCATCACCGAAGTCCCAGAGCCAGGCGACGACTTCGCCCTCGGAGAGATCGGAGAAGCGAACGACCGTGCCGACGTCGGGCTCATTTGGCGTCCACTCGAACCAGGCCCTCGGTGCGGGCTCGAGAATCTCGATCGTCTGTTGACTGGTCGAGGTCACGTCGGGGTTGTCGGACCGTGAGACCGTCAATGTGACGGCGAACTGGCCGGTTTGCTCGAAGACGTGGATGGGATCCTGTTCCTCGCTGGTGTGCCCATCTCCGAATAGCCACAGCCAGGTGTCGGGCTCGCCGCTGGAGAGGTCGGCGAACTGGACCGTCTTCCCGGCCTGTGGCTTGGCCGGCTTCCATGAGAATGCCGCGGTCATCGGTGCGCTGGAGACGGTCAGTTGGTGGGTTGCCACCGATGCCTCGGTATCGGGGCGGGTGATCGTCAGGGTGACCGGGTAGTCCCCGACCGCAGTCCAGGAGTGGGTGGGATGCTGGTCGTCACTGCTGTGGCCGTCCCCGAAGTCCCAGTGCCACCCGGTCGGGTCGCCAGTCGAAAGGTCGGTAAAGGCCACGGGCTCTTCGATGTTGGGTAGCTCCGGACTCCAGGTGAATTCTGCCACAAAGGGCGCCGCCACGGTGATTGTGTGTTCCATGACGGCGGTTGAGCCGTCCGAGTTTCGGGAGATTTCGAAGGTAACCACGTATTGGCCCGGGCTCTCGAATACATGGTGGGGGTTGACCTGGTTGCTGGTGGTGCCGTCTCCGAAATCCCAGATCCAGGAGTCCGGCCTCCCGCTGAGATCGGGGTAGAAGACGACGTCCTCGCCTGCGACTGGTTCAATAGGCCTCCAGGTGAAATCGGTTTCAAGGGGTAGGAGGTCGTGGGTCATGATCGAGACGTCGTCGACCAGCCACCAGGTGCCATTGCCTGTATTGGTGGTGCCGGTATTGGTCATTTCGAAGTGAATGTTGTGGATGCCGCCATCGGCGGCAAAACTGATGGCGATTGTTTCCTCGATCCAGTCATTCTCTGAGCCGTCCCCCGGTAGAGGTCGATTTATCCAGATCTGGGTGTTGTCGACCCAGAGGACCAGGGCATCGACACTGTTCTCGGATTGTTGGAGTCGTTTCCACCAGAAGGTGAGATGGGCTTCGCCTTGGCCGAACTGGACCAGTTGCGAGAGCCATGCCTGGTCCGGCTCCGGGTAGTAGTCCGAACCGAAGTGGGCATACCAGTCGCCGGTATGGGTGTATGTTGTCTGGGGGGTCTTCCAAGGGATATGCCTTATGACCACTTGATTGAGTCGGGAATACTCGGACCAGAATGGGTTCTCGTTTCCCAACTCGAAGCTGCCGTCTTCGATTGCCTCCCACCACTCCTGGGCCTCCAGGGGTGGGGCTTGCACGGTCAGTATGATGGACAGGGCCAGGAATGAACACAGGAGGGCACCGAGGTCTCTCATCGTCTCACCTCTTTTGTTGATTCGCTCTTTTAAGTTTATCACCGATGAGTTGTCGCGGTGCGGAGTACATGTAGACCTTCATTGTCTTCTTGATCTCGTACATTTCAGCCCGCGCTGATCCCTTGTTGACCTGAAATTGTCCGAATTCCGGTACCGAATATTGTTTCGACGCCAAGAAGAACAGGGATGCCCCGTCGGTGTCGAACAGAATGACCGTGACCTCAGCTTCGCTGCCCTCAAACTCGGCAAATCCCATGTTGCAGCGGAAGTCCTTTGTCTGCTTCAGACTGTCGAGCAGCCAGACTTCGCCCGGGCGGGCCATGTCGCCATTTGCCAGGCCGGGCCTCTAGGCTCATAATTCCGACGGACCTTCTTCGGCTACAATACATGGGCCGAATGCCGATGCAGTTGGGTATCTCTCGAGTCATCTGCGTCAGACCGACGGGCGTGGGGGATGGATGACCATAGAGAAGACGATCATCACGATTCCGGCAGGGACCCAGGGCTCCCTGGAGGAGCAGAACGCTTGTGTCGTGCAGATCTACGGGGATGGCCTCGGAAAACGGTATCCGATCAAGGACGAGGTGACGATCGGACGAAGTGAGGCCAGTACGATCGCTGTGGATGTACCCAATGTCTCCAGAAAACATGCTCGGATATTCCTTGACCAGGGCCGGTGCTGGGTCGAGGACCTTGGGAGCACCAACGGGACTCATGTCAACGACGTTGAAATCGGTTCCCCCCAATGTCTGGCCAACGGGGATCTGGTGACAACCGGCGGTTTGGTCTTCAAGTTCATTGTCGGCGGCAATATCGAGGCCCTCTATCACGAGGAGATCTACCGTCTGACGATTCTCGACGGGCTGACGGGCGTGCATAACAAACGGTTCTTTCTTGAATTCCTCGATCGGGAATTGGCGCGAGCAAGGAGGCACGGTCGGCCGCTGTCGCTGGCCTTGCTGGATCTGGATCACTTCAAGACGATCAACGATACGCACGGTCATCTGGTGGGGGACACGACCTTGAAGAGAGTGGCCCACCTGATCCGGGAAAGGGTCCGGCAGGACGAGTTGCTGGCCAGGTATGGCGGGGAGGAATTTGCCGTTGTGCTACCCGAAACTGACCTGGAGGGGGCCGTGATCTTCGCAGAGATGATACGGCGGCAGATTGAAAAGTACTCATTCACCTTTGACGGGCAGGACATCAGTGTGACGGTGAGTGTTGGGGTTGCCACAATGGGCCCGGACGACGATGCCGCTGCGCTGATTGGTGAAGCCGACAACCGGCTCTATGAGGCCAAGAATACTGGTCGAAATTGCGTGAGGCCTCAATAATCGAGGTGAATGTCCGTCGGCGGTGATTTGCGGTGAACCCAATGGCCGGTGCGTGCCGGCCGTTGTTCTTATGGTTGCCCCAACTTCTTGACCGCCTCTCTCAAGAGTTCCTCCCTCTTTCCGAATGACAGCCTCAAGAAACGGCCGTGGCGGTCGGAGGGTCGGTCCTCATGCGGGAGACCGTCCCAGAGAAACGCCGAGCCGGGCACTCCGGCGACGCCCCGGGTATGAGCCAGGTCAACTGCCCATTGACGGTCGTCTTCGATGTCGAGGTCCGAGATGTCGACAAGAAGAAAGTAGGTGCCTTGCGGGTTGTTGGTCCGCCAACCGTTGTGGCGGAGACCCGAGGTGAGTAGATCGCCTCGGAGGCGCCACAGGTAATGACCAGTTCGTCCTCGGGGTCATAGCCCAGACCAAAGTGATCGTGCAGATGGGTTGCCAGTTTCGTTCGCAGCCGGGTGTCGCCCCAGGTCCTGGTGTATTGGTTGACACCTTTTTCGATCGCTGTAATGGCTGCACGGTGGAGCTCTTCAGCAATCGGGTATTCGGGGAAACCCTGTGCGAGATTGACAGCGCCGGCCTCCTCAGCCACTCGGGTCATCTCCCGGATAATTGACTCATCCATGTGGGTTACCGTGGGGTTGATCCTGGGGAGGCGAGCGGTCAACGGTTCCACCTCTTCTCTAGCCAATGAACGATGGACTCGTAGCCCTCCTTGTCGGTCTCATCGAAGTGCTCGGGCCGGTGGGAGTCGATATCGAGCACTCCGATGGCTTCTCCATCTGACCCAAAGATCGGCACGACGATCTCGGAGCGAGTTCGTGAATCACAGGCGATATGGCCCGGGAAACAGGTGACGTCGGCAACCAATTGGCTTTCCTTCGAATCAATCGCAGCCCAGCAGACGCCGAGATGCCGTTCCAAAACCAGGCAGGCGACGGGCCCCTGGTAGGCATCGATCACCAGATTGCCGTCTCGGAGCATATAAAAGCCGGTCCACGACACGCCGGGCACCTTGTGGTGAAGCAGTGCGGCAGCCGTCGAGCGGTGAGCGATCGGGTCCGAGGTCTTGCCGCACAGTTCGGCCAGTTGAACGAGGATGCGGGCCCAGCGGTTGGGACGGTGGTTGGTCATTAAAACTCTCAGCTTTCAGCTATCAGCTTTCAACAGCTGACGGCGGTGAGTTTACTCACTTTCACAGGGTACAGGTCTCAGGGTGCAGGGGCCAGGGAGAGGCAAGAGCGCAACCCTCACGTCAGGCGCCGCGTCCTCGATAGGATCCAGACCATCGATTCTCCAAGCGCCTTCCTCCCGGCTGCCAGATCCAGCATCACCTTGGATTCGTGTCAGCCTCGGGTACTTCGCTGTTTTCGGACAGGAAGTGCTAGGTTCGCTCCCATGGAACCGAAGATCGCGATCAGTCTCTGTTTGTTGGGAATCGACTGCAACTACGCAGGAGGCAACAGTCTCTGTGAGAAAGCAGTCGAGCTTTTCAAATCGGGCCGGGGCCTTCCCGTCTGTCCCGAGCAGTTGGGCGGTCTGCCGACGCCTCGGATTCCGGCCGAGATTCAGGGCGATCGGGTGATCAACCGGGCGGGAGAGGATGTGACGGCCCAGTTTCGAAAAGGGGCCGAGGAGGCTGCACGGTTGGTGCGACTCGCGGGCTGTACCGGCGCCCTCTTGAAATCCAGATCGCCCTCATGCGGCGTCGGGCAGATCTATGACGGAACCTTCAGCGGGACGTTGATTAACGGGGACGGCCTGTTTACCGAAAAGCTGAAGAAGTTGGGGATTGTGGTTGAGACCGAGGAGGGTTGAGACTCGGCGTCGTTACGTTTAGTCTGTCCTCTTAAGAAACTCCAGAATTTTCAAGGTACAAGAATGTTGAAACCCAAATCGCTCGAACGAAGGGTCCGGCAGGCGGACGCCTGCCGTTCCAATTTTTCTCCGGCATACGAATTGTGGCGGCGGGCGTCCCGCCCGCCGTGCCCATCAGGACAGTTTTTTCCGATGGGTCGAGCCGGTGGTGGCTCGTGAGTAGCTTCTCACTGGTTTTCGTCGCGAGACCGTCGAGACGCTGTGCTTGATTTGATCCATACCGTCAGCTCTTCAAGCGCCTTCCTCCCGGCCGCCAGATCCAGCATCGACATGACCTTCTCCTGGTTGTCGGCTTCGATATCCAGCCCGTTCAGTTTCAGGAAGAGCCGCATGCAGACATAGGCCGTGCGTTTGTTTCCGTCGATGAAGGGGTGGTTTTTCGCCAGATGGTAGGCGTAGCAGGCCGCGAGTTCCTCGATGCCGCACTTCTCGTAGAGCCATCGGTTTTTGGGGGCATCGAGGGCCGATTCAAGAAGTCCTTGGTCACGGACTCCGGACGCCCCTCCATGTTCGGCCAGTTGTCGGTTGTGGATGGCCGGAACGACATTGTCCCGGATCCATACGGGTTCTTCCATGCCCTATACCCCCCCCCAGCATTATCTGGCCAGGACCTTGAGAACGTCTTTGTCCTCCCTCATGATGTTTTCGGCCATATCCATCTGCTCGATGAACTTCTGATCGTAGGGTGTGAGTTTAAAGCCGTCCGGTTCTTCAACGAGATAGAGTTCATCACCCTTGGAGACTCGAAGACGTTCCAGAATGTCCTTGGGCAGGATCACTCCCGCGGAATTACCGACTGTTGTGACTTTCAGAGTTCGCATGTCGACCTCCCTGCTTGATTATAACAGACGTTATAATCACGTCGGTTCCCTGCCCATTCCGGCTTCGCCGGAACGGGTCCTTTGCCCACGCTGATCCCTTCGGGATCTCATGCCTGCGGCATGGCCGCCCTGTCGGGCGACGCGCGATGTCCCTACATCTCCTCCGGGACGGGGATGCCCAGCAGGTCTTCGAGCAAGATTTTCATCTCATCGGCGAAGAGGGTGAAGACGGCGCGTCTCATCAGGCGGAGGCTCTCGTCCTCTTCGGGAACAATGGGGTGACCGTGGTAGAGCTTGTGGAACAGTTGCGCCAAATTGTGGACGTGACCTGCCAGAAGCGAGAACTCGAGATTGTCGATGGCCTGCCTGACTACGTCGTGTCGCCTTGCGCACTCCAGAACCAGGGCCCAGAGATCATCCGGCAGTTCGGTGTCGCTCAGATTGGGAATCTCGGTCCGCTCGAAAGGCCCTTCGCCTCGACGTGCGCGAAGTTTGTCGAAGATTTTATTGGCCCGGACCGCCGAGTACTGGAGGTAAGGTCCGGTGTCGCCCTCGAATGCCAGGGCCTCGTCGAAGTCGAAGGCCAGGACCCGGTTGCGGCTCTGTTTGGCCATCAAGTAGCGCAGGGCGCCGACGGAGATTGAGCGCGCTCGCCTGGGCAGATCGTCAGGCAACCCAGACTCCCCGGCACGGGCGGCCACAGCGTCGGATGCTGTTGCCTCGAGGATGTCGAGGAATTCGTCGGCCTTGACGCCGATGCCCTTGCGCCCGGACATCTCGACGAAGGCCTTGGACATCTGCTCGTCGGAAAGGCCGAAAGACTGGCCGCTTCGTTTTTCGATCTCCCGGATGGCGGCGGGTGTCAAAGCGACCATCTCGTAGGCGAAGTGGATCGAGCGGTCGGCCGCCGAGGCGTGGCCCAAGATTCTGACTGCCTCTTTGACCACCTTCTGCGGGTAGGATTGCCGAACGTCGATGACGTTGTACACCGTCCGGCCGTTACCGAAAGTGTGGCCGGCGATTGCCTGAAGGCGGTTTGATGTCGTTCTCGCCAGGGTGTGTCGTCCCTCGACGTACCTCACGGGTTGAGCAGGTCCGCCCTGCTCCCATGTGGCGAACGGTGCGTAGCCGAAATCGTGGAGGGCGCCGTCGGGGTCAGTCAGAAGACCCAGTTTCCAGAGTTGGTAGGCGATGTCTTTCCCGGTATAGGTAACGATCCCATTGGACCTGACGAGGATCTTGTCCGGGTCCTCCATGTCGGCGAATTCCGGGCTGTCGGCCAAGGACATTACCCAGCACCCGGAGTTCTTGCCATCGGTCTCCAAACGGATTGCGTCGGCCTCTTTGAGCAGTTCGAAGGCGCGAGCCCAGAAACCAAGGTGGAGGATGTCGCTCTCGTGGGGCAGGATGTCGTAGGCGACGCCGAGCCGCGCCATCGTTGCAAGGTGGCAGCGCACGTTGCTCTCGGCGACGGCGCCGGCCAGACGGGCGATCGCCCGCCCGGAAAAAGCTTCTCCCGAGATGACCGAGCCCTTGAGCGAGAAGACCGCCTCGTCGAGGTCCATGCCGTCACAGCCGGCCTCGACCGCATGGAGTACTTCGGCCCTGCGCCCTGCAAAGGCCTCGTCTTCCGGATAGAGG
>JAUXDC010000035.1 GCA_030618605.1 Holophagae bacterium | reverse complement strand
CGGTGTCTAAGGCGCTCCCCGAGGATTGCCACCCTATGCATTGTTCGCAACTGTACGTTTGGCTGGAGATTTTCTTGGGAACAATGCAAAGAGTGGCACGTCCCGTTGGAGGTATTGGGCGCTCTCAAAGTTCGACGCCGGCGTCGGCTTTCCCGGCCGCTGCCAACCGGCGCCGGCTTCTGTAAACTCCTGGACTAAGGACAATCATGCTTTATCCCCTCACTCGCTCCTTGCTGTTTCGTCTCGAACCCGAACGGGCACATGCCCTGGCATTAAAGGCAATTGCGCGTGCTGGCGCGATCCCGCCAATAAGAGCGGCTTTGGCGGCCCAGTACTCTGTTCGGGACGCCGAACCGGTCGAGGCCTTCGGCATTTCTTTCCCGAACCGCGTCGGGCTTGCCGCAGGCTATGACAAGGATGGAGAAGGTTGGCAAGGTCTTGCCGCTCTGGGATTCGGGCATATCGAGGTGGGAACCGTTACGCCGGAGCCGCAGCCGGGCAACCCACGCCCACGGGTCTTTCGGCTGCCCGAAAAACGGTCCTTGATCAACCGGATGGGTTTCCCCGGGCGAGGTGCCGAATGGGTAGCGAAGCGCCTGAATGGAACGAGGCCGGGCGGCCTTGTGCTCGGTGTCAACATCGGCAAACAGAAATCGACGCCCCTGGAGAATGCTGTTGACGACTACACGATTCTGATGGATGTCTTCGCACGCCTGGCGGATTACCTGGCGATTAACATTTCATCGCCGAATACTCCAGGGTTGCGCCAACTTCAGGAACGCCATTTCCTTTCAGAGCTTCTCCGGGGCGTTGCGGCCCGCAAAGAAATTCTCGAGCAGGACCTCGGCCGCCGTGTCCCGGTTTTGGTTAAGCTGGCTCCAGATCTGGAACCGGACCAGCTGAAGACCGCAGTCGACGTCATCGTCGAGAGCGGATTGGACGGCGTCATCGCCACAAATACGACGATCGGCAGAGCAGGCGTTGATGACCATCCTGTGGCGTCGGAGGATGGGGGCTTGAGCGGCGCTGCCCTGAGCGAGCTGTCAACCGAGATTCTGGCCGCAATTTGTCGGCACCTCGGAGGGGCCCTTCCGGTGATCGGTGTCGGCGGGATTATGGGATTCAAAGAGGCCCAGGAAAAACTGGATGCGGGCGCCACCCTGGTCCAGGTCTTCACCGGATTGGTCTACGCGGGGCCGGGGATTGTCAAGGAGATCCTGGGCGATTTGCTTGATGGGGATGCCGTCCGCTAAGTGGCACCTCTGCGCAAATCGCAAGGCATAGGTTAAACTCCCTCGCTGCGAGGTGATGATGCGTGTACTTTCGGGCGTACAGCCTTCCGGCACTCTCCATATCGGAAATTATTTTGGTGCGATTCGGCAATTCATCGAACTGCAGGAGCAGCACGAGTGTTTCTATTTTTTGGCGGACTACCACGCCCTGACGACGGTTCAGGATCCGGGGCGCCTTCGAGGCCTGGTCGGTGATCTGGCGGCTGCGTTTTTGGCCTTCGGCCTGGACCCGATACGAAGCGTGTTGTATCGGCAATCCGACATTCCGGAGATCACGGAACTGAACTGGTACCTCTCGACCGTCACCTCGATGGGTCTTCTCCAGCGCTGCCATTCTTTCAAGGACAAGGTCGGACAGGGCATGGTGCCCAACCACGGACTCTTTGCCTACCCGGTCCTGATGGCGGCGGATATTCTGATCGTCAAGTCGGACATGGTGCCGGTGGGCAAGGACCAGAAGCAGCATCTGGAAGTGACCCGGGACATCGCGGGCGCCTTTCATGCAACCTACGGTGATGAGGTGTTCACGTTGCCCAAACCGATGATCCTCGACCGGGTAGCGGTCGTGCCGGGCATCGACGGACGCAAGATGTCCAAATCCTACGGCAATACGATCGATATCTTTGGACCGGAAAAGCCGATTCGGAAGGCGATCATGTCGATTACGACCGATTCGACGCCGGTCGAAGAGCCCAAGCCAAACGAGGACAGCACGTTGTACCAACTGGCGAAGGTCTTCGCGCCCAAGGGCGAAGAAGCATGGGTCGAAAAAGCCTTCAGGGAGGGCGGCACGGGATACGGAACGATCAAGAAACAGGTGTTCGAGTGGTTCATCGAGACCTTCGGCCCCGCACGGGAACGCTTTGATCAGATGAAGTCCGATCCCGGTGCCGTTGAAGAAGTTCTGGTCGATGGTGCAGGGCGCGCCCGGGAAGCCATTGCCCCTCTGATGGACAACGTTCGCCGGGCCGTGGGAATTCGGTAGGGTTTCATTGTGGGTTGGGGCCAAACCAGGCACTACGACGTCTTGGAGATCCAACAGGATGTTTGGTTTTTCTCAAAAATCATCGTATCCTTGATTGCGCCATGAAACGTCAGCTTGATTGGAAACCAGGAGTATAAGATGCAGGAAGCCAACCTGATCTCAGTGTGCTTCGTGGCCTTCATCTCGGTCTTCGGGCTGTTGTGTTTTCTCGCGGGCGTTATGCAGTTGATCACACGTTTGTTTCCGGTGCGAGTGTCACAGGTGGACTCGGCAGTTGCCGCGGCAATTGCAACGGTGGTGACAGGTGTCATCCCGGGCGCCCGGGTGACACGAATCGAGGAGGAACGATGATTTTTACCGAGCAACCAAAGAAAATTCGCGTGATGTTCACGCCATTCCGCGATGGTCTCCAGAGTTCATTTGGGGGGAAGACCCGGCTCAAGGACATTTTGCCGGCGATGGAGTTCGCCGCTAACGAAGGAAAGATCCAGCACTTCGAGTTCGGGGGCGGGGCGCGATATCAGGCGCCGTATTTCTACGTTGGGGAAGATCCGTTCGAGTGCATGGACAAAATGCGCGAAGCGGTTGGGCCGGATGCCGACCTGCAGATCCTGACGCGCTCGGTGTCAGGCGTCACGCTGACTACGCAGAAACTCAAGGCCCTTGAGCTCCAGGCCAAACTGATGGCCAAACACGGCACAACCTGGGACCGGAACTTCGACTACATGAACGATGTTGACAACCTGGCCAGGACCGGTCGACCCATCGTCGATGCAGGGATGCACCACCAGGTATGCGTTGCGATGATGGGCTTGCCTTTCTCCGACGGCACGGTCCATACGGCGGAGTTCTACATCGATATCATCCGGAAACTCCTGGACAAGGGCGTCCACTTCGACTCGGTGTGTATGAAAGACGCCTCCGGGACGACCGACCCGAAGACCTGTTACGAAACCGCCAGGGGTTTGAAGAAAATCCTGCCTCCCGAGGTTTTCTTGTGGCAGCACACGCACGACACAGCGTCGATGGCCGTTGCCTGCTATATGGCGGGGATCGCCGGGGGTGTCGATGGGGTGGATCTCTCCGTGCGGCCGATGGCCTCGGGTACAGTCCAGCCGGACGTCCGGTCGGTAGCCCATGCACTCAAGGGAACGGGCTATTCACTTGATGTAGATGCCGGCAAAATGGGCGAGATCGAAAACATGCTCAACGAGGGCCTGAAAGATTACGAATTCAACCCGGTGACCACAACAGCCGACGCCAGGGTGGTCGGTTTCCCGATGCCCGGCGGTGCGATCGGACCCAATGTCCACATGATGAAGGAAGCGGGCATCCTGGATCGGTACAACGAGGTTTTGGCGGAGTTTCCGGTTGTCGTCCAGGCCGGTGGCGCCTGGACCTCAGTGACGCCAGGAAGCCAGCAGTACTGGTTGCAGGCCTTCAATAACGTCCTCCTGGGACGCTGGAACAAGATCAACGACGGGTATGGCAAGGCGGTTTTGGGGTATTTTGGCCGTCCTCCGCTGAAGCCCGATCCAAAGGTGATTTCGGTGGCCTCGGAGCAGCTGGAGATGCCCCTATTCGAAGGTGATCCCCTGGAGGCCGCGCCCGACAGCCTCGCACAGGCAATTGTGGCTTTGAGGGAGAGAAATCTCCCTCTTAACGACGAAAACACCTTTTTGGTAGCGGCAGCCATTATTCCCGGGAAGAACATGGAGCTCAATGAAGGTATCCGACTCCTTACGGGCAAGGCCAAGATTGTCCTGCCGCTCAAAAAGAAGGCCATTCCCCAATCCGAGGCCCAGGCACTTCCGAAGCCGGCCGGCGTTCTCGACCGCGCGGTCACTACCACCTGCACGGTGGTCGAAGGGGGGACCACGCGCACATTCGCGATCACTATCGAACCGCCCTCCACCGATGGCGCTGTAGCTGCACCGGCAGCGGCTCCGCCCGTTGCCGGGGTTGGAACTCCGGTCTATTCGCCATTTGCCGGTAGAACCGAGCTGGTCGAAATCAGGGTCGGAGTAGGAGACTCAGTCACCGAGGGCCAGGTCGTAGCGGCGGTCGAAGCGATGAAGGCCAAGCATGACGTCAAGGCGCCATGTGCCGGAAGAATCAAGAGCATCGATGCCCTTTTGGGCACCGACATTGAAGCCGGTCAGTCGGTCATGACCATCGGAGGCTAGTATGGAGGCAATCACCGGGCTGATTCAGAACTCCGGTTTTTCGGGTCTGACTTGGCAGAATCTGGTGATGTTCGCCATCGGCGGCATTCTGATCTACCTGGCCATTCGGAAGGGTTTTGAACCTCTCCTTCTGATTCCGATTGGGTTTGGCGCTATTCTGGCCAATCTGCCCCACGCGATGATGAGCGCCTCGGTGGCGGTTGCCGGTGGGGGAGAGCATGTCGGTCACCCCTTGCTTCAGCTCGTGTATGACGCCGGCATTCGAACCGAGTTCCTGCCGCCGGTGATCTTCCTCGGCATAGGGGCATTGACCGACTTTCGTCCGCTTCTGGGACGGCCGATCACCTTTTTATTGGGGGCGGCTGCGCAGTTGGGCATTTTCGTCGCGGCCTTGGGAGCCTTTTATGTTTTTGGCTTTTCCATCACCGAATCGGCCGCTATCGGCATCATCGGTGGCGCGGACGGCCCGACCTCGATCTTCCTTGCCGCAACCCTGGCGCCGCACCTTCTCGGTGCAATCGCCGTAGCGGCCTACAGCTACATGTCGCTGGTGCCGATCATCCAACCGCCGGTGATTCGGCTTCTGACCACCTCCAGAGAACGGGCGATCGACATGCCGCAGGTCAAAGAACTCTCGAAGACGGCGGTGGTTCTGTTTCCCATCGTCGTCGCAGTCCTGTCGGCTTTGGCGATTCCCGCCAGTGCACCACTGGTCTGTATGTTGATGTTTGGGAATCTCTTGAGGGAAAGCGGCGTGACCGACAGGCTTTTCAAGGCCGCCGGCGGTCCGTTGATCAATATCGTTACGATCTTCCTGGGCATCACTGTTGGGGCGACGATGACAGGTGAGACCTTCTTGCACACTCAGACGCTGTTCATTCTGGCACTTGGCGCGGTGGCATTCGCACTCTCGACTTTCGGCGGGGTTCTTTTTGCCAAGATCCTCAACCTGTTCCTGCGGGAGGGGCGCAAGATCAACCCGTGTATCGGGGCAGCCGGTGTGTCCGCCGTCCCGATGGCCGCTCGGGTTGTCCAGAATTTTGTCTCACAGGAAACTGATGGACGAGTCAACCCCCTGATGGCCGCCATGGGGCCGAACGTTGCCGGTGTGATCGGCTCCGCTGTAGCCGCAGGTGTCTTTCTCGCGCTTTTGAAGGGTTAGCCCGCACTTCTCACCAGTGTCCGGCTGCAAGGCGCAAACCACAACGACCTTCGGCGCTTTCTCAATTCACTCGCTCAACGGACCGCAAGTACGCCTTCGCTCCTTCATCTTGCGAGATCGCCGAATCTCATTGCGTTTTGCGCCTTTCGCTTCGAAAACCGGTGAGAAGTGCGGGCTCGCAGATCAGCGTCCAATCGATCGAAGCATCTCATCACGGGGTGGGACCGTGGTGGTGAACGCCGCAAATTGGGCCATGCCTTGAAATGCCAACATCATGAGGCCATCGACAACTACGAGGCCGGCCTCTTCGGCCGCAGTGACCAAAGCGGTCTTTTGGTCACGGTAAACCATGTCGACGACCGCTCCGGCGATATCGATTTCACTTTGATTGAAGGGAAGCGCATCCTCGTCGTCACGTCCAAGCGGCGTCGCGTTGACGAGGATTTCAGCACCTGCGCGGTCATCGGGATCACACCAGCCGAGACCGAGTGAATCGGCGACTCTTTGACCTTTGTCGGCGTCTCGACTTCGCAAGACAACGTCGGCACCTGCGAGATCGAGGCCCACGGCTGCGCCACGAGCCGCTCCTCCAACGCCCTCAATCAAAACTGTAGCGCCGGCCAGGGAGACTCCGGCAGCCATCAGGCTGCCCACGACTCCGTCCGCATCGGTATTTTCGGCAATGACCCTCTCGGGTTTGAGAAGGAGTGTATTGGCCGCACCTGCCCTCCGAACCCTGGGGGCTGCATCGGTGGCCATCTCGGCGGCGATGATCTTGTATGGGGTTGTTACGGCCCAGCCATGGGCTGGGAGACCGATGCGGTCAAACAGGGTTTTTCCCAAGGGCGTGAAGAGGTGCGCGAGGTCTTCCGGGTTGGGGACCGAGAGAGGCACCATCAGGTCGGGGATTCCGGACGCCGCAAAAGCTGCCCCATAAAGGGTGGGACTCAGGCTCTCGCTGACGTCGGCGCCGACGACCCCATAGAGCCGTCGGGGAGGACCATCGAGGTGTCCGACGGCTGCGTTCATTCGTTGAGGCGTTTGCTGACCAGCTGCTGCTGGAGCGTCGGCGTCCCAGGCAGCAAAACCGATCGGTGCACCAAGGAGTGGCGCCAGGTATCGGCTCGGGACGCCGATCGATCCCATAGCGAATGCGATCAGCCGTTGTCGGTCGCGCTTTTGGAAAGTTGCAGAGGAAGTCGAAAGAACCAGGATCTGTTCGAGGTCGTCGAGAGACTGGGCGGTTGGGACGATCTTCGCCAAGGCGACGGGTTCGGCCAGCATGGCCGTCGCGATGTCTCGCAGGTTTCCGGGAGTTCCTGCGGTGTCATGCCAAGAGAGCACTATTCTTTCGGGAGAGAGACCCAATTCATGAATCAAGTCCCGATCACGGGCCCACTCGAGATCGATGAGGTGAGCACCACTTTCGACTGCCTTTCTCAGGATGTCTCTTCGGTAAACGGGGTCGTCAGATCCTTGACCCCCCTCAGCCCCGGACCGAAAGGTCGCCAATACCGGCAGGGGCGAAGCAGCGACCGCGGCGGCAACCTCGGCGCCTGGGAGGAGGTCCAACCGGATTTCAACGACATCGGCACCCTCGGGCGGGGTATTCAAGTCATCCGAAAAGACTCTCGACGATTGTGAAGTCAAACTGGCAATCCACTGCATCGGAACAGGGTAGCACCGGGAAGGAGTATTGAGGACAGAAAGGCCAAAAGGGTCAGGGAAATGGTCGCGTTACTGTGACCGCGAGCCTCATCTCCGGGTCGGATTATGAGTGACATCACATCCTTGTTGGCTTCATGTCTCGTATGATGGATGAATGACGGAGCAGATCTCGTCGATGGGCCCGGAGGAGCTTCTCAGCCTTTCCAAGAGTGATGAACTTGATGACGGACAGGCGATTGAGATTCTCAGGAACCCCTATTGCTCGGCCGAAGTGGCCGAATGTGTTGCCAAGCACCGACGTCTGCTTGGATCTGAGAGGATCCGACGAATGGTATGTTCGGTCCGAGGCATGCCGACACCGAGGGTCGCTGATCTTGTGGCAACCCTTCCCTGGCTTGGTTTGTTGTACCTGGCTCAGGATCCAAAAACACCCCCGATGGTTCGAAAAATGACCGAACGGCGACTTCTGCTGAAATTGCCGAAGCTGACCCTGGGCGAGCGAGTCGGACTCGCAAGGCGCACTCATCGGGCCCTGTACGTTCCCCTGTTTGCGAGTGCTGAAAGTCCAGTTATCGTTGCTCTCCTCGAAAATCCCAGATTGACGGAGAGCGATGTTGTACAACTCCTGAATTCCAAAAACCCTAACCCTGTCGTCTTTTCCGCCGTTTTGCGAAGTCCTCGGTGGGCGCCCCGGCGGGGCATTCGGATGGCGATGGCCAGAAACCCGTCAACTCCGCTGCCGTTTGCGCTGTCGGCGGTAGCGGAACTGGGCCCGGGCGAGCTCAAGGGCTTGGCCGAGGACCCAGGGTTACCGAAAAACGTTCGAATCGGTGTCCTCGGGCTTTTGAGAAAGAGGGGTAACATCTTGGAGAAAACGGTGTTATGATCAATGCGTATGGCCGTTTTTCTCGCCGATGACGATGGTGTTCCTCCAACTGGATGTGCCCAGGCGATGACTGACATGCTCCAACCCGCGAGTCCCGAGAGTCTGGGCAAGGCACTCAGGACTCTCCGTGAAAAGGCGGGAGTGGACATTGAGACCATCATTGATGAGACCAAGGTATCTCGTCGATTTTTTGAGTCTCTTGAAACTGGGCGGTATCGTCTTTTGCCGGAAAAGGTTTTCTGTAGGAATTTTCTGAGGCAATATCTTCGATTGATCGGAAGCGACGATTCGAGGTGGCTCCGAGATTTCGACCAGGCGTGGGACCATTTTGAAATGTCGTCCGGCACCTTCAGTATTTTGGCGATCGAGAAGACACCAAAGCGCGGATTCAACTGGCGCCTGTGGATGCCGGTTATTGCCGGGACAGTGGTCATTTTGGGGCTGTTGATAGTTGTCGTTCTCAGTTCCAGGTCTCACGTGGATTTGCCACCGGATCCCAGACGGTCGTCGGCACAGAGGCTGATACCAACCCGAGCCATGTCCACACCGACGCCGTTTGCGGTTCAGAGTTCGTCTGAGCCGATCGAGGCGACCGAAACCGATGTGATGGTCAAAGCGATCATCAAGGTTCAGGAAGACGGCGAATGCTGGATTCACTACCGAGACCGCGAGGGCTCGACAGGTCAAGAACTGCTTTTCGGCGGTGCCAGTCGGGAGCTCGTGCTGGCTGGGCCGGCGCTTTTGACGGTTGGAAATGCCAAAGCCGCGTCGATCATCATTGGAGGTCGCGAGTATTCTGATCTCGGACGGGCAGGCCAAGTGGCACACTTTGAAGTGGGCGCCTCGAGCCTGGTCCTTCTCGAACGCGGATCCAATGGCAGCTGACAACCCCATTAATTCTGCAGAAAAACTGATAGAGGGCATTCTTGAGGGGAAAGTGCCGAGGCAGGTACGACTGTTTGCGGCCCGGGGATTGCTGCCGGTCTCGAGAGAGGACCTCTTCAGACTCCAGTTGGTGCTGTCCGCCGACCCTGATCCAGAGTTGGCTGCAACGGCCGTGGAATCCTTGGCGGAGGTTTCGAGCCAAGTCTTGATTGATTGGATAAGAAGCCAGGCCATCGAGCCACTTGAGCTTGATCTGCTGGCCAGGGTTCGCGGAGAACAAGAAATCTGGATTGCCATTGCTCAGCACCGGGGATTGGGAGATGAGACCCTCCGAATGTTGGCATTGCACGGGGATGAAACGGTCCAGGACATCATTATCACAAACCAGGCCCGGGTCCTGAATTGCCTTGAGGTACTTGAGGATCTCAAGACCAATCCGCAGGTGTCACAGGTCGTGTTGCGACGGGTTCGTGAGTTCGAGGAAGAGTTCATCGAAAAGGTCGCTGCGGACCTGACTCAAGAGTTCGAGAGCGACGGAGAAGATTCGCGGATCAGTATTCAAGGAGCTCTCAATTCGCTGCGGGCGATCGGGGCTCATATTCCGAAGGAGGCTGAACTGCCGGTCCCTCAGGATGGGGATCATGGCATCGAAGACAAAATTTTGGATGCGAACCGGAGTGCACTCGGCAAACTCCTGAACCTGACGGTCAAGGAGAAGATCCTGGTAGCTATGAGAGGCACACGAGAGGAACGATCGATCTTGATCAATTCACGCAATCGCCTTGTAATGCGGGCCGTCCTTGCGAGTCCCAAGCTGAATGATGGCGAGGTCGAGCGGTTTGCAGGATCAAAGAGTGTGTCGGAGGAGGTCGTTCGAGTCATCGCCGGGAATAACAAGTGGCTTCGGCACTATCCGGTCCTTCTGGCGGTCGTTCAAAACCCCAAGGCGCCGGTCCAGAAGGCCCTCCGCCTGATGTCGAACCTGAGTTTCAGAGACCTCCACCGTCTTTCGATGGATAGAAACGTAAATCCGATCATCCGGAGGCAGGCGAAAACCAGGGTTGAAAAGATGCGTCGTTGAACCGAACGTTGGGCTGTGGTAAAAATAGCGTGATAATGAGGTCGTTCAGATTGAAGCGAGTATGAAAAAGATTAGCTTTTACGAAACACTCGGGGTCGAGCAAGGGGCGAGCGAAGATGAGATTCGTTCGGCCTTTCGCCGTCTTGCCAAGGAGTCTCATCCTGACCGGCTCGAGGGTGAGGCACGGCAGCGTGCCGAGAAGGATTTCCAGGCGATCACCGAAGCCTTCAACGTGTTGACTCGTCCGGATCAGCGAGAGAAATACGACAAGGAAATTTCTCAGGGTGTTTCATCGGTAGGAGGTATGGATCCTCAGGAGATTTCCAAGCGACTGGCTGCAAAGGGCGCACAAGCCTTCAAGGAAGGACGTACCACCGAGGCAATCGACTTCCTTAGACAATCCCTCGATCATGATGAGAAACAGGCCCGAGCACACTATTTCCTCGGAATGGCCTTTTCCAAGTTGGCGGGTAAGGGCCGGGATGGCCTCCGTCACCTTGAACGCGCGACGCAACTTGAACCCAACAACATCACCATGAAGGCCGAGACCGCAGCAGCATTTCTCAATGCCGGCATGAAAAGTCGAGCCGAACGCATGGCGTCCGAGGTGCTCGGCCTCGATCCAACAAACGCCAAGGCAACCTTGATCATCGAACAGATTCAGGGCCTTGATCCCCGGGGCCGTGGTGGATCGGCAAAAGGGTAGGTGATGGTGAACGAAAACTCGACCGGAGCGTTGTTCAACCTCCAAACCTGGGGCGAGACCGACGTCGGCATGAAGCGACGTTTGAACGAGGACGTCTTTCTCATCGATGCCGATGCGGGCGTCTTCCTCGTGGCTGATGGGATGGGAGGACATGCGGCGGGCGAGATCGCCTCGAGATTGGCGGCCGATGAAATTGATCGGGTTGTCTCTTCGAGAATTCAAGAATCGGGTGAGACCTGGCCGGATCATTGGGATCCCAACCTGTCAATGTATGGAAATCTCCTGGTTGAAGCAGTCCAGGCTGGCCATCTGCACGTTACGGAGGCAGTCGATAGGAATTCGGATCTCAAGGGAATGGGTACGACGGTCGTTGTGGCTGGGTATCAGTCCTATTCGGATCTTCTGGTCGTTTGTCACGTGGGTGACAGTCGGGCCTATCTTCTAAGGGGTGAACGCATCAGGGTCTTGACCAACGACCACTCCTGGGTTCACGAACAGATCACAGCCGGCCTCCTGACCGAGGAAAGCGCGCGTTCCCATCCCCTTAAGAATGTTGTCACCCAGGCGCTTGGCGGAAGCACTGAACCCAAGCCGGATATCGCCGAGATAAGCATTCAGGACGGCGATCTGGTGCTCTTGTGTTCAGACGGCTTGAATTCGATGCTCTCGGATCCGGAGATCGAAGGTATTCTTCTCCGGGGTGGAACACTGGAAGAAATGGCCCAGAATCTTGTCATCGCAGCAAACGAGCAGGGCGGGAATGACAATATTACCGTTGTCCTTTTGAAAGCGGAGCGGGTCCCGCCTGACGCCTGAGAGCTGAGCCCGCACTGATGCGGGAAGGGCAGAAGTCCAACAATTCATAGAGCTCTGTAACTCTGTCGCAGGTGCTGCTGCTTCGGCATACCTGTTGATCGCTGTTTCCTGAAACTTGTAAAAGGAGCATCAGCCGTGGCTCGGATTCTTGGAAAATCACGGCGGGAGAATCTCATGGTCAATGATCTGGAATTGAAGGTCCTTTCTTCAGGCAAGTCCGCCGACCCGCTGCTGTTCGTTATCATGGACGGTGTCGGCCTCTACCGTGGCCGAGCGGAAGGCTATGCCGGAAATGCATTTGAACAGGCCAAGACGCCCAATTTGGATAGATTGTTCAAGGAGGCGCCGGTCTCTCTCGAACTCATGGCACACGGGCGAGCGGTGGGATTGCCGACCGATGGTGATATGGGCAATTCCGAAGTTGGCCACAACACCCTCGGAGCAGGAAGAGTATTTGAGCAGGGCGCCAAGCTTGTCAATGGCGCCATCAACACAGGTACGATGTTCAATTCCCGGGTATGGAAGGATTTGGTCGATCAAGTTCAGAGCGGGAATGGAGTCTTCCACCTTCTGGGTCTTGTCTCGGACGGCAATGTTCACAGCCACATCAACCACCTCTTTGCATTGATTGAGCGTCTCAGGGACGAGGGCGTAAAACGGGTGAGGGTTCACGCGCTTGCCGACGGTCGAGATGTCGAACCGGTGAGCTTTCACCAATACATTGCTCAACTGGAAGATGTGCTGCGGCAGGTAAATCAGGATCCCATAATGGACTATTCAGTGGCCTCCGGAGGCGGTCGTATGAAGATCACCATGGACCGCTACAACGCCGATTGGTCGATGGTCGAGAGGGGTTGGGAGACCCACGTGCTGGGGAGAGGCCGTGGCTTTCGTTCCTGCCCCGAGGCCATCGAGATACTTCGGGCGGAGCAACCAGAGGTAATCGACCAGGACATCCCTCCTTTCGTTATTGTTGATTCGGATGGTAACCCCCTCGGTCCGATCAACGATGGTGATTCGGTGGTCCTTTTCAATTTTCGTGGAGATCGGGCCATCGAGATTTCACGCGCATTGACGGAGGTGCAGTTCACGGAATTCGACCGAGTGCGATTTCCGAAGATTTTCTTTGGGGGAATGATGGAGTATGACGGAGACCTCCATATTCCTCCGCACTTCCTGGTCCAACCGCCGGCGATTGACAGGACAATCTCCGAGTATCTCGTAAATAATGGTGTGTCTCAGCTGGCGGTGGCGGAAACCCAGAAATTTGGGCATGTGACCTATTTTTGGAACGGCAACAATTCCAAGCAGTTCGATCCGGCAATGGAAGACTGGGTTGAGATTCCCTCGGACAACGTCCCCTTCGATCAAAAGCCGGAAATGAAGGCCAGGGAAGTATGCAAGGTCATCGAAGATGCTCTGGAGAAGGGTACTTATCGGTTCATTCGGGTCAATTTTGCAAACGGCGACATGGTTGGACACACCGGGTTCCTTGATGCGTCAATCGCAGCGATGGAAGTCGTCGATGAATGTATCGGTCGGTTGGAAAGGGCTGTCAATCGTGCCGGTGGCATGATGGTGGTCACCGCTGATCACGGCAATCTCGACATGATGTTGGAAGTTGAAAAGGAGACGTTGAACGTCAAAATTGACTCCAACGGCAGACCGGTCAAGAAAACGTCCCACACCTTATCCCCCGTTCCTTGGATCCTGGTCGGGCATGGAGCAGAGAATTACCACAAAAATGGGGAGGTGAGCTTGCCGGGTTTGGGCAATGTTGCTGCCACACTGATGCTCCTCCTGGGTTTCGAGGCCCCGGATGATTACCTACCTCCGTTGGTGAGAATCAACCCGCAGAAGTCGGAATCAAATCGACGTTAAACAGATCGGGAACGATAACGGAAACGGCTCGGGCTCGGGGTTAAGGCACGCTGTCTCCTCTTGGTTCCGGCTTTGCCGGGTTGGGTGGCAAGCTCCACCATTGACGCTCTTCAAAGCCCTCTGGTACCCTCATGGATATGGCCATGACGACTTCCCCGTTTCTCGAACCGATTGAAAGACTCCGCAGCGAGGTCAATAATTTGGAGGCATCCCAGGTTGGGAGTTCGGAAGCCTCCCCTGAATTGATTGAGGCTCGTGACCAATTGGATGCCGAAATCACCAAGGTCTTCTCCAAGCTGTCTCGGTGGCAGACGTGCCTTTTGGCTCGGCATCCGGACCGGCCCTATACGCTGGCATACATCCATGACATTTTTTCGGATTTCACCGAATTACACGGCGACCGGCGGTTCGGTGACGACCCGGCGCTAGTTGCCGGCTTCGCTCGTTTTGACGGAGAGCCCGTTGCCATCGTTGGTCACCAAAAGGGAAGAGACACTGCGGAAAAGGTCCGAAGGAACTTTGGTATGCCCCGTCCCGAGGGCTATCGCAAGGCTCTGAGGATCATGAAGCTGGCAGCTCGATTCAAATGCCCGATCATTACATTCATCGACACACCGGGCGCCTACCCCGGCATTGATGCCGAAGAACGCGGTCAGGCCGAGGCGATTGCCGACAATCTGATCGAAATGGCTCGGTTGCCGGTGCCGATCATTGTGGTGATTACGGGGGAGGGTGGCTCCGGGGGCGCATTGGCGTTGGGGTTCGGAGACCGGGTGTTGATGTTGGAATACGCCATCTATTCCGTGATTTCGCCCGAGGGGTGCGCAGCAATTCTTTGGAAAGATCAGGCCAAGGCCGAAGACGCGGCACAAGCCCTGAAATTAACCTCTGGGGATTTGGTGCAGCTTGGTGTTATTGATCAAGTCTTGACCGAACCGCACGGAGGCGCCCAGATGGATCCAGGGGCGATGTCCTCGACGATTGAGGACGCGATTCGGCGCCACCTCAAGCAACTCAAGAAATTGCGTCCTGAAGCACTGATCAACCGACGGTACAAGAAATTCAGATCAATGGGTGTGGCCGCCGACCGGTGAGTCTGCGCTTCCATACTGCTGCCGGTATTGAGATTAGATGAGTTCGCGAAGGATTATCAGATGGTTGACCGCAGGCCTGTTATTGGGCCTGGTTGTGGGCTTGGTTGTTTTGGCCGGCTTCCGGGCACGGCAGATACGACCAAGCAACGTTGAGGCGGCCGCGGAGCAGATCCTGGGTAGGGATGGCGATGAGGCGCTGGGGGTATATAACGATTTCAAGGTTTTGGAACGGGTTCAGGGCAAACTGATTTTTGCTCTCGAAGCGTTGCGGACTCTGGGGAAATCATCTGGTTGGCATGACATTGAATCGGTATCGGTACAACTCTACAATGAAGACGAAAGCAAAGGCCCTCTACTCACCTGTCAGAGGGCCCGTTTTAATGTAGACACGAAAAATGCGAGTCTCTCAGGAAGCGTCCAGGTCGAGTTCCCGGACGGGACATTCCTGAGTACTGAAGTCGGAACTCTCCTGGATGGTGGCCGACAGTTCGAAACGACTACGAATGTCGTATTCGTTGGGGATGGACTCCTGGGATCCGCCGGCGCTGCAACCTACGATATGAAAAAGGCCCACCTGGTCTTGAGCAAGGGGGTTGTCGTTCGGACGGATGATGGCGATGCTCTGGTTGCCCCCGAACTGGTATACCGGAGAAACTCCCAGAGGCTCAAATTGCCTCAGGGCGGTCAAATTTCATTTGGGGGCTTCACGGTGGAATCCTCTGAAGTGGAGGTTGTACTGGAAGAGGGGGAGCATTTACCCTCCAAGATTTTGTTCGAAGGTGGGGTCAAGATCACGGGGTATGAGCCTGAAAGTGGACAGAATCTTCAGGCATGGTGCGAAAGTCTGGATGCACGCAGAGACCCGGCAGGACGGTGGCAGATTACCGCACGGTCCAACGGGCCATGGGTCCGCTTTATGACGGTCGGTGGGCAGGATGTTGTATTCCAGGAACTCCTGGCCTGGGAAGTTCGAGCCGTTGCAAGTGGGAGCGGTTTACTCAGTGTCCGGGCAGACGGGCGGACGTGTCTTCACACTGTTCCTTTAGTTGGTCCTCCTCGAACCGCTGAAAGCAACTCTGTCAGGGTTTGGTTTGAACAGGGCGCGGCAACCGATCTCGAACTGCTTGATGAGGTCGTGTTGGAAGGGGATGGAATAGTGGCGAACGCGCATCGGGCCAGGCTCGACGCGGACAGCGGAAAGGTGATGCTGCATGGAAATCCTACCGGGGCACAGAGAGTGGTTATTTCGTCGGATCGAGGTCGAATGACCGCGGATCAGGCGGTTCTTTTTCAGGAATCGGGAAGGATTGAAGTCAGGGGTAGGGTCCAGGGAGAGATGTTGGATGTACAACTGGTTGGTAGTTCAACCGAAGATTCCGAACCCTCTGACCAACCGGTTCACATCGCTTCGGGCGTTCTGACGGTGACTGAAAAGGCGACCGTGTTCGAACTTCGAGACAATGCCCGCATGTGGCAGGGACAGCGGCTTCTGACAGCGGATAGAATCCGCTATTGGTCATCGACGAATAAGATGGTGGCAGAGGGGCATGTCAAAACGACTTTGCCGGCTCGTGCTGTTGACATGAAGGCCGCCCCAGACCGCGACATTGTCTTGTCGTCGCGATCAATGCTTTTCGAGGACGCCAAGCAACAAGCGATTTACATCGGAGACGTGGTGTATACAGATCCGGAACACCGCCTTCAGGCCGGGAGACTGGAAATCGTTTTGGGGCAGGAGCGCAAGGTCGAAAAGGTTATCGCTATCGGCGCAGTCAGTATTCAGGAGTTGGCAACCGGCCGGATACTCACCGGAAATCATGCTATTCGAGATATCGCCACGGGAGCCGTCGTGCTGACCGGTGAACCGGCAAAAGTCGTTGATGCCGAGGGGAATATGTTGTCGGGGCGTTCGTTGACCTGGGACCAGCCCAGTGGTAGGGTTTCGGTCTCTGAAGAGACGGAGACCATCTATCATACGGAGGAAGAGTTCTGAGCCCCAAAACGCTTGACCTTGTTGCTCGAAACCTCCGCAAGAAATACCGTGGACGCTGGGTTGTCGATGGAGTTTCTCTCAAGGTTTCACCGGGTGAGATCGTTGGACTCTTGGGACCCAACGGCGCCGGAAAGACGACTTCCTTTTACATGATCGTCGGGTTGATTGAGGCAGCCGAGGGGCAGGTGCTTCTGGGTGACCGTGACATCACAAACCTGCCGATGTATCGACGCGCCCGGATGGGCATCTCCTACCTGCCTCAAGACCCCAGTTCATTCAAAAGCCTGACCGTCGAAGATAATCTTTGGATGGTACTCGAGGCGCTTGGTGTCGATTCTCGGACGGCCCACCGGCGAATTCAGCAGATGCTGAAGGAGTTCGGCATGGAGGCACTGATTGGGCAAAAAGCGGAGACGCTTTCAGGGGGTGAGCGCCGCCGGCTTGAAGTCGCGAGAGCCCTCGCTGTTGAACCGACGTTCATTCTTCTTGACGAGCCCTTCGCCGGAATTGACCCGCTTGCCGTACTTGATCTTCAGAGAATCATCAAACACCTTAAACTATTGGGAATAGGTGTCTTGATAACCGACCACAACGTTCGAGAGACGTTGAAGATAACCGACCGCACCTATATAATTAAAGACGGCAAGATTTTTGCAACGGGACATCCCGTTGAGCTCTCAGAAAACCAGGATGTACGCCGGATTTACCTGGGGGACGATTTCCGCCTCTGATAGAGGTGACAGCCTGGTGAGTCGGGTTCGCGGAAACTGAAACGGAGGATCTGACCTCGATGGCCCTTGAGCAGAAACTCAACCTCAAGCTTTCTCAGCGACTGGTGATGACGCCGTCGTTGCAGCAGGCGATCAAACTTCTTCAGCTTTCTCGGTTGGAGCTGGGCGATACGCTTGCTGAGGAGATTCTTGAGAATCCTCTGCTCGACGTCGATGCGCCTTCTGATGAAGCGGAGGTGTCGGAAAAGGAAGTGGGCCCGGAAACCGGAGAATCCCTTGGTGAACTCGCGCCGGCTGTGGAGGCAGATCCCGGCATGGTCTCCGGCGACATCGAGGAAGCTCCCAAGGACGATCCAACGGAAGCATACGCCGAAATAGACGTCGAGGCCTTTTTCTCGGACTACCTTGCGGACAGCAGACCCGAAGGCCCATCGATGGCGATGCGGGACCCTGAGATCGGCAGTTCCCTTGAGAACACGCTTTCGGAGAGTCAAGGTCTTTTTGAGCACCTCGAGTGGCAAATTCACCTGATGGACTGTCCGGTTGATCTTCTTTTTGTGTGTGACTTCATTTTGGGAAACCTTGATGAAGACGGTTTTTTGAGAGCTTCAGATGAGGAGATTATCCTGGCGACAGGTGCTGAGCCGGGGAAAGTCGCGGAGGCTCTGGAAGTCATCCAATCCCTCGACCCCTCAGGCGTCGGCACTCGATCTCTTCAGGAGTGCTTTTTGATTCAGCTGGTTCGACTCCAAACAGAAATGGAAGAAGACGATCTGGAGAGTCGTGACCTGTTGGCCCGGGCACAGTTTCTGATTGAAACCTATTGGGATGATTTTCTGCATCAACGCTGGCCTAAAGTAGCGACAGCGCTTGAGTGTGAGGTTGTGGAGATCAGGCCGATCCTCGAAGTTATCCACCGGCTTGAAACTCGCCCAGGGAGGGGTTTTCAACATACGAGAAACACCTTCATTGAGCCGGATGTAACACTTAAGAAGATCAACGGAGACTATGTCATCACGCTGAACGATGACGGCCTGCCGAAGTTGAAGCTGAACCACTCCTACTCTCGAATGCTCGCGGGGTCGGGCCTCGATCCCAAGGTCAATACCTACCTCAAGGACAAGATGCGGAGTGCCCTGTGGCTGATGAAAAGTATCGATCAGAGGCAGCGGACGATTTTCAAGGTCGCCGAGAGCATCGTCAGTTTTCAAGAAGCTTTTCTCGATGATGGAATCGAACATCTCAAGCCTATGGTGCTTCGTCAGGTAGCTGAGGATATTGGGATGCACGAATCAACGATCTCGAGGGTCGTCAGCAACAAATATATGGACACTCCAAGAGGGCTGTTTCCAATGAAATTTTTCTTTCATTCAGGAGTTGATTCGGCGAAGGGAGGTGCAGTCTCGTCTCTTGTCGTCAAGGAGAAAATTAAAAGGATGATCGAAAACGAGGAAGAGAACAAGCCGCTCTCAGACTCCAAAATCATGAAGACGCTGCAACGCGAGGGTGTCCGTCTTGCCCGAAGAACGGTTGCTAAATACCGGGAGGAATTGGGGATCCCGTCATCCGATAAACGGAAAACGTTGTTTTAGGAGTAACGCATGAAGGTTGAATATATCGCTCGCAAGGTCAATCTCACATCTGGGGTTCGGGATATTGCGGAAAAAAAACTTGCCAGGGTGGAGAAGTATTTCAATGACATCATTGATCTTCGGCTCGAGGTAAGCCAGGAAAGGCACTTGTACGTTGCCGACATTTTTCTTAAGGGCAAGGACTTCAGTCTGAAGTCCACCAGTTCCAACAAGGATCTGACAACCGCTATCCAAGACGCGATCGATAAGTTGGAAATGCAGGCCCGCAAGGCTAAGACCCGTCTCAAAGACCACAAACGTCACGGGAGCGATGTTCGCGAAGGTACGCCCAGGGATGATGACGTTACCGAGCCGGCCGGTGGCGAGGACACACCGAGGATTGTCGAAACGTCGACTATCCCGGTGAAGCCCATGTCGGTTGAGGAAGCAGCCATGCAGTTGGAGGAATCGGAAGAGCGATTCCTGGTCTTTTATAATTCGGTGTCTGATAAGGTCAACGTGGTGTACCGGCGCGCAGACAATAATCTCGGCTTGATCACCCCCGAAGCTTGATGAAAATTCAGACCCTCATTAATTCGGACAATGTCCACCTGAGCTTGGAGGCCTCCGATCGCGATGAGGCCTTGAAGATTGTCTCGGAATTGACATCTTCAACAGTAAAGCTGTCGGCTGAGGTGGTTGTACAAGGGTTATTGGAACGTGAAGCCCTGGGATCAACTGCGATCGGCGGAGGTTTCGCCATTCCTCACTGTAAACTGCGAGGTTTGAATGGAATTGCCATAACGCTTGCCAGATTCCGTACTCCTGTGGCCTTTGGATCTCCGGAAGGGGAGGGTGTCAGGTTCTTGTTTGTGGTTCTGTCGCCCCCTGACCAACCCGCTCTTCACCTCCAGGCCTTGTCTCAAATCGCTCGTACCCTGAAGAGTGATGCCATCAGACATCGGCTGCTGGAAGTCGAAGATCCGATCGAGGTCATTGATATCGTGAAACGGACAGCAGATGGGGAGAGCCTGTGACATCCGGGAACCCGATTTCGATTCGGAAATTCATGTTCGAGCCGAAGTTGGCATACCTTGGCCTTGAACTCCTGGCCGGGGAAAGTGGGCTTGACCGTCAGATGATCTCCAATCCCAGGATTCAAAAGCCAGGGTTGGCCCTGGCCGGATTTCTGCCGTACGTCAAACCGGGGCGGATCCAGATTCTGGGTGAGTCGGAGTACGCCTTTCTCCAAACCCTCGAGCCTTCAGAAGCGATCCGCCGGATGTCAGCGGTTGTCCAAGAGAACATACCGGCCGTCTTGTCGACAAAAGGCCATACTCCACCTCCCGAGGTTCTCGAACTCTGCGACGGCATCGGAGTCCCCTGTATCACGACTTTTCAGCAGACTTCCGACACGATCGAGGGCGCTTCGGCTTTTCTCGAGGATGCGCTGGCCGAACGGACACAACTTCACGGTGTGTTGGTTGACGTTTTCTCCCATGGAACGCTGATCATCGGAGAACCCGGGATCGGAAAAAGTGAGTGTGCCCTTGAATTGATTTACAGAGGCCATCGACTGGTTGCCGACGATGTTGTGGTCGTACACCGAACCCACAATCATGGCCTGCGGGGTGAGCCTCACGCCCTCCTTCCAAACTTCCTGGAACTGAGGGGGGTTGGCATCATCGATGTGCAAAAACACTTTGGGATGACCGCCTCGTCACCCTCGGTGGAGGTCTCGCTGGTGATTGAGTTGGTCAAGCTGACTCCGGAACACTGTGAGCAGGAGAAACTGTGGCACCAACGGGTTCGAGAGAATCCCGAGGCGTGGTCGAGTCAGACCAAGATTCTTGGCATCGAGGTGCCGAAGTTTGTTATGGCCGTCGCACCCGGCAGGGATTTTGCTCTGATGGTGGAAACCGCCGTCAAAAAGTGCCTCTTGGCTCAACGAGGCGTTGATGATGAGGGCGTCTTCCTCGATGCCATCGATCGGATCGCCGCCGGCGAAGGAGACAAGGGGATCTGATGGCGCCGTCCTTGACCTTGTTTCGGGGCCCGTTTGTGATCACCGGCCTTTCCGGTGGAGGCAAGACTGTGCTGAGCCGAAGCCTCGAAGACCTCGGTTATCACTGTGTCGATAATATCCCGCTCGATTTGTTGGAAGAACTCTTTGGGCGGT
>JAUXDC010000237.1 GCA_030618605.1 Holophagae bacterium | reverse complement strand
TCCGACTGCAACTCGATCTTCCCGGACGGCGTCGGAAAGACCAGATCATGCCAGGCAACCTGATCACTGCCCGGCGCCGTCACCGGGCCCTGGCGCAAACGGTCCAAAGTGAGATCCGGCCAGGGTTCCAGGCGCCGCTCCAGCCAGGCCTCAACCTCTGCGTTGCCCGGCCCGGGAATAGCCTTGTCAACAACCGCACGGTCCATTCCCAACCTTCCGGCCAGGGCACGGTAGATCTCGGTCTCGGGGCGTACTTCACCGGGCGGTTCCATCACCTTCTGCTTTAACTGAACATATGAATGCCAGTAGGCGCCGATGATGTCCGACTGTTCCAGGAAGGTCTTCGCCGGCAGCACAATATCGGCCTCCCAGGCGGTGTCGGTCATAAACTGGTCCACCACCACCCGAAAACGCAGGCGGCGGAAGGCCTCCCGCACCCTTGGGGACTCGGGATTTTGTGACAGCGGATTGCCGCGCTCGACCCATGCCATTTCCAGCGCCGGATCGGCCATCGAAAGCATGTCCCGGCCCAATTTGGAAGTAGAGAGTCCTACACGGACGATGCCGGCGGCCTCTTCAGGCGGGTAGAAGGCGATTGGATCCTTGACAGCGTCAAAGACTGCGCTCTGCAGATTGGCGTAGACCCAGCCCGCCCCCGACTTGCCGATATTACCGGTAATCGCTGGGAGGGCCAGAAGTGCCCGCATCGTCTGGCCGGAGTTGGTGTAGCGCTGCATGCCGAAACCGGCGCACAAGGTCATCGGAGCGACAGCCCCGACCAGCTCGGCCAGACGTTCGATATGGCGAGCTTCGACACCGGTGATCTCTGCGGCCCATTGGGGAGTCGCGGTCTGCACGCCGGCGGCAAAGGCCTCGAACCCGTGCACGTGTTGATCGATGAAACGGTGGTCGACTCGACCGTCCCTGATCAGACAATGAGCCACCGCCAGGGCCAGGGCGCCATCCGATCCGGGACGCGGCTGAATCAAAAGATCCGCCCGCTCTGAACTCTCGGTGCGGCGAGGATCAATAACGATCAACCGGGCGCCGGCCTCCAGAGCCTGGTCGATGAACGGCACCTGATGGATGTTGGTCTCGGCCGGATTTTTGCCCCACAAGAGAATCAGCCGGGCCTTGGCAATATCGGCCGGGTCGGAATGAATGTTGTCGCCCAGGGTCAAACGGGTTGCTTCCAAACCCGCGGGCCAGCAGAGATCCCCGTAGGCCGTCGTGTAGCCTCCGAAAAGCCTGAAGAACGACGGACCGGCCGAGTTCAAGAGCCCCTTGGTTCCGCTCGAGGCGTAGTACATCAGCCCCTGTGGACCGACGCCGTCACGAGTACGAATCAACTCTTCGGCGATACGGTCCAGGGCCGCATCCCAGCTGATTTTTTCAAAGCTACCGCTCGGGGTCCGCTTCAACGGATGCAAAAGGCGCTTGGGCGACACCACCCGCTCTATATAGCTCTGCCCCTTGAGGCACGGCCCGCCGGCAGTCGCCGCTCCATCAGGGTGGGAACGGATTTCGAGCAATCGACCGCCCTCCACCCGAACCCGCATTGAACAGGTTGAATAGCAGTTGCGAGGGCACGCGGTGGTGAACCAGGCCATGGTCGGCGGAGCATACCTCAATCCTTGGAAACCAAGATCTGGGTTTCTTAAAAGCAGTGTCCCCTACTCCGCGCGTCCTTGGACGACAGCTCACCGGGATTCTCGGCCAGGGCCAGGAGCAGGTCCATCACCTTGGGACGGACCCGCACCGAGGTCTCACCCCGGGTCAACAAGCCGGAGTCGGCATCGACAGTCCAGGCGCCGACCTGGAGACGACTCCGAGTACCTGGGGTAGACTCTTGCTGTGCTGTCATCGGAGTCCATTATAGCGCCTGTGTCAAAGGAGCTTCAGTCGTTGGGCTCAACCTTTTTGCCCAAGATCTCAGAATGAAATCATCCATTGACTCTCCCGAAGCCGACGACTAACATCGGGTACCCCACAAAGGAGGTTGTATGGCAGATCAACCAGAAGGATGTGCACGGGTCACCGGCGCCGTATTGGGCGAAGCCCCCATGGCCGATGAGTCATCACCAACCCCACAGCCGATCAAGGAGGCAATCATGACAGCACAGGTCGGGCAAAAAGCGCCTGATTTCAACGCGCCCGCCTTTTACAAGGGCAGTTTCGCCAATGTTCAGCTCTCGGATCACTTCGGCAAGTGGTTGCTCCTCTGCTTCTATCCGGGTGACTTCACCTTCGTTTGAGCAACCGAAGTGTCGGCGGTCGCCGACAAGTATCAGGAACTCAAGGACCTCGGATGCGAAGTCTTCTCGGTCAGCGTGGACAGCCACTTCGTCCACAAGATGTGGAACGACCATGAGTTGACAAAAATGGTCGACGGCGGAATCCCGTTCCACATGCTCTCCGACCAGGCAGGCAATATCGGCCGTGCCTACGGCGTCTACGACGAGAACCAGGGCATCGAACTCCGTGGCCGCTTCATCATCGATCCCGATGGGGTCATCCAGGCGATGGAAGTGCTGACGCCTCCAGTCGGCCGGCGAATCGCCGAGACCATTCGCCAGGTACACGCCTTCCAGGTGGTTCGCGCCTCAGGCGGCGCGGAAGCGACACCAGCCGGTTGGCAACCGGGAGAACCCGTACTCAAACCGGGCCCAGACCTCGTCGGCAATGTATGGAAAGTGTGGAAGCCGAACGAGTAAGGCAGGGTATCGATCGGCCTGTGTGTGAGCTGTCGGGAGTCTGAGGTAGGTCCCTGGACTCGGTTGAAGGCTAGAGGTCCGGCCGGAAACCCTCACACGGCTGCAAATCACGAATGAGACGCAATCTGTAACGCCGTAAGTCCTTGAAGTAGAGGGACTACGACTTCGGCCTTCCGGCGCCACATCTCGCACCTCCTCGCAATTTTCGCTTCGAGGGGGGTTTCCGGCCGGGCCTCTAGGGTTCCGGCACCCATGGAAAAGGCCCCGCGATGCCGCGGGGCCTCAAGCTGCCCGGATTCCTCAATCCGGACGGCGCGAACCCTATCCCAAATCACTCAAGAATTGCCGCCTTGTCAATCCACGACCCTGACGGTGTCGACGGCTTCGAGGTACCAGCCGTTGAGCAACTGACCGTCGAGTGTGATGGCGACCGTGTCGCCACCGTGACCGCCCAACTGCTCGATGAGATCGCCACGGTCAAACTTGACCATCAGATCCGGGACGCCGTTGCCGTTGACATCACTGATGGAAGTCGGTCCCTCGCGTACGATGGCCGCCGCCAGCTCCATCCCGTCCACCTCGGTGATGGCGACCGTTGAGAGGTCGATATCACTGACCACAAGGCCGCTGGGAAGCTCGAGGTAGGCAGTCACCCAACGCCCACGAGATCTCAGCTTGAGAGTGTCCGGGTTGATTTCAACGGTAGCGTTGAGGGGCATGAAGTACGTCGTATGTGACTTCAGTCGTTCCCACATCGGAGGGTTGTCGTGATCACCGTGGAAAATCTGCAGCGTGTACGGAAGCTCAAGCGAGTCGAGAACGCCAGCGAAGTACAAGGTGAAAGGGAGATAGAAGTCCTCGTCCCCAGCATCCATAAAGATGTCTAGTTCACCCCCGGCTGCTTTCATTTCGGCCGCCCACCGGCTGTTGCTGTGGGCTACGAAGCGCTGCCAAACCTCGGGATCGAGGTTTCCGTCTTCGTCGATAATGATGTCAACATACCAAGGGGGATTCGTCATATTCGGGGTCATGGCAGCGCACCACGAGAAGAGATACATCGACCATAATCCGGCCGTCGGGCTGTAGTCGTACGGTGGACCATCGGGATAGTCGGTGAGGATCAGCGGAAGCGCTGCCGCGAGGGGTTCCACTGCGATGGTACCGACCTGGGTGCCGACGCCTCCAAAGACATCCCAGTGGCGCAGGGCTACTCGAGTGGTGGCGGCACCCCCTGCCGAACGGCCGAAGATATAGCGGTTTGCTCGATCGGCCATTGTCCGGTAGGTGGCATCGACCCATGGGACCAGATCTTCAATCAGATTGGTCTCATAGTTTCCGTTGAGCTCCGAGTCCACCAGGAATGACGGCACGGAGACCGGAAGGGCCGGCCAGGGCATCACCAACTGGTCGACCTCTACGAGGATGAACGGATCGATGAGGCCGTCACCAATCATCAAATCCAGCTCTCCGACAAACTCGGGAATCGAGCACCAGTTGCCAAACCCGGAACCGAAATCCCCGACTAAATACACCACAGGGTATTCTTCGCCCGAATTCTCGTAACCTTCAGGCAGGTAGACCAGCGCCATCTTGTCCATTCCCAGGGCGTCGGAGTAGTAAGCCACCTCCTCAACAGTCCCGGCACCCGTTACAAACGTCGGAATCACGAAAAATCCGACCACCACCAATGCAAAAATCAATCTTTTCATAACACACCTCTCCTGGTTCGCGCCGTTGAGCCCTTGATGAGGACAGGCGCCGTAGTGCCGGGAGCGTCCCCCGGCAGTTGATTTCACCGTCACAGCAATTGCCGATGGAGAGAATATGGATCGAGAGACCGGCAATGTCCTTATGGAAGGATTAAAGAGTTCCTAAACCCTGGCGTCAAGACGGAGCAGGGCGAGGAGGTACAATATTGCTGTCCATTGTCAGACGACGGGAGTCGCCACCACTCCCTCGGGAATCCCCATCTCCTGCAGATGATGGCGGTACCTGGGGTGATCCCGAACCCCCGCGAAGCATTCGCCGCACTCGATAAGTATCGCTTCCATCTCTCCTTGCTGCCGGGAGGCATCGAGACAGTCGAAGAACATATCCTGATCGTCTTTGGCCAGAGCAATAAACGCGCGGGTGAAGTGCGAGACATATCTCTTGGAAGCCAATTCCTGGAGCTGCTTCTCGATATCCTCGAAGCGCTCCGTGAGGCCCAGTTTCGCAAACGCGTAGGCGAGCAAGCCTGCATCCGCCACGATGCCGGCGCGGTAGCCAGTCTCCAAAAGGGGAATGGCTTCATCATAGAGACCGAGCATGGTCAGCCTCTGACCGTAGTAGTGATTCGTGATCGGGTGCTGGGCGTCCATCTCGAGGGCCCGGCGCAGTAAGACGAAACCCTCCTTCGATCCGGCGTTCAGCAGATTGATTCCCGCAAGGGCCTGGACCAGAGGAGCCATAGGTTCCGCAGCGGCGGCAGCGCGAGCTTGGAACTCACACTCTTCAAGGCGCCTGAGACCCGCCAAGAAGCCGGCGTACCAGCACTTGACGACGCCCCAGTTGGGCTCGAGCTCGATGGCTCGACGAAAGCCCTCCTCGGCGAGCTCCCAATGAAATTCGTGGTAGCCGTACAGAAAACCCTTGACGGCGTGGGCCGAAGCGATCGAGTCGTCGAAGGCGAAGACGAGATCGAGCTCGGCTCGGACTCTGGCGAAGGCGAGCTTCGGGTCGATGTAGGCGTTGGCGCCGAGCACCATCATGACCTCGGCGATGCCGACGTGCGGCTGAGCGTACTCCGGGTCTTTGACGATAGCCTGTTCAAACAGACCGATGGCCTCCGGGAGGTCTCCCTGACGGCGTCGATACCACAGGTAGCGGCCCCTCAGATAGAGGTCGTTGGCCTCACGGTCTGGAATGTGGCGTTGTCGAAGATTGGCCATTTCGTCCTTGAAAAGGGCGGTCCGGAGCTGATTGGCCACCTCGATGGAGATCTCGTCCTGGAGCTCGAAGATGTCCGAGATCGTGCGGTCGTACCGATCGGCCCAGAGCTGGGTTCCGTCGGTGGCCTGGACCAGCCGTGCGGAGATCCGCACCCGGTCGCCCGCCCGCCGTACGCTGCCTTCGAGCAGGTGATCGGCGCCAATGATTCGCCCGACCTCCCTCGGGTCGGCGTCCTTGCCCTTGAAGGCAAAGGACGAGGATCTCGCCAGCACCTTGAGACCCCGGACCTTGCCGATGGCGCCGAGGATCTCCTCGGTCATTCCGTCACAGAAATAGTCTTGCTCCACATCGTTGGTCAGGTTGGCGAAGGGCATGACCGCCACCGCCGGTTCGGCGCCACTGCGCGCGGCCGTGATGGATGGTGTCGATTGCGCATCGGAAGCGGTACCGAGAGTGTCCGGGTCGAGCGCCTCGAGCACCGCCACCAGCTCGCCCGCGCTTTGGTAGCGCGCGGCGGGTCGTTTTTCGAGACACCG
>JAUXDC010000068.1 GCA_030618605.1 Holophagae bacterium | reverse complement strand
GGTCAAGGCTAACTGCTGAAAGCTAATGGCTATCAGCTCCCGGCAAAGCCGGAACCCCTCAGGTTCCGGCTTTGCCGGGTCATACCTTCCTAACAACCAGACACGCGTTCGTGCCGCCGAAGCCAAAGGAATTGCTCAGAGCGACATTAACTCGAGCATCCCGGGCGGTGTGAGGCACATGATCCAGATCGTCGCCTTCGTCCGGGTGATCCAGGTTGATCGTCGGCGGCACAACGCCCCGATTGATCGTCAGAACCGAAATGCCAAACTCCAATCCACCGGACCCACCCAGAAGATGTCCTGTCATCGACTTGGTTGAAGAAACCATGACTGACTGAGCGTGCCTGCCGAAGACCTTTTTGACCGCCAGGGTTTCCACACCATCCCCCGCCGGCGTCGATGTCCCATGGGCGTTGATGTAATCGACATCTTCGGGATTCAACCCGGCCTCCCCCAGCGCCATCCGCATCACCCGGATGGCGCCGTCGGCATCTTCAGACGGTGCCGAAATGTGGAAAGCATCGCTCGTCATACCGAATCCCACAACTTCTCCGAGGATCGGGGCGCCTCGTCGCTTTGCATGTTCGTACTCTTCGAGAATCACAACACCGGCGCCCTCGCCGATGACAAAGCCGTCACGATCACGATCCCACGGGCGGGATGCCCGTTCGGGATCGTCATTCCGCGTCGACAGAGCGCGCATCGAGGCAAAGCCCCCCAGGGGCGAGGGACAGATTACCGCCTCGGCGCCTCCGGCAATGATCGCATCGGCGTAGCCATGCCTGATATACAAGGTTGCGTCCCCGATCGCGTGGGCGGATGTCGAGCATGCAGTGCAGGTGGCCATGTTCGGCCCCTTGGCACCGGTCTGGATGCTGACAAGTCCGGAGCACATGTTGATGATCGACCCGGGAATGAAGAACGGTGATACCCGCTTGGGCCCCCGTTTGAGCAGTTTCTCGTAGGTCCGTTCAATCAGGGGGAAACCCCCAATCCCGGAACCGATGACCACACCGACTCTCTCGGCATTGGCCTCGGTGATCTTCAGTCCGCTATCCTCGAGTGCCATGTGGGAGGCGCCCACAGCGAAATGAACAAACCGGTCGAACTTCCTGGCTTCCTTGGGTTCGAGCCAGGGTGACACATTAAACCCATCGACCTCGCACGCAATTCGAACCGCAAATCCCTCGGTGTCGAATAGGGTAATGGGCCCAGCGCCACTCCGGCCGGCCACCAGTCCCTCCCAGGTCGCCTGGGTCCCAATCCCGAGTGGTGAGATCAACCCCAGGCCGGTCACCACCACCCGGCGATTCATTGTCAGCTCTCCAGTTTTTGAGAGAGGAAGTCGACGGCATCTTTCACAGTGGCAATTTTCTCCGCGGACTCGTCCGGAATCTCAACACCGAACTCTTCTTCGAAGGCCATCACCAATTCGACGACATCGAGCGAATCCGCTCCAAGGTCATCGACAAACGAGGCATCCGTGGTCACTTTGTCCAGGTCAACACCCAACTGCTGAACAATAATGTCTTTGACTTTCGCTTGAACATCCATTCTTTCCTCCTAGGATTGCGCCTTATACTCAGGCATCCGCTGCTCTGCGGCAGCTTCAGTTTTCAATTTCGCCCCCTTTGAATCTACGATTCCGCTGGGAACGATCAACGGGCACACAGATATCATACCGCCGGACCCTGCGCAAGACCGCCAACCCAAAATGCCCGCAAAATGCCAAATTTTCTTGACATCAGCCAAAAAAGGGTGTAATCAGCCAATTGTGATCTTTACCGGTCACTCAAGGAGGAACACAGATGGAAGCCTATATGACCGCAAAAGAAGCCGCAGAATATCTCAAACTCGCCGAACGAACCCTGGTCCGGCTCGCACATGAAGGCAAAATTCCCGGAGTTAAGATCGGCGGGCAGTGGCGTTTCCGACGCGCGCTCCTGGACGAGTACCTCGACACCCTGGCAGCCCAGTCGGTATCTACCTCCGGTGGGGCGACGGCGCAGATCATCGATTCTCCACTCGACGAGATCTTGAGTGTCAAGCAGATCATTCCAAATTTGGAAGCAACCGACAGGACCGAGGTCATCCACACCATGGTCACTCACGTCACCAAGTTGGGCTTGGTCAAGGAACAGGCATGGCTCGAAGCCGCCCTTGCGGCCCGTGAGCGTCTGGTTCCAACAGCGGTTCCCGAGGGCGTTGCCTTCCTTCACGCTCGTCGCAGGGCCGCGGACATGTTCCCAAAACAATTCATCGCCATGGCGCGCTCGGAGGACGGCGTCGACTGGGGTTCGCCGGACATGGGGAAAACCAGAATCTTCTTTCTCCTGGCTCTTCGGAACGACACGCTGCACGTCCGTTGGCTGTCTCGTATGGCCTGGATCGTCCGAAGCCCAGGCCGACTGGCAGAGTTGACGGAAGCGAAATCCGCCAAGGCGCTCTTCGAGGCCCTGCTCGATGGCGCCAACGCCCTTCCCAAGTCACTGAAGCCGACCGGACAGCCGATCGGGAGATAAGCTGGTCGCTGCGCAGATCGGGAGAACACTGATCAGCCCAACGAAAGAATTGAACCACGAAGACACGAAGACCACAAAGAAGGATTTGTAAATAGAACCCTTAGTGTCCTTCGTATCTTGGTGGTTCAACTTGTTCTTTCTTTGCGTGTGCTTCGCGTTCTTCGCGTTCTTGGCGGTTCAATTTCCTTCTTGCCCTGTTCCCTGTAAGCTCCCCCGATGAAAATCGCTTTGGTCGGGACTCACGGCATCGGCAAGACCACTCTGTGTTTTGATCTTGCCGCACGTCTCAAACGGCGAAACAACGACGTGGAACTGGTGAGAGAAGTGGCTCGTCGCTGTCCGATGCCGATCAACGAAACGACCACCAGGGCGGCGCAGGCCTGGATCCTCCACACCCAGATCGCCGAAGAGATCGCCGCGACAGCCCTCCACGAGGTCGTGATCGCCGACCGATCGGTTCTGGACAACTACTGCTACATGGTGCATGCCTCCGGAACCTCGGCCTTGTGGGAAACTCTCATTCGGGAGTGGCTGCCAACCTACGATCTGCTGGTTCATGTACCCCTGTGGTCACAACCCTCCTTTGATGGCGTCAGAGCGGTTGACCCCAGATTCCAGCAGGAGATCGAAGACCTCCTTGAGAGTATGATCAACACGTATTCTCTCGCACCCCTCCGACTCAACGCGGAAACACCGGATACCTGGGGTGCGGATATAGAGCGGGCTCTGGTCCCCGTCTTGGAACCCAACCTCCCGTTGTTTTAGGTCGTTCTTCCTGCCGCCTGACGCTGTGACCGCCTATCACCCCCCGAATCCAAGAGCACCCTCTCCAACGGGGCGTGCGGGGTCATGCCTTCTTCACCGGGCAGCCCTCCCGAAACCGGTGCCGTTGCGAAGAATGCCTGACCGGGCAACCCTCGGCGAGCGCGTCAGCGATCGAGTCTCGGCCAACGTCGTAGGTCGCCGAGGTCCTTTCCCGGAGGGGCGGTCCTCTCCCAATTCCAAAATGCTGCCCCTCCGGGAAAGGGCCGAGCGGGTATGCGCTTGCGCGTGCCCGAAGGCCGGGGATGAAACCCAGCGTCCGGGACCGCGGCGCCGACGGCGGCGACCGATGGCAGCATCCAGTCCCCCGCCGGGTTAGACTCCTACCATGAACGACCGAACACCTGACCCCCACGGCGAACGAGCCGAAGACAACCCCGGCGCCGTCGACCTGTGCCGAATTATCGACCAATCGGTCGCCCAGCTCTGGGAGACCGTCGAGACGCTTGAGCGGCTGCAACCCAGAAACCTTCAGCGTTTCAGGGTCTCAGTATTCGGTTCCTCCCGCGTTCCCCCTGAATCCCCTCTTTTCATCGACGTCAGGGAGATGACTCGCCGCCTCTCCATCGCCGGGTGCGATCTCGTGACAGGCGGCGGCGGCGGACTGATGCAGGCAGCAAACGAGGGTGCCACCAACGGCCTTCTGTCCTCGCCGGCGCCGGGCGATCTGCCCATTCGGCTGGTCGAAGGCCACATTGCTGAGCCCTTCGTCGAACGGGTCTACCGCCACAGGACCTTTTTTTCACGACTCCATCATTTCGTTCGACTGTCCTCGGCCTTTATCGTCCTGCCGGGAGGCATCGGAACGACGTTGGAGGCGATGATGATCTGGCAACTCCTCCAGGTAGAGCACCTTCCGTCAACACCATTTCTGCTCTACGGCCACCACTGGCAAGGGCTTCTCGAGTGGGTCGAAGAAACCTTGGTCGACAACCACTTCGCCGACCGGAAGGACCTGAGCCTGCCCACCGTCGTTACCACCGTGGATGAGGTCGTCGAAGCTGTCCTGGAAGAGTTCAAACAGTTCCAACCTGCATGAGCTGATAGCTACCCGACGGACCGGGCATGCGTTTATTGGTTCCGGCTTTGCCAGGCTAGAAGTGGACAGAATGGACGATCTGGACAAGGTGGACAATCCACAAAGAGGGTGTAGGACATTGACGGCGGATGGATTCACCAGTTTCAGGTATCCAGTATCGAGTATCAAGTACCCACCACCACCCCCGATATGAGAGCATGGTGCATGATCGATCTTGTCATCCAGGGTGGAACTGTGGTTCCAATGGTCACAAACGGAGAGTATTTCTCCGGGGACGTGCTGATAGACGGCGGAAAGATTCTCGAGATTCGCCGTCATCAGACTAATGAAATCCCGGCCCGACAGACGATCGACGCCTCCGAAGCCCTGGTGATGCCCGGGTTCGTTCAATGCCACGTCCACGTCGTCCAATCCCTCCTTCGACATCAGGCAGACGGACTGGAACTCCTGGACTGGCTTCAGACCCGAACCTGGCCCTATGAGGCCGCTCTGGACGGCGACGGCGTCCAGGCCGCAGCCGAGTTGGGCATCGCGGAACTGCTGTGCGGGGGAACGACAACAGTCCTGGATTTCGGCACGACCCACAACCATGACCGCGTATTCAGAGTTGCCGAGGAACTCGGCATCCGAATGATCTCCGGAAAGACCCACATGGACTACGGAGAGGACCTCCCTCCTGCCCTGGCGGAAGACCGCCACGATTCGGTCGCCGAGGCAGCGGACCTGGGTCGGCGGTGGCACGGAGCTGCTGACGGGCGCCTGCAATACGCCGTCGCGCCTCGCTTCGCCCTGTCGTGCACCAAGGACCTCCTGGAGGACTGCGTTGCACTGGCCCGATCGAACGGCTGGCTGCTGCACACCCACGCATCCGAAAATATTGGTGAGATCGAGGAGGTCCGGCGTCGCTTCAATCGGACGAACATCGACTATCTGCACAGCGTCGGCTTGACAGGCTCAGACGTCATCCTTGCTCACGGCGTTCATTTGAACGACGAAGAAAAACAGCAGCTGGCCGAGACCGAAACCAGAATTTGTCATTGTCCCGGAGCCAATCTGAAACTGGCCTCCGGTATTGCAGATATCCCCGAACTGCTGGACCTTGGGATCTCGGTCGGCCTGGGCGCCGACGGGGCGCCGTGCAACAACCGGCTCTCGATCTTCCACGAGATGGCCCTTGCCGGGAGCCTTCACACCCTTCGGCACGGCCCGACAGTACTGGATGCGTGGTCGGTCCTGGCGATGGCCACCAGAGAAGGCGCCCGCGCACTCCACCTCGAGGACACCGTCGGAACCCTGGAACCCGGAAAGGCCGCCGACATCACCGTCGTCGGCCTCGAAGCCTGGTCACTCCAACCTGGTGGTGACCCTGCCTCAAGATTGGTATTTGGCGCAACGGCCGGTGACGTTCGGCATGTCGTCGTCGATGGCTCCCCTGTCGTCAAAGACAGCATCATCCTGACCAATTCTGGACACGCCATCAAGGAACACGCCAGGGAGGCCTGGCACGCAACCAGACACCGTATGGAGGCATGATGTTCGGATTCAATAAGCCCAGATTCGAGAACCTGGACAAGTATCTTGCCGCCAAAGACTACGACAAGGCCTTGGCCGCAGTGGTTAATGAGTTGAAGAAGGACCCCTCTCAGTTCAATCTCCTTCTTCGCCAGGCGGAGATCCTCGGCCTCGGCGGAGACCGGGAAAAGGCAATAGCCCTTTACAAGGAACTCGCACAGAAATACGCCAAAGACGGTTTCTTCGCCAAGGCCGTTGCGCTCTATAAAAAAGTCCTCCGACTTGACCCCGACGAGGCGGACGTTCACTCGGAATTGGCACGCTTGATTGAGGAAGAAGCCAAGGCTCACCTTCCTCTGGAAGAGCGTCTGGCCATTGATCAGGCGAAGAACAAGGCACGAAAATACGAACAAAAACTTCAGAAAGACGCTCCGTCGCCCGAAGACAAGGAACGGAGGTCCTCGGCTCTCTTCTCTGCTTTCCCGAAAGAGGCTCTCGAGGATCTCCTGGCCTTGACCAGTCTCCGCTCCTACCAGGAGGGAGACATCATCGTCACCGAGGGCGAAGAAGGCCACAGTCTTTTCCTCCTGGTCTCAGGCGAAGTAAAAGTTTTCACACGAGGCGAACGAGGCGAACACCTTCAGTTGGCCGAACTGGGAGAGGGTGATTTCTTCGGCGAGGTATCCCTCCTGACCGGGAAACCTCGAACGGCAACGATCACGGCCAAGTCGGTCGTCAACGCCATCGAACTGACCAAGGACGCGGTTGACCGTATCGCCACCGAACATCCGGGCGTCCGGACCGTCCTCGAGGACTTCTATGAATCCCGGGCTCAGGCAACTGTCGAAGTCGTGATCCAAAAAATGCGGGATAAATGATGGGGCGGCGCCCGATTATTCTCTGGGGCGACCCAAGATTGGTGGCGCCCAATGAACCGGTAGAAGGCTTCGGCGAGGAGTTGGACACCCTGGTTACCGAGATGTTTGAGACCTCATGGGCCACCCCCGGCCTCGGTCTTGCCGCCCCCCAGATCGGTGTCAATCTCCGACTCGCGGTCCTCGATCTCTCTGTTGGAAAAGACTCGGAGCAGAAAATCGTCCTGGCCAATCCCAAAATCACGAGCCAGGAGGGCCGGGTGTCGATGGAGGAGGGATGCTTATCCTTCCCCGGTTTGTTTACGACCTTCGAACGACCCAAGTCCATCACCGTGCGGGCCCAGGATGCCACCGGTAAATGGCGGGAAATCCAAGGCGAAGACCTCCTTGCCCAAGCCCTATGTCACGAGATCGATCATCTCAACGGGACCCTCCTGATCGACCATATCCGAGGACTCAAACGACGGATGTTCATTCGGAGAGTCAAGAAGCTCCAGCAAGCCGGGGCGTGGAGCTGAGCGAGGAGTTCAAGAGCACAAAAGTGCAAGAGTTCAAGAGAATGAACGTCGGACAATGAATCTTCATCCTTCTGCCTTCACTCTTCACCCTTCACCCTTCCCCTACAGCCCCGTCGGGATCCCTTTCCTCGGATCTTCCCCGTAGAGTTCACTGACCTTCCGAGCGGCATCTTCTCCAGCCGGGGACTGCACCTTGGGCACGACGATCTCGACCGAATAGAGATGGTCCCCAAAGGTACGGGTCTTCATGTTCTTGGCACCTTTGCCCCGCAGCCGGAAGGTCCGTCCGGAGTTGGTCCCGGCGGGAACCTTGGCCCGGACAGGACCATGGATCGTTCCGACAACAACTTCAGCTCCCCGGTAGGCCTCGGGAAAGGTAATGGGCACAGTAGTTCGGATGTCGTCACCCTCCCGCTTGAAAAACGGATCTTCCCGAACGCTGACTCGAACAAACAGATCGCCGGCAGGCCCGCCTCTGGATCCTTCAGCTCCCTTGCCCGCAACCCTGATTCGACGTCCGTCGTTGATACCCTCCGGAATCCGTACCTTGAGCCTCTCGGTCGATACAACTGTCCCCGAACCTCGGCACGATGAACACCGAGCCGTCCCTTCCGTTCCAGATCCCTGACACCCGGCACATTCAACCTTCCGCTGGACCGGCAACGTCACCGAAGCCCCCTGCATCGCTTGTGAAAAGCTGATCTCGACCTGAATGAGAAGGTCCTCTCCTTTTGCGGGTCCAGCGGGTCGACGGCGTGCACCGCCCCCGAAAATATTTCCGAAAATATCCCCCAGATCCTGAAATCCACCCATTCCACCCAGATCGCCGAAGTCCACATGAACGCCTCCGCCGGGTCGTGGGCCACCCCGCGCGCCGCCAAAGGGGTCGAACCCTGCCTCACTGGGATCAACCGATCCGAACCGGTCGTACTGCTCCCTCTTTTCGGAGTCGGATAACGCCGCATACGCCTCCTGGATCTGTTTGAACCGCGCCTCAGCCTCGGAGTTCCCCGGATTCACGTCAGGATGGAATTTTCGAGCTAGTTTTCGATAGGCCTTCTTGATCTCCTCAGGGCTGGCATCTCGCGCCACACCCAGGAGTTGGTAATAATCTGTCGCCATCGAACCTCCGAAACCCCGGCTGATCGATCGCCGGGCAATACCAAATATGAGCGAGTTCTTATAATATTGCAATTCAAATGTTGGAACTGATCTGATCCAACCTTCATCCTTCCACCTTCATCGTTCCGCCTTCATCCTTCATCCTTCTCACCCCTCCTTCCTCCTCCGCAGGATTGGCGATACAATGCTCCCCATGAGTCTGAATTCGGTGAACCATGCGGGCTGATCGGCGGTGGCTACCCTTTCTGGTGATCGGCTTCGCCCTCGCTGCCCTGGTGAACGTAGGATGGATTAGTGACGCTCTCATGAAGAGCGGAGCCACATCCAGTTCTTGGATCGATACTCTGATCGGCCCCAGGGCCGCCATTGTGGGCAACTCCATCGCAATAGCGCTGATTCTCTGGGGCTTTTCCGGGTTGTTGGCCCGCAAGAACCCTGACCGAGCCCTCGCCAGAAAACTCCACCGCAGAGGAGACCACCGAGGAGCGGCTCAACTCTTCCTCAAAGCCGGTAACACCGCCAAGGCCCTGAAGCTCTTCAAACAGGCCGAGGACTGGGAAGGTGCTGCGGATGCGGCAACAAAGCTGGGGCAGTATCGAGTTGCTGCCGACTGTCTCCGCTCTGCCGGTGGCCGCCATCTCGTTGAAGCTGCCCGTTTCTACCATCGGGCGGGCGACACCGAAGCGGCTCGAATCTGTTCGCGGGAGATGGGAACCTGGTTGGAGGCTCAAGGTCGATTTGACGAGGCCATCGATGCCTGGCTCCGAAATTCGGATTACAAACGAGCCGCTCACACAGCGCGACACGCCCTGGACAAGGGTCGCCTCCACGCAGGTCACGGTGCTTTTCGGTCCGCCATGCGTGCCGCACGAGAAGCCGGTGACCACACTTTGGCGGCACGCCTTTATGAGTTGGAGGACGCGTGGGAACCGGCCGCCCGCGAGTGGCAGCTCATCGGAGATTCGACCAGGGCCGCCGCAGCCTTTTCCCGTGCAGGCCTGCTGGCGGAGGCCGCCACGGCAGAAATGGCGGCCGGAAACACCAAAAGCTCCGTTCGATTGCGGCTCAATCACCTCCGCGACATGTATGGCCGGCTTGAGAAACAGGGGCTGCCAGGAGAAATGGACAGCAAATCGGGGGCCACCCTCCGCGACGATGCGGCCTCGGAGACCGAAAGTCTCCTGCCCTTGCTTGAATCTCTCGACATGCTTCCCGAGATGATCGAGCTACTTCGCACCACCGGGCAAATCGAAGAGGCGGTGAGGCGTCTTGAGACATCCGGGCAGCCCGGTTCCGCGGCCGAACTGGCCCGGGAGGCATATAGATGGGACCTCGCGGCGCCGATCCTCGAGACAATGAACCGCTGGGGAGAGGCTGGAGACGTGTATGAACTGGCCGGTGATCTCGCAAAAGCCGCAACCTGTGCCCAGCGTGCCGGCGAGGATGAGAGGGCCCTCGGTCTTTACAGGAGCATCGGACGAACCACTGATGCCGCTCACTGCCTGGCGCGACTCGGCGCCCTCCAGGAGGCATTGAGATCACTTCACGAGGAAGATATGTTGGACGAGGCCTTCAACGTCCTCCGCTCCTTCCCCGGCCCGGTCCCGGACATTCCGGACGTTGTCTTGGACTTGGCAGCCCACAAGAAAGCCGGCGGCCAGCCTGAAGAAGCGGTTGCTTGTCTTCAACGGGCCGTCCTCGGGGTCGCCCTTCAGCCGGGCCGTCTGGACCCAGCCGTCGCTCTCACCCGAGAGCTCTTTGAACTGGGGGACATCAACTCCGCCCGTGCCCAAATCAATCGGGTTCTCAGCCACGACTACTCGTACAAACCGGCCCAGGCCCTCAAGGCAATACTCGACAGCCATCTATCCGGGGTCGACCTGTCGGCGACACAACCGGCACACATGTCCCAGGAAACGGCAACATCCCCTCTGGCAGAAGGCCCTCTCAGGTACGAAATCCGGCACGAACTGGGCCGCGGCGGGATGGGCGTCGTCTACCTGGCACGCGACACGCGACTGGGAAGGGACGTCGCCATCAAGGTCCTCCGAACGACATCGAAAGAAGAAGCCGCAAGGCTGGAGCAAGAGGCCCAGGTTTCGGCGACCCTCAACCACCCGAGCATCGTCACCATCTACGATTTCGAAGCCGGTTTTGATGGATATTTTATCGCCATGGAACTGGTCCGCGGCGAACCGCTGGACAAACTGAACAAAACAGCGCCCGAGCGAATCCGTTCCCAGCTGAGACCCCTTCTGGTCAAACTGGCTTCGGCACTGAGCTATGCCCACAACCATCACGTCATTCACCGCGATCTGAAACCCGCCAACATCCTCCTGACCGACGATGGCAACATCAAGATTTTGGATTTTGGCATCGCCGCCCGCCTGGATTCGGAGAAGGGCGTGTCAACCGCCGTGTGTGGGACACCCTTCTACATGGCTCCAGAGCAGATCCGGGGCGAGGCTCCAACCCCGGCCTCCGACATCTATTCGCTCGGCGCAACAGCCTATCACCTGGCTACCGGCCGGCCACCGTTTGCCAGCGGAAACGTCATCGAGGCCCATCTTGAGCAAACGCCAGCGGACCCCAGGGACTTTGCACCGCACCTCCCTCTCGATATTGCCTCGTCAATCCTCAGGTGCCTGGAGAAGAACCCACGGGACCGCTTTCCCTCGTGTGCCGATCTCGCCCAATCCATTAAATCCAAGGTATGATTCCACCCCAAGCGTAACCCCGTCGGGGCAACGCCAGCGGAGGCTTTATGAATGTCGGACAACTTTGGAAGCGTCCGGAGACACGCTTCCTATTTCTTTTTCTCGTAATTCTCGGTGTCAGTTTCACCGTAGTTGCATTGAAACCAGTCGATCAGGCCTTCGTCGTCCCGTTCACCACGATGGTGGCAACGATTTCGGGGCAGCTCCTCGTTCTTTTCGGAGAAGACATGACCGTTAACGGGTGCCAGCTGAGTTCGCCGAGATTCGCCGTCACAATCTACAACGGCTGCAACGGCCTGATCACCAGCTTGATCTTCATCTCCGGTGTTTTAGCCTTTCCCGCCCGTTGGCCGGCAAAAGTCCTTGGCGTCCTTGGCGGACTTTTGGCAATCCAGACCATCAATCTGGTCCGAATCATCTCCCTCTTCTATATCGGCATCTACCTTCCCGACTTCTTCAACTCCTCCCACATATTTATCTGGCAGTCGATCGTCATTCTGTTCGGAGTCGGCCTATGGATGCTCTGGGCCGATCGTTTCGCGTCACCACTCATCATCAAGAAGGACTAGATCATGGCCCGGTCCCCAGTTGCAGGCGCCTTTCTCAAGCGGCTCCCGCTGACTCTGGTCATCGCCATGCTGGTGTGGCTTGCGTTGCGTCCAATTCTCGATACAGCAGTGACCGGTTTGGCGGAGATTCTCATCAGGTCCTTCGAGTACCCCCGGGTCACTCGCCTTGAGGCCGTCGATCACCGGGCTCGGGTCTTTCGCAGCGACTTCCGCTCAGACTCGAGTATTCCAACAATCCCCCTGACCGAAACTCACTTCAACACGATCGTGCTCTTGGCGCTGTTCCTGGCTATTCCCAAGCGATTCTCCAGGAAGAACCTCGAACGGCTGGTCATGGCGTGGTTCCTCCTCTACCTGACGCAAACGCTCAACCTGTTTCTGCACGTCAAGTGCATTTATGCTCTGAGTCTCGGCGAATGGAGTCAGCAGACCTACTCTGCCTTTTCACAGAACTTCTACGGCTTCTGGCGGTATTTCACCGATTTACCAGGCAGGTTCAGTTTCCCATTCGTCTTCTGGCTGGGATTTTTCTGGGAGCCGGTCCTGGGAATGCTGACTCCGGACTCACAGCCGACCCAAGCCGTCAAAAAACCAGGGAAAAATCGGGCTTGAAGAGGGCACCGGCGACCTGAAGGGCTCCGGAAAATCCAGAAACTGGAAACTGCTCGTGGCGGATTGAATACCGCGCCGTCTCATCCTCTCCGAAGATACCGATAGTCCGGAATCTCGAAATCCTTCATCTTCGAAATCAAGGCGCCCCGGGACAGGTTGAGAATGCGAGCAGCCTTACTCTGGTTGCCCTTGGTCCGTGCAAGAACGCGGTCGATCACAAGGCGTTCGATTGAAGGAATCACAATCTTGAGGTCATCCATCCCAAGCAGAGCTGCCGCCGACTGTCCTCCAGTGCCACTGTCACCAGAGCCGGAAACCGTCGGCAGGGCTGGAACGACCCCCCGAATCATGTCACCACTCGGGGTCGCCGAGATCAAGCGCCTCAACTCCCCAACCAATTCCGCCATCTGGCCGTCAAATTGGTGCGTCAGGAGCGAATTCAATGACTCAAGTTCAATCCCTCGAATGTCTTTGCCTTGTTCCGCTGCAACGGTGTCAAGAAGGCGAATGACCAGAAGCGGTATGTCTTCCCGCCGACTTTGCAGTGCCGGAACACGGACGATATGGTGCCGGAAGAGGTTGTACAGGGCCGGATCGAGTCGTTCTTCATTGAGCAAGATCATCGGATCTTCTTCCGTCGTCCCAACCCACCGAACCCTGGGGCCCCACCCAGTTTCCAGATCGGCAGCTATCGTCGCACCAACCTCTCGCTGGACGACCACAGACAGCAGGTGGAGATCTCTGAGCACCAGCATGCAACCCTCGAAAACATCGGCCGGATTCAAAAGGTCAGGACCGGGCCCGAAGAACTCAGTTCTGAAAGCCTCGTCACCCTCCTCCCTGCATTGAATAACACTGACGGCCAGCGCACCGGCAGGATTGAGGGACGCAGCAAGGGAAGCCAAGGTCATTCGGCCAACTCCCAGCTTCCCGCACATCAGAATCGGGTGCTGCGTCCTGGCGGAATAGATGACCCCGTCGCGAAGCAGACGAACGGCGTGCGACGTTCCGGGCAACACCCTCTCCAAAGTTTCCCTTGCCTCGCTCTCCCACGAGCCGTACAGCAGCTCGGATGCCTCCACACGGTCCCAGTGGATCGCCATTAGGCGTACCAGCTCAGCCAGAATCAGCTCATCGTCATCTTCAAAATCCTCAGTCGTCTCAACGACCAGGAAAACCGGAGAGCCCATCGGTCCCTGGGGTACCGGATAGATCAGGAAATGCCGGCCTCCAATCCGTAGCACCGCGTACCGGCTGCCCTCGGAAAGTTCTCGAAACGTCCTGTCAGGCAGACGCGGGAGATCACCGGACCACTGGGACACCACCGGAACCAACCGACCTTCTTGATCCAGCCGCGCAACCATGGCTTCACGCTCGGAAAAAACTTCCGCCAGGAAGCCCCGCAGACCCGGAACAAGATCCGACCTTACTCGGCCCTGAAAAACCTCGAGCATCCGGGCCCTCGCCTCGGCAATTCGGTGTGGTTCGCTGTAGAGGACAACCTCAGCCCGCTTCTTACCGGCCGGTTTCGGAACACTCGCCGTTCCCACCGCCGGATCGGCTGCCTGGTCATCCGCAAAAATGATCTCTGTCTCCTCATCTCCGCTGCCCTTGAAAATCAAATTGGCCGTACCCAATCGAAAACGATCCCCTACCTTGAAAACACCTCGCGACCGCCTCTCGCCATTGAGAACCGCTACCTGCCGCTTCTGTCCGATAAAGGTATAAACGTCGCCGTTGCGTTGAATCACCAGGTGCTTTGGTGCAACCCCCGGCGACCGGATCACGATATCGTTGTCACTCGAGGCGCCTATCGAAACCAACGACTTTGAAACCTCGTAGATGATCTCGGAACCACCTGTACCTTCAATAGCCAATTTCACCATGCTATCCACCCTTCGTCTGGCTTGAACAAGCGCCCGACCCCGCGGTTCCTCACACATTTCTTTGCAATCATCATCAAAAAGTCACAATGAGGTGACACTCAACCCCAAACCGCCCCTTCGAACAACTGTCACCATCTCAGAAAATATAAACTCCAGGATACGGTTTGTCAAATATTGCCACATTCTTGGCCACTTGCGAAAAAGCCACAAGAATGCACGAAAAACTCCACAATGGACCAGGGCGACTTCCAGCTATACTTGCGAGATGAACGGCGTTCGTTTCATGGTGCTTCTCTTGTTCCTGCCTTTGGGCTCAGGGATAACAACCGCCGACAGTCTGCACGTCCAACCAGCCGAAAGTGCAGGCGCCAAAATTGAGACAGTGGCGTTTCCTGTCCACGATGCGGTTCACTACACAGTGAAATGCCTCGGCGTCACCTGTGGTCACCTTCATCTCTCCAGCTCGATCGTGGATTTCGGGGATCGCCCGGCCTATCACATCGTCATGACAGCGAGAAACTCCAAATTTTTCAACCGCATCTATAAGATCGACATCCGAATCGACTCATGGGTTGATGCCCAGACACTGTCGTCCCTGGTCTACGAAAGCGTTACAACAGAGAAGGGCAAAACTTCCACCGAGCGCCACGAGATCAATTGGGATGAGGGCATAGTCCGCTCCGTTGAGGACGGCGTCGAGGAGACCCTGGAGTTCAGCAGCTCGGAGCCCGTCCTAGATCCCCTTGCATTCGTATTTCGACTCCAGGCTCTTGCCAAGGTAGGCGGGGGCGAGATCACCTTGACCCTTCTGACCACCAGAGGCCCGGTTCAAACTATTGCAACTGTGCGCGAACCAAAGACCAAGCGCACCTCCCGCGGTCGCCGGCTGCTGCTGGAAATTGAGCCCCAACCCGCAGACGGCAAGATGTTCTCGAAGAAGGGCCAATTCTCCCTCTGGGTCGATCCCCAAGACTCGACGACACTGTACATCCTTGATTTCAAGCTCCCGTTCGGCCACCTGATCGCGAAGATTGATGACTAACTTACCCTCAAATGCCGGATCAGAGGGGGAGAGTGCAACCTGTCTCCCCGGTGGTCCAATCTGCATCCGGCTCTCTCAATGCCTTCGCTGGTCAGTGTTGCTGCCTTGGCGTGCAAAGGGGGTCGAAGAACCGGGAAGACCGAGGCGCATGAAACGCGGGAGCGGCGATAACTGAGCTCGTAACCCATCTGCGCGTTCTCCCCCTCCCCCCAGCTCCCTCTCTCCCCCTCCCCCTCTCC
>JAUXDC010000063.1 GCA_030618605.1 Holophagae bacterium | reverse complement strand
TCGGAGGCCGAGGATTCCCCGCAGGTGATCTACTCTCCGGATCAGGGGAATTTCGCCCGCGATGCCCTCGAACGTGGCTACCGTCTGGGCTTTGTCGGTTCTGGCGACAGCCATGACGGCCACCCGGGGTTGGCGCATCTGGCATCAGGAACCGGAGGTTTGGCCGGAATCATGGCGGAGGATTTGACGAGGGAATCGATCTACGAGGCCATCAGAAAGCGGAGAGTGTTCGCGACTAACGGGCCTCGCATCCTCATGCAAATGGCCGTTGACGGCCGGCCGATGGGTTCGACCGTTGAGCTGGACTCCGATGGCGCCACGGTCTTCATCGGTGTTTTGGGAACCGCTCCGATCGAACGGATTGACCTGGTGCGCGGGGGGACTGTGGTTGCGTCATCACCCGGTCAGGGCGACCTCGAGGTGAAGCTGACGCTCCATCTCGAAGAATTGGCTCATGGCGAATTCGTCTACGCCCGGGTTGTCCAGACGGATGGCGGCGCCGCCTGGAGCAGCCCAGTCTTTTTTGAGAAAACCGAGAACCCAGAATAACTATTGAGGTTGATGTGTTGTCGTGAGGGGGACGAGGGGGTATTGATGACAGACAGCAAGAACCGTTGGCTGAGCTCAGTTTTGACGGGATTGATCGGCGTGTTTGGGGTGGTGCCTTTGTGGGCGGGCACCTCTACAGACGCCGCGTTAGAGCGGCTGAAGAGTACGACAGCGTCGGCCCTCAGGCAGACCCCTGTTCTCCGGGCGGTCCTCGAAGACCTCAGTGCCGACGAGGCTGCCGTAGCGTCTCAAAGGGGTGCGGGCACACCCTCGCTTGGGTATCTGCGGGAGGGCATCGGGTCGTCTTTTGACAGGCAACCGAATTCCCAGGATACCTTCAGTATCGACCTCCCCTTCAACGGTCCGGGCCAAGGCTCTCGGGCGAGAAGATTGACTGACGTGGCCGGTCTCCGGACGCTGGCCCTGAAACGTGTCGCCGTTTTGGACATCGTCAGGGTCGTCGGCGAAGAGTGGGTGAGAACGGCGGCGTTGATGGATCGCCTTGAGGTGGTCCGAACCCGTCTGTATCACCTGGACAAGGCCTTGATATTACAGAACAAACGCCTGGAACTGGGCGAAGTTGCCGGGACCGAGGTGATGCAGTTGGAACTGGCTCGGGCGGCAGAGGCATCCAAGAAGGCCGGCCTCGAGGCCGAGGAGGAAAGCGGTCGACACCGGATGGCAGCATTGTGTGGAGACGGATGTGTCTTCCCGGTGGCCGGAGATCTCGTGGCGATTCAGTCGTCACTTGGGCCCAGGTCACAGGCCCGCGGGCCGGTCGACTTCGAGACGGCGCCGGGGGTCAGGGGCGTGATGTCCGACAAGTCTCTGGCCGAAGCTCAAGCAGATCTGACCGCTGCGACGATCTGGGGGCGACCCTCGGTTGGCGTGGAATGGGAGCATATACCTTCCCTCGACGGTGTCGAAGGGTGGGACGCCCTGGGGCTGCAACTCACCGTGCCATTGCCTTTTGGGCGGAGCGGGAAACGGCAGGTTGAAGAGGCCGAGGCACGCTCTCGGGCGGCGGCGGCCTGGGCCGAGGCGGAGATGGTTGAAATCCGGGCGAGGTATGAGGGAATTCTGGCGGAATTCCATGGCGCTGAGGCCCGTCTGGCGGCCCTGAATCCTGTTCTCAGTCGGCTGGAGCGAACGGAATTTTCCCTCGGTGAACAGTTTCGTTTGGGGGCCGTTTCGTATTTGGTCTATATCGATGGTCTGTCACGGCTCGATGGGGTCCAACTCGAAGCCGTCGATGCCCGTGAGCAGTTGCTGCAATCCCGACTTCGCCTGGCTGTCTTGCTTGACGATGCCGGCATGTTTCCATTGCCTCCGAGACCCCCCGAACCCGTGCAGGAGAATTGATGATGAAAACACTGAACCGCGTGCAACAATCAGTCGAGAGCCACAAAAAGGCACAAAAAGGCACAAAAAGAGAAGCTAAAAGTGATGACGGGACTACGTCCTGGACCCCAGGGCTCTTTCCCCGTCTTGTGACGGTCGGAAACTTTCAGGCAGCCGCACTGAGTCTGATGATGATCGTTTTTGCGCCCCTGCCTGCAGCGGGTAGTGAGGTCGTTGCTCTCGATGCCCAGAGCCAGACGCGGGCCGGAATCGTCGTCCGTCCGGTCCTGGAGCGATCCTTCGGGGAGCAGACCCGGGTCATCGGCCAGGTCGTCCGCGCGCCCGGATCGACGCTGACGGTCAAGTCGGTTCTTGCCGGTCAGGTTGAGACGATCAACGTCGCCCCCGGCGATAAGATTCGATCGGGCATGGTGCTGACCGAATTGCATTCCCACGAAATGTTGGGTATGCAGGGGGACTTTCTGATGGCTGGGGACAGGGCCAGGCTTGCCCAGAGCCGATTGGACGCCGGCAGGGAGCTTTATGACCTGGATGGCATCAGCCGAATTGAGCTGGAAACCCGTGAACAGGAAGCGTTTGCGGCTCAGCTCGAGTTGGATCGGGCCCGTGCGGAGCTGGTCAATCACGGTGTAGGCAATGATGCCATAGGGCACTTGGAGCAGACCCGCACGACTTCTCACAGGATGCCGGTGACCGCTCCGCTGGACGGTGTGGTTCTGGAAATGATGGTTCAGGAGCACCAGTGGGTTCAGGCCTACGAGCCCCTGATGGTCTTGGGAGATCCCCAGAGGGTCGAGCTGATGTTGCAAATCCCCCCGGACCAGGCTGCGGAAGTCGCTGCGGGTTCCCTGGTTGAGTTCGTTCCGGTGGGACGGCCTCATCTGACCGGCAGGGCGAAGGTGATTTCAAGAGTTCCTCAGGTCGATAAAGAGACACGAACCGTCAAGGTCCGGGCACGGATCCTCGATGTTGGCGGAGTGTCCTTTTTCCCGGGCGTGTTCATCGAAGGGACCGTGACAACCGGCGAGGCTCACGCGGCACCCTCTGTTCCAGAGTCGGCGGTGATTCGGCTGGGGGCCGGCGATGTCGTTTTTATCCGGACCGGGGCGGCGACATTCGAAGCCCGTCCGGTGGAGTTGGGCCTGTTCAATGGCAGCCGGTACGAGGTCCTTTCGGGAGTGACACTGAACGAGGAGGTAGTTGTCCAGGGCGTATTCTTCCTCAAGAGCGTGGCCGTCGCGGGCGAGGCTGAGTGATGCGGCGCCTGATTGAGATGTCGTTGGCTCACCGCCTGGTGGTGATCCTGCTGGCTCTGCTGTTGATCGGCGCCGGCTGGAGTGCCTTCAACAATCTCCCCATCGACGCTTTCCCCGATGTGACCAACATTCAGGTGACGGTGATCTCTCAGGCAGCCACCCTGTCACCGATGGAAATCGAACAGCTGGTGACCTACCCGATCGAGCAGGCGTGCGCTGGATTGCCGCACTCGACCGAGGTCCGGTCCCTCTCCAAGTTTGGTCTTTCGATGGTGACGGTGGTCTTCGAAGACGGTACTGACGTCTATTTCGCCCGGCAGCTGGTTTTGGAACGGGTCATCACCGTGCGTGATCAGTTGCCCGAGGGTGCTTCGAGCGGCCTGGGGCCGATTTCTACAGGTCTCGGAGAGGTCTTCCAGTACACGCTGGAGAGTTCGGAGCGGGACTTGATGGAGTTGAGGACTCTTCAGGACTGGGTCTTGCGTCCGATCCTGCGGACAGTGCCGGGGGTCGCCGGTGTTGACAGTTTCGGCGGCAATGTCCGTCAGTTTCACGTCGTGGCCAATCCTACGGCCTTGAGGCGGTATCGGTTGGCTTTGGGTGAGCTGTCCGCGGCGGTTGCGGCCAACAACGGTGTTGCGGGAGGCTCGTACGTCGAGCGCGGCGGAGAGCAGTTCGTTGTCCGTGGCGACGGCTGGGTTCGTGGGATCGAGGATTTGGAGAACACCGTCGTCGCCTATCGTGACAGCGTGCCGATCCTCCTCTCCCAGGTAGCCGAGGTCCAGATTGCCCCGGAAATCCGTCAGGGAGCAATCAGCCGGAACGGTGAGGGCGAAACTGTCGCCGGCATCGTGTTGATGCTGCGTGGCGGGTCGGGCCGTGATGTCGTTCGGGGTGTCAAGGAAAAGCTGGAGGTGGCGCGACGGTCCTTGCCTCCCGACGTCGAGATCGTACCCTTTTACGACCGGGACGAGTTGGTTCAGACGGCTCTCGGCACAGTCAAGTCGGCGCTGTTTCAGGGCGCGGTATTGGTTGTCCTGGTGCTGTTATTTTTCATGGGCCATCTCAGGTCGGCCTTTTTGGTGGTCGTTCAGCTACCGATGGCTGCACTGGCGACCTTTTTGGTCATGGGCCAGGTCGGTCTTTCGGCTAATTTGATGACGCTGTCCGGACTGGCCATCGCCATCGGGATGCTGGGTGACGGCGCTATTGTTCTGGTCGAAAACGCGGTGCGGCTGCTCGGAGCGGGGGACGAGGTGCCGGAAGACCGGTGCAAACTGATCCGGCAGGCGTCTGTCGAGGTTGCCCGACCGATTGTGTTTGGTGTCCTGGTCATTATTGTCGTTTTCATTCCGATTGCCTCCCTGCAGGGGATGGAAGGCAAGATGTTTGCGCCCCTGGCCTACACGATCTCGATCGCCATGGGGTGTGCCCTGATCCTGACCCTGACCCTGATTCCTGCACTGGCCTCTTTGATTCTCAGGCCGGCGCCGATCTTCGGAGGAGGCAGGATTCCCCATCCCGCTGACGTGGTGCGTCGGATCTACCGCCCGCAGCTGAATTGGGCCCTGGATCATTTTTGGATCGTCGTCGGAGTCGCACTGGCCTTGCTGGTCGTTGCTGCGGTTCTGGTTCCGACATTGGGGACCGAGTTTCTGCCGACGATGGACGAAGGTTCGATCGTCGTTCAGCCGTTTCAGATTCCGTCGGTGTCTCTGACGCAGTCCCTCAAAGGCGTCCAGAAAATCGAGGCGGCAATCATGGAATTGCCGGAGGTTGTTCGGGTCGTCAGTCGTACGGGGCGTTCAGACATATCGACGGATCCCATGGGTGTCGGAGAAACCGACATCTACGTGTTGTTGAGGCCGCGGTCGGAATGGGTGACCGCGGGCACCAAGGCGGGTTTAGTCGATGCCATAAGAAAAAAGATGACGGAGATCCCGGGGATCGATTTTGGCTACACGCAGCCGATTCAGATGAGAGTTGATGAGTTGCTGTCGGGCGTCAAATCCCAGATCGCTGTCAAGATCTTCGGGGATGACCTGTCGCGCCTGGCACAGCTTGGCGATCAGGTGGCTTCGGTTTTGCGGTCGGTCGACGGCGCCGTCGACGTCAAGGCCGAGGCCGTTGAAGGTCTCGGATACCTTCAGATAACGATGCATCGCAGGCGCATGGCTCGCATGGGGGTTTCGGTCGCACAGGTCAGGGAGTTGATTGAGACTGCGATCGGTGGAGAGGTTGTGACCACGGTTCCCGAGGGTGACCGCCGTACCGACGTCGTCGTGCGTTTGCCGAAGGCATTTACAGCCAAGGTGGAGAATTTGAAAAACCTGCCGCTTGCGACTCCGATGGGGGAGCAGGTTCTGCTGGGCGAGGTAACTGACATCGATCTGGTCGAGGGGCCGGCCCAGATTTCCCGAGAAGAGGGCAGCCGGCGGGTCGTTGTCGAACTCAATGTCGTCGGGCGGGATATTGGTGGTCTGGTGACTGAAGCCCGCGAGCGGATCGACCGCGAGATTGAGCTGCCGACAGGCTATTTCATTACTTGGGGAGGCCAATTCGAGCAACAGCAGCGGGCGATGGCCCGATTGCGGACCATGGTGCCCCTGGCGTTGGTGCTGATCTTCATTCTGCTGTACCTCAACTTCCGCGCGACACGGCCGGTCTTCCTGATTCTTGCCAATATTCCGTTGGCCCTGGTCGGGGGAGTCCTGGGGCTCAAGGCGTTCGGGATGTACCTGTCCGTGTCTGCATCAGTCGGGTTCATCGCTCTTTTCGGTATTGCCATCCTCAATGGACTGGTGATGGTCGAGTTCTTCCGCAACCTCGAAGAGGAGGGCGTGGACCGGAGACAGGCGGTGCTTCAAGGGGCGGAGATTCGCCTGCGTCCCGTGTTGATGACGGCCGCGACGACAGCGCTTGGACTGCTGCCGATGGTCTGGGCCAGCGGAGTCGGTTCGGAAGTCCAGCGGCCATTGGCAGTGGTCGTCGTCGCAGGAGTCGTCACCTCGACGCTGCTGACCTTGATGGTGTTGCCGGTGCTCTACCTGCGCTTCGGCGGAGGTGTCACCGAAGAGAAGACGGTCTGCGAGTAGAGGATCTGCTCAATTTAGATTGAGTCGAAATTACCCGGCCGGGCCTCTAGGGTAGTTATTGTAGGGGAAGGGTTTATCCCCTCCCTGTGCCCAATTGGCTCCTCGCGCCTATTCGGCAGCCAATCCGTCGGCCAAGAGAATCGAATAGGTTTCATGCGGGAAGGGGTGGATCTCGGGCATCGCTGCGAAGAGCCAACCCTCGAAGTCCGGCTTGCCTTCTTCGATCACACGCAGGCGCAGGGCGGGGTTGACCGCTTCTGACGAGCGCGAGGTGATGCCGTCCTCGCCCATGACAAAATCGGGGACGAAGACCAGCGCCGTGGCTTTCAGGCCGGTGTCGCCCAGGGCAACGGCCTCTCCGAAAGGCAGATCGTAGCGTTGGGGCTCACCTTCGGGGCCGGCTACCTGGATGACGGCGCCTCGCCAGGCAGCGGCAATCTCGTCGGCCATCGTGATATCGGTATTGAGGCCCATGTCGTGTTCGCCGCCACCCATCATCGCGCCCATCATGTTGCTGGGGCCTTCTTCTGAAGGCATGTCACCAGTTGCCGGTGGTGCGAGGTCGGTATCTGTGTCATTGCCGCCGCACCCGAAGAGTGAGAGGGTCGTCAACAGGGTCAGAATCAGTATGGATCGCATGGTATCTCCTTCGGGCGGGGATTGTACCGGATCGCGGGGAGGAGGGTTTTGCTACCATGAACCGACCGTGAGGAACCCCAAAGGACCGCAACCATGAATGAACTGTTCGAGTTGATCTCCGAGGCAATCATGACCGTCAGTGGCCAGGTATGGGGCTGGCCGGAACAACTGCCCCTGATCGTCGTCCTGCTGGTGGGGACCGGTGTGATCACGACCTTTCGCCTGGGCTGGATCCAGATACGGTATTTCCGGCATGGTCTCCGTGTCATTCGGGGCGAGTTCGACGATCCGAAGCATGACGGAGACCTGTCCCACTTCCAGGCCTTGACCACCGCATTGTCAGCCACAGTCGGCATCGGCAACATCGCCGGCGTAGCCACCGCCCTCCACTACGGAGGCCCCGGGGCTCTCTTCTGGATGTGGGTGACCGCGGTCTTTGGGATGGCGTTGAAGTTCACCGAGTGCACTCTGGCGATGGAGTACCGGACGATCTTGCCGGGCGGCAGTGCGGCGGGCGGACCGATGTACTCGATCGAAAAAGGTCTGGGCAAACACTGGAAGCCCCTGGCGATCGCCTTCGCCGCATTCACCGTGATCTCCTCCTTTGGATCGGGCAACGCGGTTCAGAGTTTCACCGTGGCCGACCAGTTCAGGCAGGACCTCGGTGTCCCGACCTGGATCACCGGTCTGGTCCTCTCGTTGCTGGTTGCAGCGGTCATCCTCGGAGGCATCCGGAGGATCGGATTGGTGACCTCGAAGTTGGTGCCCTTCATGGCCGTGCTCTACGTCGGCGCCGCATTCGTGGTCCTGGCCTTGCGGTTCCATCAAATTCCGGAAACTCTGGCATTGATCGTCAGTTCGGCCTTCGAGCCTGCAGCGCCGGTCGGGGGCTTTGCAGGGTCGACGTTTATTTTCATGATGACCTGGGGTGTCAAACGCGGCCTCTTCTCCAATGAGAGTGGCCAGGGATCGGCGCCGATCGCCCATGCGGCAGCCAAGACCGACGAGCCGATCCGTGAAGGTGTCGTCGCGATGCTTGGGCCCTTCATCGACACTTTGTTGATCTGCACCATGACCGGGCTGGTCATTCTCACCACCGGTGTCTGGCAAGAAAAACAACACCAGAGGGTTGTCCTCAACGAGCAGGCGGCGGTCATAGCCATCGACGCTTCGGCCGGTGTGGGAGAGGATGGCGTCGTCTTGGATGACGCTCTCGTTTCAGGACCGCATGTCGTTCGTGCCGGCCATCCCTCGGATTTCTTTCTCGTCCGCAATCACGGTACTGTTGAAGGGGCACGGTTGCTGGTCACCGACGATCCCGTGATGATGTCCGCCTTGCGGCCGTTTGAAGGTACGGTTCTCTTCGACCCGGACGAGCCGGGGGCCATGGCCGGCGTCATTCTGCTCGGAGTCGATGGTCAGAAGGTTGCCGGCATGCTGGTCCTTGAGGGGCAGGCACTCCAGAACGGTTCACCGTTGACCGCCTGGGCGTTTCGGGAAGGCCTCGGCAAGGTCGCCGGCGGGCAGGGACATCTCCTGATCACACTGGCGGTCTTCCTCTTTGGGCTCTCGACGGCGATCAGCTGGTCTTACTACGGCGACCGCGCTGTGCTCTATCTGTTCGGCGCCCGGTGGACCAAGCCCTACAGGGTCGTCTTCTGCGTGATGCACTTTCTCGGCGCCGTCTATTCGCTGGAACTGGTGTGGGCCTTCGGTGACATGGCGCTGGGACTGATGACCATTCCCAATCTGCTGTCAATCCTGCTCTTGACTGGAGTGGTCAAAAATTGGGTCAAAAAGTATGTGGCTGAGGACAAGTTGGAGCCGCCGGAGTGGTAAGAAGCTGTAAGCTGTCAGCTTAGCTGCTTGCAAAAATACGCCTCACGGCCCAATGTGCCTGGTTCGTTTGAAAACGGGAGGGGATAAACCCCTCCCCTACAACAAAATCCGTAGGGGCGGGGTTTATCCCCGCCCGGGTGGCCTTGGTTATTGCAAGCGCCTGAGCTCTCAACAAAGCCGGGTTTGGAGGATCGCATGAAGTTCACGATGTTGGTTTTGGTGATTGCACTGGTTTTTGGTGTGATGATGAGCGTTGCCGATGCCAAGAGTCCGGAGTCGGTCGTCCATCTCTTTGCCGGACAGACCGCAGAGGCTGCGGCTGATGCCCTGGCCGAAGTGGCTCTGCTGCAGGCCGGCGGGGGGACATGGGAGCGGATCGTGGTCGGCCGTGTCTACTATCTTTCAGGCAGGAAGGACCGAGGTCGTGCAATCTTCGATGCCATTCTTGCGGATAAGCCGGAACCGAGCGATTGGATCCGAATCGGCAGGGTCTATTACGAGGGCGGTGATTGGGCCGAGGCAAAGGAAATGTTCGAAAAGGTCCTGAAAAAAAAGCCCAAGGACGCCGACTGGTTGGCCGAAATCGGCGCCTATTTCAACCTCCAGGGTGACCGCCAGCGTGCCGAAGAGTTGTTTGCCAGGAGTTTTGCAAAGGAACCGAAGAATGACCGAAACACCGCCATGGCCGCGGGGTCCTACGTTGGTGTCGTTCCCAAGAGATAGGGACATCGCGCATCGCCCGAAGGGCGATCACGGCGAAGCCGTGGAGGTCGCATAGCGACCAGCGTGGGCTGGATTGAACGAGAGCTGAGAGCCCTACAGCAACGGTGCGCCGAAGAGGCGACCATGGTAAAAGACCAGAGCGGCCCAAATGATAATGCCCAGAACGACCATCGGCCAGGCCAACTCCGAAAGGACCAATCGTTGACGCCTGAAGAGGATTGCGGCGAATGGGATCACTGAGGTTTCTTTGAAGAATATGTCGAGCTTTTCACCGGCCTGGCGCCGTTTTCGTACATCCATGTGGTAGGCCCCGAGCAGTCCGACAATCACAAAACAGGCCCCAAAAAAGACGACGTCGCTCAAGGCGCCGTTGGCCGCAACGTGTGCAAGACCGAAAGATGCCCAGCCGATATTCATCGGGTGGCGGGTGATACGAAGGATGCCTCGTGCCTCGGGTTTGGCGGGAATCAAACTGATGGGTGAGGGTGTCGCCAGCGAGAGTACGATCAGTTGCACGGCCCCGAACATCAGAATCAGTGCGAGGCTGAGCTCGGCCCACCGTGGGAGAACGAAGAGAACCGGACCCAGGTGCCTGTTGGTGAAGGCGATAACGGCAGCAGGGGCAAACGTCCCGACGGCAATGAACGAGTAAACCACCCGGAATTTCAGCGTGCCCATCTTTTCTACGAGTTCAGACCGCAGGGGCTCTGCGCACAGCACAATGTGGCTGAAGGCGAATGCCAGCGAAAACGTGATGATCAGTGTCAAGAGCATGGAGGGAGTATAGCTGGTAGGGGGGTCAAAAGGTCAAAGGGTCGAAGAGGTCGAAAAGGTCTGTAGGGGCGGATCCCTGTGTCCGCCCGTGTCGGGGTCGAGAGCTCGATGGCAGCAAAGAGTCAAGGGTCGAAGAGTCGAAGACGGGGGGCGATTGAAGGCCAGGGTGCCAGGACGCTGGGAAGTCACGCGCGCCCAATCGGAAAGGCGATGACTTCCTCCAGTCTCGATGCGCCGGCGGCCAGCATGATGAGGCGGTCGATGCCGAGGGCGACCCCGGCGCACGGGGGCATGCCGTGCTCAAGGGCATCGATCAGGCGGTGATCGACGGGGGGTTCGGGGAGGCCTCGTGAGCGCCGTGCGTTGAGGTCGTTTTCGAAGCGCTGCAGCTGTTCGCCGGCATCGGTCAATTCGTGATAGCCGTTGGCCAGTTCGATGCCGTTGGCGTAGACCTCGAATCGCTCGGCGACGGGAGGATTGTCGTGGCGAATCCTGGCCAGGGCGGCTTGGTCGGCGGGATAGTCGAAGATGAAAGTCGGGGCTCCGCGGCCCAGAGTTGGTTCGAGAAGGTGGGTCATCATCAGGCTCAGCCATCCTTCCCGGTCGAGGCCCCCGATATCCTCAAGACCGTGTTCGAGAGCCCGGCGTCGTAGGCTCTCGGCGTCGTCTCGATGTGGATCGACCCCCAGTTCAGTTGAAAAAACCTCGCTGTAGGACCGTCGCTCGGCGGGTCCGGTTCCGAGCACCATCGTCAAGAGGTCTTGAACCTCGTCCATCAAGTGGTGGTGGTCCCACCCGGGGCGATACCACTCCAGCATCGTGAACTCGGGGTTGTGGAGTCGGCCGGCCTCCTGGTCCCTGAAGGCCTTGCAGAGTTGATAGATCGGGCCGGCGCCGGCCGCCAACAGCCTTTTCATCGCGAATTCCGGTGAGGTCTGGAGGTAGAGTTTCGAGGGGCCGCCGAGGCCTGGAATTTCGGCCTTCGTAGAGAACGTATGGAGGTGGAGATCGGTCACGGTGGCGTGGGATAGGACCGGTGTTTCGACTTCGAGAACGCCGCGTTTGCTGAAAAAACCTCGGATCTGCCCCAGAATCTCGGCCCGGAGTTGGAGATGGGCCAGTGAGGCGGTTGGACACCAGTCATCGATGGACATGGAGTGATGATAGCTGGGAAGCTGGAAAGGTGGGAAGCCTGGATGCAACGAGGGAGCGCGCGACTCCGATCGCGCATTGTGCCGTTCAGGAGTTCGGAGGCTGGAACGCTGGGGGCCTTGATGTGAACGGAAAGGCCCGGGAATGGACCTCGGCTGCTATCCTTGCGGCGTGCTGAGATTGGGATCAGAATCCGTCGTGTATCTAAGAGCCGTTCCAGGGGTGTTGGGGCAAATTGTAGGCGTTGGCTTGGCCTGTGTCCTGGCTGGAGGGTGCTCACCGGATGGGGCTCCTGATTCGAGTGCGCCCCAGGACGCTCCCCATGCAACGGTGGCACCCACATTTGATGACCAGAGCGAGGAAGAGCTCGAACAGCTTCGGGCACTGGGTTATCTGGACTATTCGGAAGAACCGAAACAGGCGCCGGGAGAGGGTGTGGTGCTTTGGGATCAGGAGACAGCTCAGCCGGGATACACCCTGGTTGTCTACGCCGGGGCGTGCGCGTGTGATCTGATAGCGATGGGCGGCGAGGTTGTTCAGTCCTGGTCGGACAGCCCCTGCCGCCGATGGGAACAGGCGCAGCTCTTGCCTGACGGTGATCTTCTGGTGGTGGGGACGCGCTCCTCCAAGGAACAGCTGGTCAACGAGCAGATGGAGGGAAGGTACCTCCTCCGCTTGTCGTGGGATGGTGAAATTCGATGGAGACGGTTCCTGAAGGTCCACCACGACATTGAAATCACTCCCCAGGGCTCGTGGCTGGCGCTGATGGTGGAACAACGCCTGGTCAAGGAGATCGATCCCGAGATTGAGATTTGGGATGACATTTTGACCCTGTTGGACGATGACGGAAAGGTGCTGGATACTCTGAGTATTTATGACGTCGTGGCTTCCTCGACGCTTCGTCTCCCAATCCAGATCGCCGGTCGCACAAAAAAACATGGTGAGCAGTGGATTGACCTTTTTCATTGCAATGCGGCCGAATGGATGCGGTACGACCATCTGGTCAAACGCCATGCCCTCTACGGGCCGGACAATGTTCTGGTCACATCGAGGCACCAGGATGCCGTCATGGTCATCAACTGGCGGACCCGTGAATTAGTCTGGTTTTGGGGCCCGGGGGAATTATCCGGCCCTCATGCTGCGACCGTTCAACCGGACGGCAATATTTTAATTTTCGACAATGGTCTGACCCGGCGGTGGTCCCGGGTTATCGAAGTCGAGCCTCTGTCGGGGACAATCGTCCGCAAGTACATGACGCCCAAGAAAGAAGACTTCTTTTCCCGGGTGATGGGCTCTTGCCAGAGGCTTGCCAACGGGAATGTCCTGATCGGCAATTCGACCGCAGGGCAGGGGCTGGAATTGACCGCCGACGGGCAACCTGCCTGGGTCTATATGGGAACGCGCCGAACTGAAAACGACTTCAGGGTCAAGATTCCGAGAATTCGTAGAATTCCTGCCGGTGAGATCGAGGCAATTCTCGCCCTGGTGGATAAGGACTCAACCGATAGCTAGGGCGCAAGAAAAACTCGGAAGATAGCCACGAAAAGGCACAAAAAAGCACAAAAAGAGAATTCAGATGAAATGGACCCGTCAGGTTCTGTATTCTGGGCGGTGCCCCGCATGACGCCCTACTATCGCAAGCAGTACTGCTGCCCTACGCTCTCGAGACGTAGTCCCCGGTGCGGGTGTCAACCTTGACCTTCTCGCCTTGCTGAACGAAAAGCGGGACGCGGACGACGGCGCCGCTAATCAGGGTTGCCGGCTTGTTGCCGCCTCCCGAGGTGTCGCCTCGAACGCCGGGGTCGGTTTCGACAATCTCCATGACGACAAAGTTCGGCGGCGTGACGACGATAGGAAAGCCGTCCAACAGGGTCACCAGGCAGAGATCTTCCTCGATCAACCACTGAATCGTGTCTCCGAGGAGCTCTTTCGAGGCGGTGAGCTGTTCGTAGGTTTCCAAATCCATAAAGGTCCACTCGGCGCCGTCATTGAAGAGATACTGCATTTCCGTATCGACAACATTAGCGCCCTCGACGGTGTCCGAGGCCTTCATTGTGATTTCGTTGACTCGTCCCGTACGGTAGCTCTTGAATTTGATCTTGGTGAAGGCCTGTCCCTTGCCCGGCTTGACGAAATCAGCATCGACGATGACACAGGGGTCGTTGCCCATCATGATCTTGAGTCCGACCTTGACCTGGTTCAAATTAAATGACGGCATTGCATTTTCTCCTTCTCACTTGCGCTCATCATACTCGAACTGCGAGACTCCCTGCCGTGGAAAGACATCGTTTCCCGTGGTCTACCGGCGACTGGCGTGGGCAGTTGGCCCATGCCGTGACGGATGTGGATGACCTTTTGGAGTTGGTCGGCCTCACGCGTGATGCGGTTGACCTGGGGCTTGATGCCGAGGAGGCCGCCCGCAATTTCCGACTGAGGGTACCACGAGCCTTCGTTAAACGCATGCGGCGCGGTGCTTCGTCAGACCCTCTGCTTCGCCAGGTGTTGCCGACCAATGGGGAAATGCAGCCGGTTCGGGGTTTCAATGTTGATCCGGTGGGGGAGGCCAGTGGAGGGTCGGCCGGCGGTGTCCTGCACAAGTATCGGGGCAGAGCGTTGCTGGTCGTGACCGGCGCCTGCGCGGTCCACTGCCGCTATTGCTTCAGACGCCACTATCCATACGGGAACGAGACGGTTCAGGGCCAGGGCCTCGAACAGGCCATCGCGGCCCTCGAAGCCGACCGGTCGATCAGCGAGGTCATCCTCAGCGGCGGTGACCCTCTGTCTCTTGCCGACGAGCCGTTGAACGACCTGTGTGACGCGATCGAGGCTATCTCTCACGTCCGTCGCCTCAGGTGGCACACCAGGACGCCGGTTGTCCTGCCCTCACGAGTGGACAACGGTCTGTTGGGTGTTATCGCCGGGCGCAGAAAGCCATTGACCATCGTGGTGCATGCCAACCACGCCCAGGAACTGTCCGAGGATGTTCGAATTGCCTGTTGTGCCCTGGCTGAGGCCGGCATTTTCCTGTTGAATCAGTCCGTTCTGCTCGCCGGAGTTAACGACGATGTTCAGAGCCTCGTCGCGTTGTCCGAGAGGTTGTTCGACTGTCGTGTTCTGCCCTACTACCTTCATCTCCTCGACAGGGTTGCCGGTGCGGCACATTTTGAGGTTGGGGAAGATGAGGCCAGAACCTTGATGAGCGAAGTGTCGGTCCGGCTTCCGGGCTACCTGGTTCCTCGTCTGGTCAGAGAGGTGGAGGGAGCACCAGCGAAGGTGGTTGTGGGGCAGGATGTTGTCCCTGATCCCTGTTCCCGAGAGGGAGTGTAGGGTGAAGGGTGAAGCCGATTGGGCATCGATGGCCTTGAACGCGGGAATGGAGACTCCTGAGCAGTGCAACCAACCCGCGTGATCTCCCCCTCCCCCGTGCTCCCCCTCTCTCCCTCTTTTCTTCCACGCCTCCTGTCAAACGACCTGGTCCTACCTACTCTTCCAGTCTCATAGGCTCGACCCTGAGGGTCGTAAACCGGCTGAGGACGACCTTGCCGGGAGGCAACCCTCTCGGTTTGGAGACGTCGCGGGCTCTTGCCTCGTGGACGGCGACCTTGCCGCCTCGTCGAGCCTTGGAATAGCCGGCGGCCAAAGCAGCGGCAAATCGACGGGTCTCTCGGGGCAGGCGGTCGAGATTCTCGGGGTTACGGACAACGACGTGAGAACCACTCTCCCCGGCCGTATGGAACCACCAATCACGTGGTGAGGCCAATTTGAGGCTCAAGATGTCATTATCCTGGGCCGTCTTCCCAACCAGGACAGTCATGCCGTCGGGCGATGCCGCAACCCGGGCGACGCTTTGGCCCTGCCAGATTCCCTGGTCCGGGTCGGAAGGTGGGGGAGGGCCAGTGGATCGGGATCGTGCCATAGAGAGATGATAGATCCGAAACTGGAAACTTGGCAATTCGTCGAACGAATTGCATGGGAGGTGATTCAAGGGGATCTCGAGACGGTGGTTTCGATTTTCACTTGAATCTGCCTTATCCTTGAGTGATGGTGAAGCCCAAAAAGGCCCGTACAGTTTTCTCAACGGAGTTGGGCCGGGTGTGTCCACGATGTGGATGGCCGGAAAAGAACTGTTCGTGTGCGGTGGCGTCCGAGGAGTCCGTGCCGGAAAGAGTTGTGGCCCGGTTGCGTATTGAAAAGGCCGGTCGCAAGGGCAAGACGGTAACGGTTGTCGATTCACTGCCGAGGAACCAGGACTTTCTAAAAGCCCTGGCCAAGGAGCTGAAAAAGGCCTGTGGCGCTGGAGGCACGGTTGTCGAAAACCGGGTGGAAATTCAAGGTGATCGCTTGGAGCGTCTCAGGGAAATCCTCCGCGCAAAAGGCTGGACGGTGAAGGG
>JAUXDC010000330.1 GCA_030618605.1 Holophagae bacterium | reverse complement strand
CAGGACTACCTCGACACGCTCAAGCATGCCATTGATCAGACCGAGTCTTCGATGCTCAGGCGGTGGAAACAGTTCTGGTATTCAAGCTGGTCCATGATCGACTACGGTCGAAGCCTGGGCAGGCTCGGCCTCTACGCCTTGGCGGTGGTCTTCTTCTTCGGGGCCGTGTTCTCGCTGGACATGAATTTCGGCTGGGGTTTGGTGGACTACTCTTCGGGGGCCGGCAGTCAATTGACCCCCTTCTATTTTTCTGTAGTGACCTATTCAACCCTCGGATTTGGCGACATCACCCCCCAGCACTGGATCGGTCAGTTATTGGTCGTGGCCGAGGTCGTCCTGGGTTACGCCACTCTCGGACTGCTCCTGGCGGTCCTGGCTGACCGGGTTGCGAGACGAAGTTGACAGTCCACCCTGTATTTTCGCGGAGGTTTTAATGTTCCGAAATCTGAGCATTCGCACCAAACTTTTCCTCATGGCTGCGGCCGTTTCCATTCCGGCCGTGATGGTGGTCGGTGGGCTCGCCAATGTGGTGGGCCAGTCAATTATTGAAGAGGCCAAGTTTGACCAGTTGACTTCGGTCCGTTCGGTGAAGGCCACTCAGGTGGAAGCGTATTTCAGACAGATCCGAAACCAGGTCAAAAGCTCGTCCGAAGACCTGATGGTCGTCGATGCCATGCGCGAAATGGCGGACGCATTCGAGCCCTATCACAAGGAATTGCTGACCGAAGATCAATGGGCCTCCATCCGTACGTATTACGCCGAGAATTATGTGCCGCAACTTCAGCTCAATCAGAAAGACGTTATTGAGATTGATCCTTTATTGCCGGAAGACGCGGCGGCGGCCCGACTGCAAATGCTCTACATCATCGACAATCCGCATCCGGTGGGCGACAAGGATGAACTCGATCGTGCCGCTGACGGGAGCGAATACACCTCTCTTCATGGAATTTACCACCCGATCTTTCGAGAATTCGTTGATGACTTCGGATACTACGACCTCTTTTTAATTGATACCAGTGGGCACATCGTCTATTCGGTTTTCAAAGAGGTGGATTTCGGAACATCGTTGATCGACGGGCCGTATCAAGATTCAAATCTCGCGGAGGTATTCAGAAGGGCCATCGACGATCCCAGCACTGACGTGGTGAAACTTGAAGATTTCGCCCATTATAACCCGTCGTATGGCGCCCCCGCATCATTTATCGCCAGCCCGATCGATTCCGGTGGCGAGCGGCTGGGTGTGCTCGCCTTTCAGATGCCGGTGGGCGAAATCGATCACATCATGACCGGAGACCGGAATTGGGGCGCCAGCGGTCTCGGGACCAGCGGTGAGACCTATTTAGTGGGGCCGGATTTTAAGATGAGGTCCACCTCGAGGTTCATCATCGAGGATCCCGAGAGTTATCTCAACACCCTGCGAGAACTTGGTACGCCGAAGACCGTCATCCAGAAGATGCAGGCATTTGGCACCTCGATCCTGTTCCAGGAGGTGCGATCTGAAGCCGTGCGACAGGCTTTGGCGGGAAAACCAGACACCTCGATCATTGATGACTACCGTGGAGTTCCGGTGCTCTCGTCATTCGCTCCGCTCGACATCGAGGATGTTGAGTGGGCGATTCTGGCCGAGATTGACGCAGAAGAGGCTTTTGCCCCAACCAGCGGTTTTACACGAATTCTCCTGATCGGCTTTGTAGGCACTGTGCTCCTGGTTCTCTTGTTGTCTTCGGTTTTTTCGAGGGTGTTTGTAGCTCCGATCTTGGATCTCGAAGATGGGGCACGCCGTTTTTCGATGGGTGAGAGTGACGTTGAAATTCCGGTAAATAGCAGTGATGAACTTGGCCGTTTGACCGACAGTTTCAATCAGATGGTTATTTCGATCCATGCCCAAAATGCCAGTCTCGAAGAAAGCGAAACGCGCATGCGCGCCATCTTGGACAGCGCTGCCGACGGCATCATTACCATCAGCGAAAGAGGTGAAATTTCGTCGTTCAACGCGGCAGCCGAACAAATCTTCGGCTATAGCGGCGAAGAGGTCGGCGGGAGAAATGTCAGTTGCCTCATGCCTGACCCGCACAGCAATAACCACGATGAATACCTGAAGCGATACCTCGAAACTGGCGACGCAACAATCATTGGCAGTGGCCGGGAGGTTGAAGGTCTTCGCAAGGATGGCACGCTCTTTCCGATGCACCTTTCGGTCTCGGAGGTGGACGTCGACGGACGCAAACTCTTCACCGGTATCGTTCGAGATATCACCGCGCGAAAAATGGCCGAAGAAGAACTTAGGAAATACCGTGAAGGACTCGAACACCTGGTTGAGGAACGCACCGTTGATTTGAAACGGGCGAGCGAAGAACTCGAAAATATTTCAAGTGTGATTCTTCGCTGGGATTCCGCCGGCAAGATCGTGTTCATGAATGATTTCGGCCTTCGATTGTTTGGATTCAGCCGTGAGGAGTTGGTTGGACAGCCGTTGCTGGGAACGATTATCCCCGCGGAGGAGACCACGGGGCGCAACCTTGAAATGATGGTGTCGGAGATCATCACTGACCCAGAGAAATACGAAAGCAACGAAAATGAGAACATGCGGAAGGACGGGGGAAGAATCTGGGTCGCCTGGCGAAACCAGCCGATTCTCAACGACGACGGCAGCCTACGTCAGATTCTCACCATCGGCATTGACATCACGCTGCGAAAAAGGGTCGAAGAACAAGTCAATCAACAAAAAGAGCTGCTGGAAAATACCCTCGAAAGCTTGACGCATCCCTTCTACGTGATCGATGCAAACGACTATACGATTGAGATTGCCAATTCAGCAGCGCGCCGCCTCGGCATTGGCACTGAAACGAAGTGTCACGTATTGACCCACAAGAGTGAGACCCCCTGTGACTCTGCAGACGACCCCTGCCCGTTGGTCAAGGTCAAAGAGACCAAGAAACCGGTCGTACTCGAACACGTGCATGTTGACGCCGATGGCAATCGCTACTTTTCCGAGGTCCACGGTTACCCGGTCTTCGACGATGAAGGCGAAGTAGTGCAGATGATTGAGTACTCGCTCGATATCACCGATCGCAAGAAGATGCAGCTGGAGTTGGAAAATGCGACAACCAAGGCCGAGGAGGCCAACCGGGCCAAAAGCTCCTTCCTGGCCAACATGAGCCACGAGCTACGCACCCCAATGAACGCCATCATCGGTTACTCGGAGATGCTCGCCGAAGACGCCGAAGACGAAGGCCTCGACGAGATGGTCCCCGATCTCCAGAAGATCAACTCTGCGGGCAAGCACCTGTTGGGGCTGATCAACGACATTCTCGACCTCTCGAAAATCGAAGCGGGCCGCATGGACCTCTATCTCGAGCGTTTCGAACTCGAAGGCATGCTCGAAGACGCGGTGTCGACGATCAATCCGCTGATTACCAAGAACAATAACCAGATCATCACCGAATTCGGGGAAGGTCTCGGCGCTATGCGGGCGGATCTGACAAAGGTCCGCCAGGCTCTTTTCAATCTGCTGTCCAACGCCGCGAAGTTCACTTCTGAAGGAGTGATCACCCTGAAAGCGCTGCGCGAAATTCGCGATGGCGGCGCCGAGTGGATCCTTATCAGCGTGTCCGACAACGGCATTGGCATTCCACCCGACAAGATCGATCATGTCTTCGAAGAGTTTTCCCAGGCTGACGACTCCACCACCCGCGAATACGGTGGCACCGGCCTCGGGCTGCCTATCAGCCGGCGATTCTGCCGCATGATGGGTGGTGACATCACGGCGGCCAGTGTGCCGGGGAGCGGCTCGACCTTCACCATTGAGTTGCCCGCCACGGTCAACGCCATGGAGGCAGCCAAGTCATCGGCCGAGCCGGAGATTTCAGAGGCGGCGCCGACTCCGGTTGGCGCACACCC
>JAUXDC010000318.1 GCA_030618605.1 Holophagae bacterium | reverse complement strand
TGCCACCCCGCCAACGTCGACGACGAGCTTCGAAACAGCAGCAGTTATGCCGTCGAGCGGCAGCACGAACTCGAGGTTCTGACCCATCCGGAAGCCGTACGGGCTGCGCGGGAACTAGGCATTCGACACGCGCACTTCGGAACGGCATGGCGATGAGTATCGGTTCGATTGATCTGGGTATTCTCGCCGTCTATCTCGTGGGGGTCGTCCTGCTCGGCCTGTGGATCGGGCGCAACGCCGACAGCGTATCCGACTTTGTGGTCGGCGGGCGTGACCGACCCTGGTGGCTGATCCTCTTTTCCATCGTTGCGACCGAAACCAGCACCGTCACCTTCCTGAGCATCCCCGGCTTTGCCTATTCCAGGGACATGACCTGGCTGCAGATACCGCTCGGTTTTCTTCTCGGGCGATTTGTCGTGGTCTTCCTCCTCCTGCCGCAGTACTTCAAGGGTTCGTTTTACACCGCCTACGATGTACTCAATGAGCGTTTCGGTGGCGCCACCCAGAAGGCGGCGTCGGCATTGTTCATCATCACGCGCAGCCTGGCCGACGGGCTTCGCCTCTTCTTGTCGGCGATCGTGCTCCAGGAGATGACCGGCATCCAGATTCATTGGGCCGTGGTTGCGATGGGTCTGGCTACGATCGTCTACACCTTCTTCGGCGGAATTCGGGCCGTACTGGTGACCGATCTTGTTCAGTTCGTCATCTACATTGCCGGCGCCGTGTTGGCTTTTGCCCTGATTCTCCAGAAATTGCCGGGGGGCTGGGATCAACTTGTCAGTGTTGGCGAGGCGGCGGGTAAGTTGCGGGTGTTTGACCTGTCCTTCGACCTGACCCAACCCTACGGCCTGTGGGCCGGTCTGATCGGTGGCCTCTTCATCACTTTGGGTTCCCATGGCGTCGACCAGATGATGGTTCAGCGATACCTCTGCGCTCGAAAGCTCAAGGATGCCCAGCGGGCGCTCTGGGTTGGTGGTTTTGTCGTGGTGGCCCAGTTTGCGCTCTTTCTCCTGATCGGTGTCGGGCTCTATGCCTTCTACCAGGCCTTTCCCCCTGAAGTCGCCTTCGAGCGACCCGATCGGGTCTTCGCGCGGTTCATCCTCGACGAGATGCCGGTGGGGTTGTTGGGTATTTTGCTGGGCGCCATCTTCGCCGCCGCGATGTCGACGCTTTCCAGTTCGCTCAACTCCTGTGCGACCGCTGCCGCCAACGATTTCTGGTTCTCCTCTCGGGACAAGAACGTTTCCCCCAAGAAGCAGCTCCGAATGGTCCGGGTTCTGACGGTGATCTTCGGCCTGATCCAGATTGTCGTCGGGATCGGCGGGCAGTGGGCCAAGGCGTCGGTGGTTTCGAGCGTGCTGGGCATCGCGGGCTTCACCACGGGGATCGTACTCGGGGTGTTCTTCCTTGGCATTTTCGCCCAACGGGTCGGGGAGAAGGCTGCGCTGGTCGGCTTGGTTGTCGGCCTGTGTGGCATGAGCCTGATCTTCTTTGCAACGGATCTCGCCTGGCCCTGGTTCGCGCTGGTTGGGTCGGCCCTGACCTTCGCCGTCGGGTTGGTGGCAAGCTACGTCTGGCCGGTTTCGGCGGAGCCGGAATCAAACGGTACTGAACGAGAACGCAGTTGAACTGCCAAGACGCAAAGACCGCGAAGGGCCGGCTGCGATCGCTCGATGTGTTCCGCGGGGCGACGATTGCCGCGATGATCCTGGTCAACAATCCCGGGGACTGGGGGAAGACCTTCGCGCCCTTCCTCCACGCCGAGTGGCACGGATGTACGCCGACGGATCTGATCTTTCCCTTCTTTCTCTTCATCGTCGGTGTTGCCATTTCCCTTTCCTTTGCGTCTCGCCTGGAAAAACTGGGAGGTGACCGCCGACCGTTGTATCGGCAGATCGTCAGACGTACCGTGATCCTGTTCGCCCTGGGCCTCTTCCTCAGTTGGGCGCCCTTTTACGGCCTCAACTGGGAGACTGCGAGAATTTTCGGGGTCTTACAGCGGATCGCCGTCGTCTACTTCTTCGCTTCACTGGCCTACCTTCACCTGAGTTCCAGAGGGCGGTGGATTCTCTCGTTCTCTCTGTTGCTGGGGTACTGGGCGGCGATGAAACTCGTTCCGGTCCCGGGCTTCGGCGTCGGTGACTTGAGCCCCGCGGGTAATCTCGCCGGGTGGGTGGATGGGTCCATTCTTGGCAAGCACGTCTGGAGTTATGCGCCCGGACCGGCCGATCCCGAGGGCATCTTGAGCACCCTGCCCGCCATCGTGACCGCGCTTGCGGGAATTTTCACCGGCGAGTGGTTACGCACCGACCGTGATCATTCGGAGAAACTGATCGGCCTTTTCGTCTGGGGAAGCCTCTTGACGACAGCAGGGTATTTTTTCGGCTATGTCTTTCCGATCAACAAGAACCTCTGGACCTCGAGTTACGTTGTCTTGACGGCCGGCCTGGCCCTGCTCTGTCTCGGTGTCGTTTCCTATTTTGTCGATCTCCGGCAATCCCATCGATGGATCCGGCCTTTTGAGGCCTTCGGGATGAACGCCATTACAGTCTTCGTACTCAGCGGCCTGGTCGCCAAGGCGATGTACAAGATCCGATGGGCGGGCGCCGAGGGCACGGCGATCACCCTGAAAGGCTGGCTCTACCATCATTTCTTCACCTCCTGGATCCCTGACTACTGGGCCTCCCTTGCCTGGGCTGTCGTCAATATCATCTTCTGGTGGGCACTGATGGAAGTCCTCTACCGGAAGAAGATCTTCATCAAGATTTGAGGGCCTGATGCGAGGCAATTTACTTTGTGCAATCCTGATCCCTTGTCTCCTCCTGGTGGTGGTTACGGCAGGGGCTGAAACGATCTGTCCCGGCCTTGAGCATCGCCTCATGCTCATGGGCGAAAAAACCAGTGCCACCGGCTACCGGGTTTTCGTCGGGGTCTACGAGCGCCAGTCTGAGACCGCCGCTGCCCTCGATCGCCTGGAGCAGTGCGGCATCGTCGGAGTGCCGCAGAGTGAAGGGCACGAATACTGGGTCGTCACGCCCTCCGCCCGGGACCGAAAGGATGCCGAGGCTACCGGACGCCGCCTGGTCGAATGCGGTTTTCTCGATTCTCTGGAAATCCAGGAGGTGCAGGCGGACCCGGCCGCGGCCGACGGTCCCTGGCGGATTGATGTGCTTGTGGTCGATCCGCAGAAGATTGATGTTCGGGTGGCCCATTCCATGGATGCGGCCATCGGGTTGGAGACGACCCTCGAACTGGCCGTGCGCAAGGGCGCCCTGGCTGCCGTCAACGGTGGCTACTATCGGATGAAGGGGCTCCTGGCGGGACACTCGCAGGGGGTGCTTCAGATCGACGGCGCTCTACTGTCCGAGCCCGATCGTGGCCGTGGGGCTGTTGGTTTTTATGAAGACGATGGAACGACTCATGCAGTCTTTGGTCGACTCTCCTTTGAGGGCAAGGTTGTGTTCGAGGATGGGACGAGGGCTGTCATCGACGGCATCAACCGTCCGCGAAAGGCGTCGGAAATCGTGCTCTTTACCCCGGAGTTTCACCGCACGACTCTGACCTCCTCGGGTGGCGCCGAGGTGGTTGTCCACGATCGGCGGATCACCGACATTCAAGAAGGTGACGGCAGTACTGAGATTCCGTGTGGCGGCGTCGTGCTGTCGATCGGAGCGGAGCGGGTTCAGGAGGTGGCGTCACTGTTGCGGGTCGGCGCCGAGGTATTGATCGACGTCGATTCAATCCCGCTCTTGCCGGATCCTGAGGGCCGGTGGGACCGGGCCGAGTTTCTCCTGGGCGGAGGTCCTCTTCTGCTCCGGAGCGGTGAACGGCTGGATGAACCGGAAAAGGAGTCAATTTCAACGGTTTTCTGTCAAAGTCGCCATCCCCGAACCGCGGTCGGCGTGCGGGCCGACGGGACACTCGTTTTCGTGACGGTGGACGGTCGCCGGCCGGGCGTCAGTGTTGGCATGTCGATTCCGGAATTGATAGATCTGATGACGGAGTTGGGGTGCATCTCCGCGGTCAATCTGGACGGTGGTGGATCGACGACGATGGTGATCGAAGGGAGGATTGTCAACACGCCGACGGATGCCGGCGGCGCCCGGCCCAACG
>JAUXDC010000326.1 GCA_030618605.1 Holophagae bacterium | reverse complement strand
GGTGTCGTTGATTCCGCAAGAATCAGCAAAGCTGCCGGCCCAACACCAGGCCAGGCCGAACAAGGGTGTCGTTTGGTTGGATGTTGCCAGCGGAAAGGTCTTGTTCATCGGCATGGAGGAACTGATTCTGGACGAAGGTGGGGCGCAGAGGGATGGGAGGGGGGACTCCCTCGGGCTCCAGCGCCTGATTCGGGCGGCCACCGCCGAGTCGGCCCTCTTCCCGGTTTCGATCAGGACCTGGGTAGAGGCCCTGGTTTTTGGTGATCCGGGGACCGTTGTTCATGCTCTGAGGGGGGTCGACTGCGTTGACCGGCCCGAGATGTGGCGAGGAGTCGAGATCTTCCATCGGGTCGTTTGCCAGTGCGAGTTCATCAACAAAAGAATGTCCCAGGTCGATGAACTCAATCGTTTGAAGTCCAAAGCAGAGTATGCCGATGCCGCTCGGCGGCAGGGGCTGTCGGATCTCGCTTCCGTATTGAGTGGGGGTGAAGATCGGCAGGCTTTTTCGTCCAAGGTTGGAGAGGACGAAGTTTTCGAGGCCGCCAAATTGGTGGGGCAGTCTCTGGATATGGAAGTACGACGTCATCCCGAAGGGCAGAGGGAGAAAACCTTCGAAGGGCGGGTCGGAGCCATTGCCAAGGCCTCCCGTTTCCGAGTTCGGTCCATCGCCCTTCGTGATGACTGGTGGCGTCACGATGGGGGTCCGATCCTCGGGAAGCTCGGAGGGAGTGGAAGCCCGGTCGCGCTGCTGCCGACCGGTCCCGCTTCATACGAGTGCGTCAACCCCGGGACCGGGGCTCGGCACAAAGTCACCGAGGACTTTGCGGAAAGCATCGATCCTTTTGGTGTGACCTTTTACCGTCCGTTTGATGACGGGCCCTTGTCGGCGGTGGACCTGGTGAAATTTGGAATTCTGGGCCTCCAGCACGACGTCCGATGGCTGGTGTTCATGGGCATCGCTTTGGGCATGTTGGGCACTCTGGCCCCGATATTCACAGGGAAGCTCTTTGATACGGCCATCCCGCAGGCGGATCGCAGCCTGCTGCTGCAATTCACAACCGGACTCTTCGTGGCAGCCCTGGTCGGGGCTGCCTTCAAAATCACACAAAGCGTTGCAGTCTTGAGGATTCAGGGCCGGATGGATTACTCGGTCCAGTCGGCGCTGTGGGATCGCCTGCTTGACCTTCCTTCGACATTTTTCCGCGGCTACTCGGCCGGAGACCTTGCGGATCGGGCCGGAGGAATTGCCAAGATTCGGGACCTGATCGCCGGTGCGGGGGTCTCGGCGATTCTCGGCTCGTTGAGTTCGGTGTTCTATGTCGTTTTGATGTTCAAGTACAGTGTCCGCCTCGGTGTATTGGCGATGTTTTTGACGGTTCTCTTCATAGGATTCACATCATCGGCAAATCTACTTCAACTGCGGTTGCAACGAGATCATATGGAGTTGCAGGGGCGAATTACCGGCCTGGTACTTCAGTTTATTTCCGGAGTGGCAAAGCTCCGGGTTGCCGGGGCCGAGAATCACGCTTTCAGCGTTTGGGCCAAACAATTCTCCGAACAGCGGCGCCTGGAGTTCGGCATTGGGCGAATTCAGAACGCAGTTGCAGTCTTCGGGTCGGCCTTCTCGATCATTTCGTCAATCGGAATTTTCTTCGTGCTTTACCAGGCCAGGGCATCTGCGCCTTCCGGAGCGGGTTCGGTGATGAGCACCGGTGAGTTTGTCGCTTTCACGGCTGCTTATGGTGCATTCCTCGTGGCGATGCAGGCCCTTGCGGAAGCCTCTCTCAATCTGCTCCGAATCGTCCCGGTTTTCGAGCGGTTGAAACCGATCATCCAGACGCCTTCCGAGATCGATGAAACCAAGGCCTATCCGGGAACGCTCAAGGGCGAGATCGAACTGGTCAACATTCAATTTCGCTATTCAGATGATGGGCCATGGGTTCTCCAGGGTGTCTCGTTGAAGATCCTGCCTGGAGAGATGGTGGCTTTTGTCGGTTCGTCGGGATCCGGTAAATCGACACTCTTGCGTTTGATGCTGGGATTCGAGACACCTGATCGGGGAGCAATCTATTTTGATGGCCAGGACCTTTCCAGTGTCGATCTTCGGGAGGTCAGGCAGCAGTTGGGGGTGGTCCTTCAGGACGCCAAGGTTTTGCCGACGGATATCTACCACAATATCGTCGGGGCATCCGATCTGACGATTGAACACGCCTGGGAAGCAGCCACGATGGCCGGGTTTGACGAGGACATCAAGGAATTGCCGATGGGAATGCATACCTATGTCAGCGAAAGCGGCGGAGGTTTTTCCGGTGGGCAGTTGCAGCGGCTCTTGATCTCTCGAGCGTTAGTTCGGAAACCGAGGATTCTCTTCTTCGACGAAGCGACCAGTGCGCTGGATAATCGTTCCCAAAATACTGTTACCGAGAGTATGGAGCGCCTGTTTGCCACCAGAATCGTCATTGCTCACCGCCTGAGCACAATCGTCAACGCCGACAGAATCTGTTACCTCGACAAGGGCAAGATAGTTGAGCAGGGAACCTATGCCGAGTTGATGGCACTTGACGGATTCTTCGCAGCCCTGGCCAAACGCCAGATGGCTTAGGAGTTCTCGGCTCAGGCGCTTGCAAAGGCGAGTGCAACGCCACGAAGAGGGGAACCAGCCACAAGAAGGCGCAGATTTACAGGGAGATTTACAGGGGACAGTGATCTTCTGATCTGAGGGAAACGATCTCGGCGGCCTACGGCGTTGGCCGAGACTCGATTGCCAACCGTACCGCCGTGGATTGCCCCACACGACCTTTCCCGAAGCAGAACCCTTACCGGAAGGTTTGCCGGAGGGAAAGCTTGTGTGCGGCACTTCCCGATTTTGCGTCTTGGGCGGCGAAATATCTCACGTCGGCGTTGGCTGGGACGGGCACGGCGTGCCGTGCCCGTCCCAGCAGGCGGGACCATCAGTGCTAGATGGCACTGATGCTGTCTTGATTTCCTGCGCCGGAATACGTACAATGTACATATGGAAGAGTTGATATTCGAATGGGACAAGCCAAAGGAGAATGCCAACGTCAAGAAACACGGGGTCTCCTTCGAAGAGGCGAGGTCGGCATTTTTCGACGGGCATGCGGTGGTATTTTTCGACCCGGATCATTCGGGCGACGAGGATCGGTTCATTCTCCTTGGTCTGAGCATCAAATTGAGGACATTGGTCGTGTGCCACTGCTTCAGGGAGGAAGAAACGGTCATCCGAATGATTTCGGCGAGAAAGGCTGACAACGAAGAAGAACAGGAATATTGGGGGTTGAGATCATGAGAGACCATTACGATTTTTCGAAGATGAAGGGACGGAAAAACCCCTATTCGAAATACCTGAAGCAGCCGGTGACGATGAGGCTCGACCGGGATACGGTGGCCTATTTCAAGGAGATGGCCAAGGAGACCGGAATTCCCTATCAGACACTGATCAATCTCTATCTGCGGGATTGCGCGGCCCAGAATCGAAAATTAGAGGTGCATTGGGCTTCGTAAGCTGTCAGATTGGCCGCTTCGAACCGTGCAAGGATCCGCTCAACCCCGTCAGGTGCGGCGACCGCCTCGGTCGGCATCGTCGAGAGAGCCAGCGTCAGGCGGCCAAGCATCTCATTCGTGGTGAGCAGGTCGGGTCGCTGGGTGGAGATGTCGTTGAGATGGGCGATGCTCCGCTTTGCGAGGCTCTGCATCAGAAAAAAGGCGTCGTCCGACAGCGGTGGGTCTCCTCTGTAGATCTCCAGACGACCGCCGATTCGGAATCTTGGGAAATCCTCGAGCCCGAGAAACCTCAGCGCGAGATCGGTTCGATACTCGCCGAAGACCTTGATCAGTGCGATCCAGTCCGCAATGAGTTCCTCCAGAAGGTCGTGCCGCAATGCGCCGAAGACCCTCAGTGAGAGGGCGTGAGTGCACTCGTGTTCCATCCGGACATCGAAGGAAAG
>JAUXDC010000352.1 GCA_030618605.1 Holophagae bacterium | reverse complement strand
CGCCATGCTCGACACAACGATTGAAACACTCAAACGAAGGGCCGGCCGTATCGGCCGAAGACTGCGTAACCAGGGCGTGCCCGCTCGGGGCCGTTCGACCCGATCAACGCTGGGCGGTGGCACGACACCCGACGAGACTCTGCCCGGCTACGGCCTCGAAATCACCGGGGGCCAAGCCTTGCTCGACTCTCTGCGACACGGAAAACCTCCTATCGTTGGACGGATGGAAGAGGATCAGGTCGTGCTCGATCTCCGGACGGTCTTCCCTGAGCAGGATGGGGCACTGATCGAGGGCATTCTCGCGGCCTGGCGTTGATAAGGGGTCGAGGACCAGAGAACAATTGAACCGCCAAGACGCGAAGAGCGCCAAGGAAACGCGAAGAAAATATGGAACCAATACTTTCAGCGCTCTTTGTGCTTCTTGCTGAGAGCTGAAAGCTCCTACATCACCGGCGGCCAGAGGCGCCAGGCGGGTGGTAGGAAGAGGTAGAGCAGTGCAGCCAGGGCCAGGAAGGTGCCAAACGGCAACGCGGTCTTGGCCGTCCCGCGACCCATCACCATCAGGGCCAGACCGACCAGCGCACCGAGCAGGGCTCCAACAATCAGCACCCACAGGCAGCCGGCAAGGCCAAGAACGGCCCCGATGCCGGCCAGAAATTTGACGTCGCCCCAACCCATGCCCTCCTCGCCCCGAATCAGCTTGTAGAGCACAATCACGGCAATCGGCAACAGGGCGCCGAACGCCGCCCCTACCACCGAGTCAAGCCACCAGGTCATGCCCCCCGCACACGACATCCCGATGCCGAAGAGGATCAAGGGATAGGTGATGACGTCCGGGAGAATCTGGTGGTCGTAGTCGATCAGGGCAAGGACCAGACAGACCCAGGAGAACACCAGCACCTCGAAGGCGGTAACCGTCAGGCCCCAGTGGAGAAAAGTCCCCACCGCCAGCAGGCCTGCCGTCAATTCCACGAGCGGATATCGAATGGAAATCGACGTCTTGCAGGCACGGCACCGCGCCCTGAGTACCAGCCACGACAGGATGGGGATGTTGTCATACCAGCGGATCGGCACCCCGCAGCTCGGGCAGGCGGAGCCCGGATTGACGATCGAACGCCTCAGCGGTACGCGATAGATCACCACGTTGAGGAAGGAGCCCACAATCGCCCCGAAAACCAGAAACCAAGTGGCGATCAGCTCTTGCGGCAACTCAGGCATTGGTACAACTCCTCTTGTCGGCGAACCATCACATCGATATCGAAGTCCTCGAGACCCTGACTCGCGGCCTCGCCCATCACCCGCCGGCGCTCTTCATCTTCGAGCAGGGTACACACCCCTGCCGCCAAACGCTCGACCTCGCCGGGGGGCGCAAGAAACCCGTTGACGCCCTCACGCACCACCTCAGGCGTGCCGTCAACCGCCGTCGCCACCACGGGAACGCCGGCCGCCAACGCCTCAACAACCGCTCGAGGCAGACCCTCATGCCGTGAGGTCAAGACGGCGACATCGGTCGCTGCCAACAGAGCCGGCACGTCCCGCCACCATCCCGGTAGGTGGAGACGATCTGCAATCCCCAACTCATTCACCAGATCATTGACCTCTTCACGCAAGGGCCCGTCTCCCGCAATGACGAAGTGAACCTCCGGATAGGACGAGGCAACGATCGCCGCCATCCGCACGAAGTCCAGAGGCGCTTTCTGAGGTTTGAGATTGCCGATCTGTGCAACAACCGCCACACCCTCGGGAATAACCAATTGCCGCCTGACCGCCGCCGGATCCTGGAATTTTCCGAACGGCGATAAATCGATGCCCGAACGAATCAGGCTGGTATTTTCACCCAGCAGGCCCAGGTCCCTGCCCTGGTCGATATTGGCCTGGCTGACGGCGATGAAGTGGTCGGTCCAGCGTGCGACCCACCGCTCGGCCGCCAGGAAAAGGCGCCGCTTGATGGGTGATTGAAGGGGAGTGAACCCCCAACCATGAATCGAATGGACGACGGTCGAAACCTTTTCCAGGTGGGCGGCCGTCCGCCCCAGGATCCCGGCCTTTGACGAGTGGGTGTGGACGATATCCGGTTCGAATGCCCTGATGGCCCATCGCAGATCTCGGAGTGCCCTGAAGTCCATGAGAGGAGCGATCGACCTGGTCAGAGCGGGGATCTCGAAGCGCTCGAGATCCTCAATTTCCCCGGCCTCGGAGTCCAATTCATCCCCGGGACCCCAGGCGAGACCGACCGAAAACAGCGATCTGTCGAGGTGAGCCACCGTGAAAAGCGTGTTGCGCTGGGCGCCTCCCAATTCAAGGCGAGTAATGATGTGAAGAACCTTCTTGTGGCTATTTTCGCTTTTTTGCACGAGGCTCACCTGTCACTGGAGCTCGTCAACCACCGAGCCGCAGCCATGCCGTCGAGGATCGCGTCCTCCATCGCTGAGTATTTCCACTCGGCCCATCGTCCCGCCAGGTGGACGCCGTGATCTGAAAAGAACCGCCGCAAGCGAGTGACTGCCGCCTTACGGTCGTGGTCAAAAACGACGTAGGCCGGATTGAGCACGGTTACCAACCGTTCTTCGATGTTCTCCGGCTGCAACAAGCCGATACGGACAAGGGCCGCCTCCGCCTCCTCGACGAGCTTCTCGGACACCGGAGATCCGGGTCTGAGACTGATTTCGATCGACACCGTGTGATGACCCTCCGGCGCAAGATGACCGTGGTTGGAGGGAAAACCGACCCGGTAGAACGGGAACTCGGGCTCCGGAAAGTAGAACCAATGTTCGGACCGGGGCGCCGAGCCACGCACACCGAGGGCGACGTTGAGCACATTGACCCACCTCAGGGCCCGCCGGGCAGCCGCCACATCATCCGGCAACGGATCGACCACCCGGTCCACCAGGAAGGGCAGAGCCAGGGTCGCCGCCATCCGATCCCACGGCAGCCGGTCCCCAGCCGCAGTTTCGACCCACCGTTCTTTCAGGTGGATCTTTGTAATTTCGGTATCGAGACGGAGGTCGGAGACCTGGTCGGCCAGGGCATCGGACAGTAAACGAATCCCTCCGTCAGATGGATAGCGGAAATGTGCGTTGTAGCCCACAGCCTTGTCGTGGAGGCCGAGAGCGCCGTCGACGACCTCTTTGAGATCCGGCTTCGGCACATAGCGACCGACCCAGTCCAAAGACAGATCCTCGGACCGTGCCCGAAAGAGCTTTTCGTTGTATGGAAAGAAGAAATGCCGTGCAAGGCCTTCCCCGAACCGGTCCAGCACCCACTGGGAGAAATCTGTCGGATCCGGCCTTTGTGCCGCCCAAGCCTCGATAAAGCCCAAGAGACAGTCCCGTCGAATTTCCGGTGACAGTCCCCATGTGTGGATCTGGATGGGGTAGGGGGTGATTGCCCCCCCAAGGTAAATCGCCGCCCGGCGTTCGTGCTCGGTCAAGCGCGACCACACCCCCAGGCGATCGAGGTACTCACGCGTCTCATCTCGCGCCACATGCAGAAGGTGTCC
>JAUXDC010000141.1 GCA_030618605.1 Holophagae bacterium | reverse complement strand
CGTTGGTGCCGAAGCTGAAGAACTCGACCGTCTCGGCGATCTCGTCGGCGGTCAGACAGGCACGCGGGATCTCAATCATGGTGCCGTAGAGGTGCTCGATTTCGGCGACGCCGAATTTGGCGCAGACTTCGGCGTGCACGGCCTTGGCAAGTGTCAGCTGGTCTTCGAGTTCCTCTTTCATGCCGACGACCGGGACCATGATCTCGGGGTCAATGGTCTTGCCTTCGTTGCGGAGTTCGATGGTCGATTCGAGGATTGCCCTGAATTGCAGGGCGGAGATGGCGGGGAAGGATACACCGAGGCGCACGCCCCGGTGGCCCATCATCGGGTTCATCTCATGCAGTTCTTCGGAACGGCGGTCGAGGTCGTCCATCGACATGCCAAGGGCCTCGGCCAATTTGGTGCGCTCTCCCTCGCTGACCGGCACGAACTCATGCAGCGGCGGGTCGAGCAGACGGATGGTCACCGGCATGCCGGCCATGACGTCCAGGGTTGCTTTCATGTCCTTCTTGACGAAGGGATAGAGTTCGTCGAGAGCCGCTTTGCGATCGGCCTCGGTGTCGGCCATGATCATTTTTCTCAGGAGGAAGAGCGGCTCTTCGGAGCCCGCGCCATAGAACATGTGCTCGGTGCGGAAGAGGCCGATGCCTTCGGCGCCGAATCCGACGGCGTTTTTGGCGTCTTCGGGGGTCTCGGCGTTGGTTCGGACCTTGGGCACCCGGAAGGTGTCGGCGATCTTCATGAATTCGACGAAGCGCGGGTTCTCGGTCGCATCGATCATGTCGAGCGCTCCGGCGTAGACTGTGCCCTTGGTTCCGTTGAGGGTCAGAACGTCGCCTTCGTTGAAGATCTTGCCATCGATCGAGAGTGTCTTGGCGGCAAGGTCCATCTCGAGGTCGCCTGCGCCGACGATGCAGCACTTGCCCCAACCACGAGCGACGAGTGCCGCGTGGGAGGTCATGCCGCCTCGGGCAGTCAGAATGCCGATAGCCGCACGCATGCCCTCGACGTCTTCAGGATTGGTCTCCTCACGGATCAACAGCACGGTTTCGCCTCGGGCGGCCCACTCGACTGCAGCATCGGCGGTGAAGACAATCTTGCCGACCGCGCCCCCGGGTCCGGCGGGCAGGCCCTTGGTCAGGATATCGGCGCGGGCCTCCGCATCGGGGTCGATGATCGGGTGGAGGAGTTCGTCGAGTTGGGCCGGAGCGACCCGCATCACTGCGGTGCGTTGGTCGATCATGCCTTCGGAGATCATGTCCATCGCCATGTTGAGGGCGGCGGTCCCGGTGCGTTTGCCGGTCCGGGTCTGGAGCATCCAGAGGTGACCTTCCTGGATGGTGAACTCGATGTCCTGCATGTCGTGGAAGTGATCTTCTAACCTGTTCCGGATAGCGACGAGCTGTGAGTACGTCTCGGGCATAACCTCTTGGAGGGAATGCAGATGGCGGTTTTGGTCGTTCTTGGTGTCGTCGTTGAGAGGGTTGGGCGTACGGATGCCGGCAACGACGTCTTCACCCTGGGCGTTGACCAGCCACTCTCCGAAGAATTTGTCTTCGCCGGTTGCAGGGTTGCGGGTGAAGGCAACGCCGGTTGCCGAGGTGTTGCCCATGTTGCCGAAGACCATTGCCTGCACGTTGACGGCCGTGCCCCACTCGACAGGGATGCCCTCGATGCGGCGGTAGGCGATGGCTCGCTTGCCGTTCCACGAGGCAAAAACGGCACCGATGGCGCCCCAGAGCTGTTCGTGGGGATCGTCAGGGAATTCGGTGCCGAGGGTCGAACGGACTTCGGCCTTGAAGCGATCGACCAGGGCTTTGAGGTCCGCTTCACTGAGATCGGCGTCGGAGGCGTAGCCGTTGGCCTGTTTGACCTCTTCCAGCATCCGGTCGAGCTTCTGGCGGATGCCTTGTCCCTCCGCGGGCTCGATGCCTGCGGCTTTTTCCATGACGACGTCGGCGTACATCATTATCAACCGTCGATAGGCGTCGTAGACGAAGCTCGGGTTGCCGGTCTTTTTGATCAGGCCTGGAATTGTCGAGGAACAGAGTCCGGCGTTGAGGATTGTCTCCATCATGCCGGGCATCGACTGGCGCGCTCCGGAACGGATTGAAAGTAGCAGGGGATTGTCGGGGTCGCCGAATGTGGCGCCCATGATCTCTTCGACCTTGATCAGCGCTACCTGCGCTTCCGCTTTGAGGCTCTCCGGATAACTCCGGCCGTTGTCGTAGAAATAGGTGCAGACATTGGTCGTAATCGTGTAACCCGCCGGTACCGGGATGCCCAAGCCGGCCATCTCGGCCAGGTTGGCGCCTTTTCCGCCCAACTCGTTCTTCATGGTGGCTTGGCCGTCGGCCGAGCCGCCGCCGAAGCTGTAGATGTATTTGGGGTCGTTCATTATTCTCCTCCGTCAATTTGCAGAATCGAGAGATCGGCCAGGGTCAGGAAATCCCGCCCCAGCAGTTTCAAGAGGGCGATGCGATTCGCCCGGACGTTTTCGTTTTCGGCCATGACCAGCACCTCGATGAAGAACCGGTCAAGGGTGTCGGCGATGGGAATCATTGACTCGAAGGCTTCGGTGACCCGATGCTCGGGAATCAGTCTTTCGAGCGCAGCATGGAACTCGAGGACAGCATCGTGGAGTTCCTTTTCTTCTGCGTGCTCAAAGAGCGTGGGATCGATATCACCTTCAGGCTTGCCGTCGGTGATGTTACGCACCCGTTTAAAGGCCAGTGCCAGGCCCCGAAAGCTGTCGTTGGACCGGACGGTCTCCAGGGCTTGGGCTCTGGCGACCGTCTCGCAGGGATCGACCCAGCCGGAAGCCATGACGGCATCCGCGGTATCGCCCGACACACCGGTGACATCGGTCAGCCATCGTCTCAGGCGATCGGCCATGAAGCGCGTGACGGAATCCTTGACCGCATGGATGTTTTCAGTGGACTGGTCTGCGACACCGGAGACGGCCTCGCCGACCAGAACCTCGAGGTCCAGAGCCCAACCGCTGTCGACGATGATCTTGACGACGGCCTGTGCGGCACGTCTGAGACCCAGGGGATCGCGTGAACCAGTCGGCTTTTCTCCAACGGCAAAGAGACCGGCAATGGTGTCCATGCGATCGGCGACACCGAGGACCCGGCCCAACTCTGAGGACGGACAGTCACCGTCGAACCCGACAGGTCTGTAGTGGTCTCGGGATGCAGTCCACAGGGCTTCGTCGGCGCCTTCGAGCCGGAGGTAATGACCACCCATCACACCCTGAAGTTCGGGAAATTCTCCGACCATGTGGGTGGTAAGGTCGGTCTTGACCAGCCGTGCGGCGAGGCATACCAACTCGGTGCTGAGATCGAGGCCGACCTGCCCGGACAGGGTGACCGCCAAGATGCCGAGGCGCTCCGCCTTGGCCTCCAGTGATCCGAGGACCCTGTGCCATTCAACACGCTCCAGGCCGGCAATCGAATCTTCCAGGGGTTTTTTCCGATCTTCGGAGAAAAAGAACCTGGCGTCGGCAAGGCGCGCACGGATGACCCACTCGTTGCCCAGACGGATCAACTCTTCAGGGTCGTCCTTTCGGTCGATGACCGCAAGAAAATGTGGTTGCAAGGCGCCGTTTCGGTCTTCCAGGATCAAGCACTTCTGGTGATGGCGGAGGGTCGAAACGACAACCTCAGGGGGGAGGTCGAGAAAGTCCCGGTCGAAGGCACCGACGATCAATCCCGGCCATTCGACCAGTTCGACGTGTTCCCCAACTAACCGAGGATCCTCGTGGACCCTGCAGTCGACGGTTTCCGCCAAGTGCTTGGCGGCGGATTCCAGGGTCTGTCGCCTTTGGGCAGGATCAATCATGACCGAGTGTTCTGCCATCGTCTCGTGATAGGTGTCTGCGTGATCGATATCGATAGGCTTTGGACTGTGGACCCGGTGGCCGACTGTGGTGCGGCCGCTGGTAATGCCGAAGGCCTCGAAGGGAACGACATCATCGTCAAGCAGGGCGACGATGCCGTGGACCGGACGAACGAAGAGATAACTCCCCAAACCCCAGCGCATCATCTTGGGGAAGCGGAGACTTGAGAGAATGGTCGGGGTGATCTCCGCCAGAATATCCGAGGTGGCGCGGCCCACATGATTGACGGTTGCCGCCAGATATTGACCCTTTTCGGTTTCCAACCGCCCCAGTTGTTCGAACGGCAGACAGGCTTTGGCGGCAAATCCCAGCCCGGCTTTCGTCGGGCTGCCGTCTTCGGCGACCGCAATCCTCACGGGTGGTCCGGTCATCTCCTCGACACGATCGGCCTGCTTTGAGGGAAGGTCTGAAAGGGTGACGATCAGCCGCAATGGCGTTGACACAACGCTCGTCGAGAATCCGGTAAATCCCGCGTCACCGAGATGTTTGGCGAACAAATCCTGCAGTTGACGGCGCGCGCCCGGAAGGGCGTTGGCCGGAATCTCTTCGGTGCGAATTTCCAGGAGGAAGGAGGCCATCACACCACCCCCTTCTCTTGAGTGCCGGTCTCGAGCGCATTGCCCAACGGCCAACCCATCGCCTCCCGCTGGGCGGCGTAGGCCTTGGCTGCTCGGAGGGCGTTGGCCCGGACCCGGCCGATCAGGCCGACGCGTTCGGTCACTGAGACCGCGCCGCGCGCGTCCAGAAGATTAAAGAGGTGCGAAGTCTTCAACGTCGCCTCGAGGGCCGGCAGGACCAGAGGCGGATCATGCTCGAGGCACCGAACGGCCTCGCCCTCCCAATCTTCGAAGTGCCGGCGCAGCATGTCGACGTCGGCAACCTCGAATCCGTAGGTCGAGGCCTCGCGTTCGTCCATCAGACGAATCTGGCCGTAGGAAACGCCGCCGCCCCACTCGATGTCGTAAATCGAGTCCTTTCGTTGCAGGAACATTGAGATCCGCTCGAGGCCGTAGGTCAGCTCTGCCGTCATCGGCGCCAGATCGATGCCACCTGCCTGCTGGAAGTATGTGAACTGTGTGATCTCCATGCCGTCGAGTAAGACCTGCCAACCGACGCCCCAGGCGCCGAGAGTGGGGGACTCCCAGTTGTCTTCTTCGAAGCGGATATCGTGTACCGATGGGTCGATGCCCATGGCCTCGAGACTCTTGAGGTAGAGACCCTGGATATCGTCGGGGGAAGGTTTCAGGATGACCTGCATCTGCAGGTGACGTCCCAGCCGAAAGGGATTCTCCCCGTAACGGGCATCGGCGGGCCGCCGGGAGGGCTGCACGTAGGCCACCCGGTAGGGCTCGGGCCCCAACACCCGAAGAAAGGTTTCGGGGTGCATGGTGCCGGCGCCCACCTCGGTGTCGTAGGGTTGTTGGACGATGCAGCCACAGTCGGCCCAGTATCGGCTCAGGTTGAGGATCAGGGTTTGGAGGTCCACGGACCAGCCTCCTTAAAATCGAGGGCGCAGGATAGCATGAAAAGTATAGGTTCATTGAGGAGCAGAGGGTTTGAAGGGCGGTCAAGAATCAAAGGTCGGGGAGCGTTCGGAAAAGATACTTGATACTCGAAACTGGATACTTGATTTGCCGTCCATCGGTGTCGTTTGAAATCATGAAGGAGAAAGTTGTCTCATGGGAAAGAGGTGAGCTCAGAGAATCCGTCGATGTGTCGAAAAACCTATCCAGTTTCAAGTATCGAGTATCAAGTATTCAGTATCGGAATATTTGCGCCTAACGCGGCCAAATAGCTCCCAAAATGGTACAAAACCACCTGTATTCTCCTCAAAATCCGTGTATACTCCGGCGCTACAGCGCGCAATAGCGCCACGAGCCGGAGGAACGATGAGCCAACAACCCAAGAGCAAGAATATTACAAAGATCACGACCCACGTCACCCGCCAGGATCGGGAGAACATGCTCGGTCAAAAAGGTGTGACCCTGTGGTTCACCGGTCTGTCCGGTTCCGGGAAGAGCACGGTGGCCATCGAGGTCGACCGGGTTCTGACCGAACGCGGTGTTGCCTGCACCGTTCTCGACGGCGATAACGTCCGACACGGCCTCAACAGTGATCTTGGTTTTTCGCCTGAAGACCGCAACGAGAACATCCGCCGGATCGGCGAAGTGGCCAAGCTCTTCACCGAGGCGGGGATGATCAACCTGACTGCGTTCATCTCACCCTACCTTGAGGACCGCGACCGCAACCGCAAGATCCAGGGTGATTGTGATTTCGTCGAGGTCTTCGTCGACGCGCCGCTGGCCGTCTGTGAAGCGCGTGACACTAAGGGTCTCTACAAGAAGGCCCGTGCGGGCATCATCCCCGAGTTCACCGGCATTTCGGCGCCCTATGAAGCGCCTGAGAAGGCGGAAATCACACTCGATACCGACGCCGAGTCGGTCGAGCAGAGTGCCGCGCGAGTTGTCGTGTATCTCGAAGAAAAGGGCTACGTGAAGTAATAATTTCCTCGAGTACCTCTCGGAATTTATTACTGGATTCGCTTCGCGAAAGACCAACAAGGATGATTGTAGGTGCGGCCGTCCCGGCCGCACCTTTTTTGTCTAACCGTCCTTCAACGACGGATCTTCGAGGTCGGGGCAGTGTTGGTTTCGGCGGGTGGTCAGGTCGTTGATCAGTGCCTTCCGGAAGTCTTTTCCCTCGGATGCCGCCATGACACTGGCTTTGTAGTCCTGGATTTCCATCAGTTCGAGGCGGGCTCGAACGGTCTTGAACAGTTTCGGCCACCGGCCTTGACCTGGAATCTGAATGTGATGGAAGCCTCCGGAATACACCATCAGTATTCTGCCGCTTTCCAGAGGCTCCAGAATGTCGGCAATCCCTCCCCGAATCGTCATCGGCCTCCCGGCAGAGTCGAGACCGTCCTCCCGCTTCATTCTCCCTTCGGGAAGAATGATCACGATCGACCGGTCATCGATTCTGTTGAGCACGCTTTCCCATGTGTGGTCTCGTTGGCGCGTGATGACGATTGGATGCCTCACCAAAAATCGGAAGACAACACCAATACGACGCCGCATCGTTTTCTCGGCCACCGGAAGGACTCCGTGACGAGAAAAAATCCAAAAGAGACGCCAGTCGCCGAAACCGGCCAAGAGTGGTTCGAACAGGCTGGTATGGTTGAGGATGACCAGTGCCCGCAATTTTCCCCAGTCTTTAGCCGGAATGTCGCCCAACCATTCACCCTCATGCCGGTAGAAGATCCGACTCACGACCATGATGCTCGTCAGGAGCAGAAAGGTGAATATCGATTGAATCATGTGGTGGCTTCCATGGCTCGAAAGAGGATAGCAAAACCGGAGGATCCAGAGCCAGAAGTGGCGCTGGATTCTCCGGGTGCTATTAGCCATTAGCTTTTAGCTGTTAGCCCTTTCCGGATCAAACCGTTCGGCATCCAGCTGGCAAGGTTGGGGCGACCGCCGCGAGGCCTTCGCAAAGAAACGGTGGGCCTGCTCGTGCTAATAGCTAAAAGCTAATGGCTAACAGCTTCTTCACCAATCAACTGTCACCCCGCCGTAGACGCTTCTGGTGGCTGCAGGAATCCAGGTCGGCTCGGGGCCCCAAACATAGCCGAAGGTTGTGTAAAGGTTGTCAAAGACATTGTTGATGCGGAAATCAACGACGATACTCTTGGCGCCGATCAAGGAAGCCAGGGTCATTCCTGCGTCGATCTTTGCCCCGAGGTCAAAGGTGGTAAAAGCCTCGTTGACTCTGTGGATGTAGGCGGGATCGTCCTTGAGTTCAGGGTATTTGCGCAGATCCTCGGTATTGTCCAGATAGAACTTCCCGGCGTATCGGACGGAGGCCACCACATCCACAGGTCCCCATCCCCCGGTCATTTCTAGTGACGCCAGCCAATCGGGGGTGCCGGCGATTCGATTTCCTGTGTGATCTTGAGCCGTTCCATCCCATCCGAATTCTTCGAAATCGTCGAAGGTGGCCCTGGTAAAAGACGCCGTCAGGCGGGCGCCGAAACGGGGTCTCGGCGTCCAGCCCAGTTCCAACTCTGCGCCCTTGTGGGTAGTCTTTGCCCCGTTGGACGTAATGGGAAGACCGTCGCTGTCCAATCCACCGGCCCAAACGATCGCATTGTCGAAATCAAGAAGGTACACGTTGAAGCGTCCGTAACCCTCGGCCCATTGATGCTGGACGCCCAACTCGAAATCCGTCAATTCCTCCGGCTCGAGGCTATGAGGTTCATCACCAAACCAGTAGTCCTGCGGATCGTAGATGTCTCGGAATGCCGGTTCGCGCCCTCCGCGGGACAGGTTGGCGTAGATGCTCCAATTCGGGGCGGGGTTGAAGGTTGCGCCCAGACGAGGCAGCAGGTAGTCGAAAGTCTCGACGAAATCGACGCCCTTGAGCTGATCGTCGTACATGTGATAGCGATGAGAGGTCCAGGTCATGCCGCCGAAGAGCAACCACTTCTCGGAGACCTTCCATTCTTCTTGAACGAAGGGCTGGTAGGTCTGCTTGTCCAATCGGTAGTCGTAGTAGGGGTGGTTCGGGGGCGTATCCGGAGGATAGTTTTGGGCCCAAATCGTCGTGCCCTGATGCCGGCTGCTGTGGAAGCGAACGGCCACTCCTGCCTGAAGTTGACCTCGGTTGTTTCCGTGGCGCCATTCAACGGAGCCGATCCATCCGGCGTCCCATTCGCCAACTTCGCGGCGGCGCACAAGATCAGAGGTGTAGATAATTTCCCCATCTGGGCCGGGGTGAGGTTCGAGGTCGTATTCGGGAAGCCAGCGATCATCTTTGAACTGTTCGTAATAGCCGTCGCCCTCAAAATAATAGAACGTGTTGTTCAATCGGAGGTCGGAGTTCAGCTGAGTATTGTTGATCAGTTGGAAGTGAGGCTGAAAAAAGTGATCGATCTCTCCGGGGAAGCTCAAGGGGTTGTGGCGGCGATCCTTGCGTTTGTCTCCGGTGACCTCTCCCTTGAGGTAGGCCTGTGTGATGCCTTCATAGGCAAGATGGGTGTCCTCTGGGCCGCCGAATAAAACCAGGCGTGTCGTGTTTCGTCGTCCGTAGTGTTCGATGGTTGCGTAGTAGTTCCAGGCGTCCAACCAGCTTTGGTCGCGATAGCCGTCCGACTTCGATCGTGAGTAGCGGAAAGTCGCCGCCCATTCCTCGTCGATGAGACCGCTGTCGTACTCGATCTGGGAGGTCCTGGTGCCCCAGGATCCTCCGCCTGTGGAAATCCGAAGGCGGGGTTCGCCCAGAGGTTCTCGGGTCCTCATGTCCACTGCGCCGCCGATCGCCGAACCCCCGTAGAGGTTGGTGCCGACGCCGCGCTGAACCTGGATGTCTCCGGTGGTCGACAGGAAGTCCGCAAGATCGACGAAGTAGACCCCGTGGGAGGAGGCATCGTTGAGAGGGACTCCGTTGAGGCTGACCGATGTCCGCCGCATGTCGAAGCCGCGCAGGAAGAAGTAGGAGTAGCCCATGCCGTTGCCGTTGTCGTTGTACGCGTAGAAGCCGGGGACGTGCTGCAGGAGGAGCGGTACGTCCTGGCCCCAGTTGTTGCGCTCGATCTCCTCGCGGGAGACGTTGGTGAGCGTCACCGGCGTCTCGCCGATCTTGGCGCGGTTGGTCGTCACCTCGACCTCTCCGGAAAAGAGCGGTGTCGGCGTGAGACGAATTTCGAGAAACTCCGGAAGGCCTTCCAGTTGAATCACTCCCGATTCGTATCCAGGCGCTTGGGCAGACAGGC
>JAUXDC010000266.1 GCA_030618605.1 Holophagae bacterium | reverse complement strand
TCCACCGCCCAACCTGGGGTCTTGTACGGAATGAACCCCTGCTCGAGCACCATGTCGGTCAGCTCCCGGTTGCAGCGCCCCACCCTGGCCGTGTCCTCCTCATCGTCTCGCTTGAACGTGGATATGAACCGCAGCACGCCGAAGTGCCCGCTCTTCATGGGCCTCGAAACGATGATCGGTGGGAAGCCGTGTCGATCCATGATCTCGATGCCCAGATCGGCCGCATTGTCGAACCTGCTCATGGGTCCGTAGGTTCCCACCCATGTGAGCCCGCCGCCGGGGTTGTCGGTCAGGAAGTCCAGGTCCGTAGGGAACACGGCGAACTTCAGAAACTTGGGGCTGATGGCGCAGATGGTGTCCAGATCGAAGGGATCTTCTATCACGGCGCCCTTCTCGCGCAGGTCTTTCAGCTCGGCCACCACCATCTCCAGCTTCAACCGGAGCTCGGCCGGGCTGAAAGCGGAGACATCGAGGTAGGTGAAAAACTCCGGTTCGTCGGGATCTCTCTCGATGGGTTTTTCCACACCGTAAAGCATCTTGCCCGTGGGCCAGGAGAGGCCGCCGATGTCGTCGAAGATCTTGAGCCTGGCGAATCTGCGCATCATGTCGTAGGTGTGGTGCCGGTCGTAGGTGAGGACAAATAATTTTTTTCGAAGCGGAGGGTTCGGCTTGAGCTGAACCGCCATCCTGGTGACCAGACCGGTGGTGCCCTGCCAGGAGACGAACAGTCCCGTGAGATCAGGAAGCGGAGCGCGGGAGAACGGTACGTCGGAGACGGCCCAGGCGCCAGTCCGGATCACCTCTCCGGACGCCAGCACGACCTCCAGTCCCGCGATCCATTCGCCCATGGTGCCGTGAAGCAGGGAGAGATTGCCCAGTCCGTCCATGAGGCAGTTTGCCATGACCGAGGTCTCCGGAGGGGAGAGGGGGATGCCGATGGTCAATGGCAGATCCCGGGCCCTGAGCTCGTCCACAAGTTGCTGGAAGGTAACCCCCGGTTCTATGACGACCAGCATGTCGGTCTCGTTGATGGCCAGGATCTTGTTCATACCGGTGAGATCGAGGATCACGCCGCCGCGGGCGGCCAATGAGAGCCCCCCGAGGTTGGTTCCCGCGACCCGGGGTATCAGGGGTACCCGGTACTTTGAAGCGATCTTGACGATCTCCACCATCTCCGTGTCCGTCTCGACGAACGCAACCAGATCCGGGCGCCCCGGCTCGCACTCGGTCTGATCCCGCGAGTATCTGTCCAGGGTGTCCTCGTCGATGGTCAGCCGCTCTTCGGGGATGACCTTTTCAAAGAGCTTCTTCGTCTGAAGTGGCGTCATCTTCATTTTGCCCTCCTCGACCGGTCCACCCTCAGGAGCGGCAGCATTTTGAGCACGAAGAACGGATTTCCCGAGAACGAAACCTCGCCGGTCATGAACGAGCGAATCGCCCCGCGACCCAGGCTGACCTGCAGCAACCCGTCGAGGGAGCCCTTCACCCGGGCCCTGGTGCCCGGCTCGATCCCGCGGACCACGGTCACTCCTTCTTCATCGAACCGCAGGGTGATCCGCATCTTGCCGGCCGTCACGCCGACGGCGCCCCGGAGATTTCGGACGAGGGCCGATCCGCGAGGAGTGGCAATGCTCTCCTCGAGAATTCCCCCGAGCATGAGCCCGATGAGGTTCATCCTGTCCCTGTCGATATATTTCAATTTGGGGTTTTGTGGCATGCAGGGAATTTATCCGCGCGTGGGCACGAATGTCAATTGCCCTTCGGCCCCGCTTGAGAAGGCGAGAAGGAGTTCGTCGTTTTTAGGCAAGGCGCGCGTCGGCGGGAAAAAATCCCCGTTCGGACGCCGTTGCCTGTATACTTTGAAAATCAAAGAGAGGTGCAAGATGGTTATTACTCGAGCAAGCGTTGCGGTTTGTCTGCTGTTCGCCCTGTTCGTTGCCGGGTGCTCGGATATTCCGGCGAACATTGACGGCGGGACCGCCGACACCGATACCGATTCCGACACCGACGGCGATACGGACACAGATTCGGATACCGACAGCGACACCGATACCGACACGGACTCCTATCCTTACGGAGATCCCTGCGCCGGCGAAGTGGAGGTCAATGGAGTTTTTTGGTGTCGTTGCGACGTCGGACAGACATGGAACGGCGAGACGTGCGAAGGAGATTCGAAGCATATTGATTGGGAGTCCGCATCGGACAGCTGTCCTGAGGGTTACCTCGTGCCATATCACACCAAATATGCCGAACTGCTTGGCAACTGCGATGGTAATTTCGATGATGATGATCTGATTTTTTGTGACCGCTGCGACCAGAGCGATTCTTGCATTGCTGTTTTTGGAGATCCCCCTCAACCTTATTGGACGGCAACCCCCTATGGCGAAATGGACCTGGCATGGGCAGTGGACTTGCATAATGGTAAGTTTGTCGCTATCGAAATGGATGGCACAGCAATCGTTCGTTGCCGTAGATATGAGTGATGGATAGAAGAGAAAAACAACCAAAAAGAAAAAAGGAGTTTGCGATGAAGAACAACAATGCAAAGCATAAGATATTCGCGATTATATTTGCGATTACCATTTTTCTTATTCTATCCGCCCTTGCCGGTTGCGATGCGGATTCTGTCGGGCAATCCAACGAAGATATGACCCTCGATCTAACCGATCCCGATGTCATTGCGGCGTTGTTAAGTGCCAGCGAGGGCTACGATTCCTGGGATGAAGATTCCGAAGAGCCGGAATTATTGGAACTCGATGGGGAACCAAAGAAAGTATGGTGTTTGCCCCTGAATTGCGATGAGGATAAAGACGGGTTTGCATGGGAGTGCGACAGATACATATACGATCCCAGTGGGCCGCTAATTCACAAAGGAAATGTCCCTACTTGTCAATATTGCGACACAACCTGCACCAATTGTGTAGCCAAGCAATATACGTGTCCAGATGAAGAACATTGTATGTGTCCTGGAGAATCCGTTCCCAAATATGCAATCCAATTTACAGAGAAAAGAAGATGCGATCATAGCGTCTATTATTGGGATGGTTGGCCTCATCCCGTAGAACCCGATGAAATGGAAAAGCTATTCCACGAGTATATGACTCCGACTTCTCCCCTGGAACCGCGAGAATATAGGCAAATAAGGCCTCGTCAAAGTGAAAGAGGTTTTTACGGGGTAGATGATGATTGCGATGAGTATATTGACGAAACTGAATACGTATACAAGGAGTTTGGCAATGAAGTCAGAGATGACGGTTTTACGATAAGGGCGGTAATCAATGATTTCGTTATCAGGCAATACGCAAATCACATTGTAGCCGTAGTTTACGAACTCGATAATATCAACGAATTTGATAAAAAGTTAATAATGCGGGGTTTAGTGCCCAAGGAGTGGGATGGTTACAAGTGGGTTTACAAACATAAAAAGATGTTCGGATTCCCCTATAATTCGGACCATAGGGTGGACTTGGAGATCCGTGATAAGCTGGCGTTTAGTGGCGACAAAAAAGTGTACGCTGTTGGGCTTATGTATTTTCGTTTAGTACCGACCTTGCCGTGGTTGCCTCCAATACCAGTACAAATCGGTTGTGTCGACAGTGGTGGAAGTCCCGATTATTGGTTTATGTTCACCGGCGGCACATGTAGTAAAAGGAACAGAATAACATCTGACATTTACTACGGAGCCGTGGGAAAATCTGTCGATCATACCGCACTCCATCCCGAATTGACCAAGCTGCGTACCGCGGTAACGAATCGGGCAATATATGAATGGAACCTATCTGAACGCGGTCTTGTAGGTGGCCAAGACTTGGACGACTTGAATTATAGCCCCTCGCCTCCAATGCCACATAACCCATGGGTAGACATTGTTCTTCCGAACGGCACTTACCCCGCGGTAGTAGGTGGTGCGTCACCAGCGAAGGCGCCGGACGGTACCAGATATACTGCCGATTACGGTGAAAGCTGGTGCACCGAATTCGCATCGTCAGTCTTCCATTGGGTCTCGTCAGAAGTGCCTGTTAAGCCATACATCGAAAACATGACGGACTGGTTCTACATGGATGCGATAATGCGATGGGACGACAATGCTCGGGAAATCATCTTTTACGATAGAGGAGAGGCCTACGGAAGTTACCTGGTAATGAACGCCCGTGGTGATGCAACAGGGGTGTACGGCAGTCACGGTGGAATCTTTCTTGGGCTTGATGGTGAATTGAAAAACGTTTGGCGGCTGCATGGATGCTCAGACCGACGAATTGTTATCGATAACGAATACAAGTATAACAAGATGGACAATACAGATACTTGGTACTATTTTATGGGAATAGGGCAATTTACGGACCAAGATCCTGACTTATTGCCATATTGACTCCAGGTCGACGCGGTTCGACTGGTGATTGAGTTTCTTCAAAACACGTAGAATACTGAACCCATGTGCAGGCTTTGGGCGTCCTGGGGAAGTTGAGGGGCTTCCTGGGAGCAGTTCTGGTCGTTCTGGGACCGGTTTTGCTGAACCCATGTGCAGTAATACGGCCTTCCTGGGGGAGTCGGGGGGCTTCCTGGGGCTGCCTGCGGGTTCCCTTGGGGGTTTTAGAGAGTTCTGGGGAAACTGGGTTGAAAAAGAATTAAGGAGCGTCGGTTATCTCGACCGTTTCTTCGGTTTTATTGGAAGAACCGCTCTTTCGACGGAAGTATGCGCTTCCATAACCGACAGCCCGCTGTTCGTCTCTCCAGAAGACATACCGGCCGCACTCGCGGATCTCGTCGACGGACTCCTTGAGGAAGGTGTAGGCCTTGTCGCGCAGGATCTTGGCCCCCTTGTCGATGGCCTTCTCGCCATGGGCGACGCCGAGGAGGGAGGCGAGTTCGTCGCTCTTTTGCTCGGCCTCGTCGAGGAGATTCATGTCGAAGTTGATGGCGACGAGAGGCTCGGGGTTGTTCTTGCCGTGGACGCCTAGGTCGGACAGATCCTGAATCATGTCAGCGTCGCCGCTGCCGTCGGCGATGGCCTGGACCCGGCTCTTGACGTCTTCCACCTTTCGGTAGGCGAACAGCATACTGTGGACGATCCGGTCGCGGAGGTCGTAGACGGCGGGGGCCAGGAGCGCGAATTGCTTTTGGGCCTGTTCCTTGGTGAAGCGGGTGCTGTTCCAACCGCTCTGGATGTACCTCACCGCTCCCATTCGCGAGGGCAGCGTGTCGATGACAGTCGGATCGAGCCCAGCGCCGATGAGGGCGGCACGGTCGTCGTTTGCCCAGGTGTAGAGATCTTCTCCCTCCTAGAGGTATATGCCGATGGGCATATTGGGGTGCTTGACGACCTTTCTGTCAACCGCCTCGATGGCTGCTTCGTGCATGGAAAAATCACTCTGGTTGGACACTCTTCTGTCTCCTTTTTTGTTGGCTTCTG
>JAUXDC010000362.1 GCA_030618605.1 Holophagae bacterium | reverse complement strand
CGGACTCAAGACGGATACGCGACACACGGCCGGCCGTGCCCTCAACCACGAGCAGCGAACCGTCGAGATCAAAGGCCATTCCCTCAGGACCGCTGAGCCCGGCGGCCGCCGGAATCGGGTCGGCCAACTCCTGGCCGTCGGCGATCAACTGCCACACCATGCCGGTGTACCAGTCGCCCACCCATAAATCGTCATCCCTGGCAACCAGGCCGAGCGGGAGCACAATCTGGTTTGTGATGTCTGCGAGCACCCTGGTCCCGCCATCCCCGACACGAAGAACCCGTGCCTGACCTTCGCCCATCCCAAGGTCGACGACAATGAGGTCATCACCAAAGGCGATGGCGTTCATGGCTGCGGGGAAGTCGAGGATGTCCGTCACCACCTCTCTCGATTCCGGGTTCCAGACCTGCACCCGTCCGGTGGGAAAGAAGTTGGTCAGGACAAGATTGTCCCCGGCATTGGCGACCGACAGGGCCCCGCCGAACTCGATCGCCGGCATCTGCATCCGCTCGACGCTCAGTAATTCGCCGGTGGCGCCGTCGTACTCGCGCAGCGAGAAGAGATTGCCCACGAAGACTGACTCCCCGTCGATACGCTGCTTGACAGCGATCCCGGAGGGCAAGGTCAGGCCACCAGGCACCACCGTCTGAACTGAGAAATCGGGCATGACTACGGCCACAACGCCGTCTGAGTAGCTGGAGACGAATAGGGCCCCGGTGGGAGCGAAAGCGATGTTGTCAGGTCCAAAATCAAACTCCACATAGGTTGAATGGGCCCCGGTGGCGGGATCCATGCGCTGTACGGTGAAGCCGACGCGCTCGACAACGTAGAGCATGCCGTCCGGCCCAAACTTGGCGGTGAACGGACCCGGGATGCCGTCGGCGATCGTCTCCACGGTCGGCGGTAGGGCATTGACGTCGATCTTCACCACCCGTCCTTGCAACATCAGTGCGCCGTACATCAGGCCGTCCGGCCCGAACTCCGGGCTCTTGAGTCCGCCGATGCCCTGGGCCAGCAGTTGGGGTGGCTCGACGAAGGCCGGGTCGATCTCATACAGAGAATCGGTGAGCCAGGGTTCGGTCACGAACATCCGGCCATCACCCGAAAACACGATTGAGTTGACGCCGGGACCGATCATCTGGGTGGTCACCGTGCCGTCCGGCGTCATGCGTGCGACCTCGCCCGTGAACATCTGCGCCCAGTACATGGATCCATCAGGACCGAAGTTAACGTCCTCCGGTCCGTTGACTCCGCGCTCCGGACCGATCAGATCCACCATCTGCCCCTGGCCTACGTCGAGGACCGCAATCCCGGCCATGGAGCACACGTAGAGGTTCCCATCCGGCCCAAAGCGCATCCCGAAGGTGCCGGGCAGATTGCCCTGAGCGAGGACATCGTCGGCGCCTGCGGCAAAACCCGCGCCGGCTGCTGCGACGATGCCGCAGACCACCAATGTTCCAATGAATCGACCATAAGTTTTCGTAAACATCCTTCGCCTCCTTTTGGTTATGGAGGCAATGTAGTGCCGGGATTCTCCAGAGTCCTCGGGATTGTCCAGGGAAGTTCCAGGGATTGGCCAAGGAGCCTGTAGGGCATAGGCTTCAGCGTGGCCAATAATATGGGTTGACCCCTGCCTGTACAACTGCCGGTAGTGCAATTAATTACGTTGTTTTGGAGAAAATGAAAACGACAGAAACGCAAAGTCGCCAAGGCGCAAAGACGCAAAGGGGGTTTCGTTGGGCGGCGCCCCGCGTCCGCCTATGCCCCTGCCGGCTTCGCCGGAATGGGTCCCACCGTTCGGTCGGCTCTTGGTTCGGCAAGCAAGCTTGCCACTCCTTTCACCTCCCTTTCGAGGAGGATAAAATCGATCAAATGCCCCAATGCTCAACGAGGCACCGCATGAATTCTCTCAGCCTTGACTCTCTCATTTATAATGGGAAGAAGCAAAGCGTCTTAAAACGAGGTTGGGGGTCCGGAGGAGGCGATCGCACTCTTGGATTCGACTAATGGTGACCGCAGTAATGTGCGTGGCGCCGGCCGTCGGGCCGTGCATTGAAGTACCCATTGCAGAGGATGGCCGGCCTCACCCGGGATCGGAAATACAGGGGACACTCCCCAACTCTTGCCCAACTCTTGCCATTCCGGTGATTTCTCGATAATCTTGAATCAGCAAGTCCACGCTGCCAATCAAGGAGGGCGAGATGCCTCGTATTGGCAGATTGAAATATCCCGAAAACGACGCGTGGTACCACCTTTATAGCCGGGTCGCAGCGTTTCGGGGTGAGTATCCACTTTCGGAGGCCGTCCCAATGCGGCGGTTACTTCAAACAATCGAGCACTATTCCGCCATCTACTTCTGCGAGGCGGCGGCCTTTTGCATAATGGGGAGCCACTACCACTTGGTGTGCAAGTTCGATGTGCTCCGGCCTGTCAGTCGCGAAGAACTCCGCGCTCGGACCCGGCTGATGTACCCGAGCAGAGCATCGCAGTTGCAGATCGACCTGTGGTCCGACGAGCAATGGGAACACTATCGGCAAAGGCTTTTCGACGTGTCGGAGTACATGCGCAACATCCAGTCGACCTTCGCTCGGTGGTACAACCATACCTATCAACGACGGGGCCGATTCTGGGCCGACCGCTTCAAGTCGGTCTACCTGGAAGATCAACGAGCAGTACTGGATTGCATGCTCTACGTTGATCTCAACCCAATCCGGGCCGGGATGGTCCATCGTCCCGAAGAATGGCAAGGCTCATCAGTCGCCCTCCGAGAGATCGGCAAGGACGACTGGCTCTTACCGCTGACAGACTTCGTCGATCAACCCACGGAGAAAAAGGCCATGATCGAGTACCGAGAACGGCTTTACTATCGTGGTTTTGTGCAGACCAGGGAGGGCCATGCCACGATCTCAGAAAACGTCTTGGATGCGGAAATTGCCCGAGGATTTACCACACGAGGGCTCTATCGAAAGCATCTCGGCTACTTTGTCAACGGCCTGGTCATCGGCACTGAGGGCTTTATCCGGGATCAGCTGGCCCAAATGCGAGAGGAAGGACGGTACCTCAGGAGGAAGAATCCCATCCCACAGTTGGGCGGTATCCATCTGTCGCTCAGGGAGCAGCGGAGCACAACGGTGACTTTCTGAGCGTCAACCGGATCTGAAATCGGCGATCAACACCACCGCCCGGCCGAGGTCTGCCCGGTCACCAGCTTTCATCCTCCGCAACACCCCAGAGCCCTGATTCGAAAACTTGACCCCTCACTACCGCCCT
>JAUXDC010000082.1 GCA_030618605.1 Holophagae bacterium | reverse complement strand
GACACCTACATTCCTCTGCCGGAGCGAGAGATTGACAAGCCATTTTTGATGCCGATCGAGGACGTTTTCACGATTTCGGGACGAGGCACCGTGGTGACGGGCCGGATCGATCGTGGAGTGGTCAACGTTGGCGAGGAGATGGAGGTCGTTGGGATTCGTCCGACGATGAAGAAAGTTGTGACGGGCGTTGAGATGTTCCGCAAGCTGCTTGATCGCGGTGAGGCGGGCGACAACGTGGGCCTCTTGCTTCGTGGGACCAACCGCGAGGATGTTGAGCGAGGTCAGGTTGTGGCCAAGCCGGGGACGATCACGCCGCACCTGAAGTTTCGCGCTGAGGTGTATGTATTGACGAAGGAAGAGGGCGGACGGCACACCCCGTTTTTCAAGGGATACCGGCCGCAGTTTTTCTTCCGGACGACCGACGTGACGGGTTCGGTGATCATGGACGAGGGTGTGGAGATGGTTTTGCCTGGGGATAACACCAATCTCGAAGTTGAGTTGTTGACACCTATTGCCATGGAAGTCGGGCTGCGTTTTGCAATCCGCGAAGGCGGCCGAACAGTCGGCGCCGGCGCGATCACCGAGATCCTGGAGTAGGTTCAATGGCACGGGACACGGTTCACCTTCAGTGTACGGAGTGTAAGCGGCGCAACTACACGGCTGCCCGCAACAAAAAACAGCAGACCAAGAAACTGCAGTTCAATAAATACTGCCGGTTCTGCCGTAAGCACACCCCTCACAAAGAGGTGTAGGCATCGTATTAACGAGAGTAGGCCAGTAGTTCAATTGGTAGAGCACCGGTCTCCAAAACCGGCTGTTGGGGGTTCGAGTCCCTCCTGGCCTGCCAGACCTCGACCTGTACTGGAGTCGACTGCATGAAATGGTGGAATCGTCTCAGGACCTTTATTCAAGAGGTCACTGTCGAGACCAAAAAGGTGACATGGCCTTCGAAGGAAGAAGTGCTCAGTACGACGACTGTCGTAGTGATCGCATCGTTCATCTTCGGCCTATATTTATTTTTTTGTGACCTCATCTTTCTGGTCCTTCGGGACAAGATCTTTCAGCTCTTCGGCGTTTTTTCTTGAGAGCGTAGAGGGGATCGTTCATGACCAAACAGTGGTTTATCGTCCACACGTATTCGGGATTTGAGGACAGGGTCCAGAAAACCCTCGAACAGCGCATCGAGGCGCTGGGGATGACGGAGTTTTTTGGCGAAATTCAGGTCCCGACGGAGACGGTTGTCGAGGTCAGGAATGGCAAGAAGAGGGAAGTTCGCAGAAAGTTCTTCCCGGGTTACGTGCTGGTGGAAATGGAAATGACCGACGATGCGTGGCATCTTGTGCGAAATACGCCCAAGGTGACCGGATTCGTCGGCGCCGGCCGAAAACCCACACCCCTGACGGAAGAAGAAGTCAATCAGATTCTCCACCAGTCGGTGGCGACACAGGAGAAGCCGAGGCCTAAGGAAATCTTCGAAAAAGGCGAGCGAATCAAGATCACAGACGGTCCATTCGCCTCATTTACCGGGGAGGTCGAGGAAGTCAACATCGACCGTTGCACCGTCAAGGTCATGGTGACCATCTTCGGCAGGGATACCCCGGTTGAGATGGAGTTCCGCCAGGTCCAGAAGCTCGTGTGAGAGGAGAGCCATGGCAAAGAAAGTCATTGGTCAAATAAAGCTCCAGTTGTCTGGAGGTCAGGCTACACCGGCACCGCCGGTCGGCCCGGCTCTCGGCCAACATGGATTGAATATTATGGATTTCTGCAAGGCGTTTAACGCGCGGACGCAGAAGGAACAAGGGATAATTATCCCGGTCATCATCACTGTTTACTCTGACCGGACCTACAGCTTCATCACGAAAACGCCCCCCGCGTCATTCCTCTTGCGTCAAGCCGCTGGAATTGACAAAGGTTCAGGCGAACCCAACCGGGAAAAGGTGGGTGTCGTGAGCCAGGCTCAGGTCGAGGAAATAGCGACGACGAAGATGCCCGACCTCAATGCCGGTTCTCTCGACGCAGCGGTGCAGATCATCAAAGGCACCGCGAGGTCGATGGGAATCGAGGTCGAGGGCTGAGGAGGTGGCCGATGGCGCACAAGGGTAAGAAGTACCGCGAGGCAGCCTCCGGGGTCGAACGACGGCCCTATTCCGTTGAGGATGCGATCGCAAAGGTTCAGGATGCGGCCTATGCTGCATTTGACGAAACCGTTGAAATTTCGATGCGTTTGGGTGTCAACCCCAAACATGCCGATCAGATGGTGCGTGGCACCGTCGTGCTGCCGCATGGGACCGGCAAGACGAAGTTCGTCTTGGCGGTCTGCGAAGGCGCAAATCAGAAAACGGCCGAGGAGGCCGGCGCCGATTTGGTGCTCTCGTCCGACGAGGCCGTTGAGAAGATCCAGGGTGGCTGGATGGAATTTGATGCCGTCGTGACGACACCTGACATGATGCGGGGCCTGTCCAAGGTGGCGCGCATTCTGGGTCCTCGGGGCCTGATGCCCAACCCAAAGTCAGGGACCGTCACGCCTGAGATCAGCGCGGCGGTCAAGGAAATCAAGGCCGGCCGGGTTGAGTTTCGGGTTGACAAGACGGCGATCATTCACGCCCCAGTTGGCAAGGTCTCTTTTTCTGCCGACAACCTGGTGGATAACACCCGCAGTTTGATCGATGCGATTCAGAAGGCCAAGCCTGCGACGGCGAAAGGTCGTTATGTCGAATCTGTTTACCTTAGTTCCACGATGGGCCCCGGGGTTCAAGTGGATCTGACGAGCCTCGAAATCAAATAGGGAGGGACGATGCTGACCAAAGAGCAAAAACGTGTTCAGTTTGAAGCCCTCCGTCAGGACTTCGACGGGATACAGACACTGTTTCTCTTGGAAAACGTAGGTCTGACCGTCAATGCCGTCAATGATCTGAGGAGTAAAATCCGGGAGATCGACTGTACCTACAGGGTCGTCAAAAACTCGGTGGTGAAACTGGCCATCGAGGGTACCGACAAGGAGGGGTTGTCGCCCCACCTCAAGGGACCGAAGGTCTTGGCTTTTACTTCCGGTGAAGGTGGGCCCTTGGGCAAGGTTCTCAAGGAGTTCATCGAGGATCATCCGGAATTATCCTTCCAGGAAGTATTCCTCGAGGGAGAGGTTCTCGACGCGAAGGGCGCCGCAATGATTGCGGAATTGCCGACGCGTGAGGAGTTGATATCGAAATTGCTGTACGTCCTGCAATCGCCGATGCGAAGGCTAGCAGTTGCACTGAACAGCCCAGTACAAAAATTGACCTCGGTCCTGTCACAGGTAGCCGAGAAACAAGATTCCTGAGAATTCAAGGAGGATACTGAAAATGGCGCAAATCGAAACCCTCATGGATACCATCAAGGGCATGACCGTATTGGAGCTCAACGAGCTCGTGAAGGCTCTTGAAGAAGAATTTGACGTCTCTGCGGCAGCAGCCGGCCCCGTGATGATGGCTGGCGCCATCCCGGGTGCAGGTGCTGAAGCTGCTGAAGAGCAGACTGAGTTTGACGTTGTTTTGAACTCAATCGGCGACAAGAAAATCAATGTGATCAAGGCCGTACGAGAGGTCACCTCCTTAGGACTGAAAGAGGCCAAGGAGCTGGTTGAAAGCGCCCCGGTCAAGGTGAAGGAAGGCGTCTCCAAGGACGAAGCCGAGGAGACCAAGAAGAAGTTCGAGGACGCCGGCGCCCAGGTTGAGATCAAGTAACTGAGTGGCTCGGAAATAATTCGGGCTGATCAGGCCACGGGTGGGGATGTCCCACCCAATGCCGGGCCTGACACCCGAGACGGATGGTCCTACTGGATGCACTTTGAATACTGGCATTTCGGGATCGATGAGGCCGAGCGCGGGCAGCCGCGGTTCGGTTTGCAGAGAACTCGATCATGTCGGTACGAGGTGAAGTATTCAGGTGGCGGTCTCCGTCTCATAAAAGTTGCAGGCGTGGGGGGAGAATTCTGTCTCCCTGTGTCTTCATTGGCCGGGAGGGTGTCTCCATGACAACTAGCCCCACTGGGCGTAAGAGTTTTTCAAAAAACGAATCAACGATTCCGTTGCCGAACCTGATTCAGGTCCAGCGGAGCTCCTACGAGGATTTCCTTCAGATGGATCTCCTCCCCGAGGAGCGTGCGGATAGCGGGCTGCAATCGGTTCTGACGACGATTTTTCCGTTCACCGATTTTCGGGAGACCTGTGAACTGCAGTTCATCCGTTATGAAATCGGGAACTGGTCGTGTCGTTGTGGCCGATTAGAGGGATTGGAACATCTCCGCCTGACCTGTGAGCACTGCAGCGCAAGGTTCAAGGCCGGTGCGCCGCACGAGTTCGAAGTGGTATGCCCGGATTGCGGCAAGGCAAACCGGAATCGTATCGAGATCTGCAATACCTGTGGAACTTCGGTTGCTCTCCGTTTGACCTTCGCGGATGATGAGTGTCGAAAACGAGGTATGAGCTATGCCGTCCCCATCCGGTTGACATTCCGAATGGTGACGTTCGACACCGAAGAAGACGGGACTCGGCAGCTCCGTGACCTTAAGGAGGAGGAGCTCTATTTCGGCGAACTCCCATTGATGACCGACAGCGGCACCTTCATCATCAATGGGACCGAACGGGTCATTGTCTCTCAGCTCCACCGTTCACCGGGTGTCTTCTTCACCCTCGAAGGGCCGAATCACTTCCTGGCCAAGGTCGTGCCCTATCGCGGGTCCTGGATTGAATTCGAGTACGACAACAAGCAGATCCTTTGGGTTCGCATCGACCGGAAGCGGCGCCTTCCGGGCACAGTCTTTCTCCGGGCCCTGAGCCCAGAGCTCGAGACAGATTCGATGATCCTGAGGTCGTTTTGCACCGTCATCGACGTCAAACTGGATGCCAAGAAAAAGAAGGCAACGCTGGCGTTGGATCGCCGAATCCTCGATGTCGACACGGAACGGAGAGAGGGTCAGAGGTTCAGACAGGTCAAGGATCCGCACCTGTTTGCCGACCTTAAGCTGGATGCAGCACTACGAACCCGGCTGGAAAATGCGGACGCCAAGGGCAAGACACACAACGTCAAGGTCGATGCCGAAAAATTGGTCGGTGCAATTCTGGTTGACGATATTGTTGATCCGGAAACCGGAGAGGTCAAAGACTTCGCTCGGGCCAATAGCCGTGTCACTGATGAGTTGTTGGCCTATGCCGAAGAAATTGGTATTCGGGCCCTCCCGCTGGTCTTTCCTGATTGGGACCCCGTCGGAGAAATTCTTCACCTGACCCTGGAGAAGGACTCTTCTACCTCACAGATGGATGCGAGGATGGAAATCTACCGGCGGCAACGCCCCGGTGACCCTCCAACTGAAGAATCTGCAACTACGCTCTTTAACGGCCTCTTCTTTGACGAGAGAAAATACAACCTCTCGGCGGTCGGCCGATTCAAGTTCAACGCCAAGTTGGGTCTGGACAAGGACCTCGGTCAACGCATTCTTGATGTCGAGGACTTCCGGGAGTTGGTGACCTATTTGCTACGGTTGCACAGGGACCTCGGCCGCGTTGACGATATCGACAGTCTGGCCAACCGGCGGGTTCGCACGGTCGGTGAGTTGATGGAAAACCAGTTCCGTATCGGACTGGTGCGTATGGAGAGGGCGATCAAGGAGAAGATGTCCATCCATCCTGACATCGACTCGGCGATGCCTCGAGACCTGGTCAACTCCAAGCCGGTGATTGCGTCGGTCGATGAGTTCTTCGGTTCCTCACAGCTTTCGCAGTTCATGGATCAGACCAACCCTCTCTCGGAGGTCACACATAAGCGGCGCTTGTCGGCTCTCGGGCCTGGCGGACTCTCGCGTGAGCGGGCCGGATTCGAGGTTCGAGACGTTCACTCGACCCACTACGGGCGAATTTGTCCGATTGAAACCCCTGAGGGTCCAAATATCGGACTGATTTCCTCGTTGTCCTGCTATGCCCGTCTCAACCCGATGGGCTACATCGAATCGCCCTACAAGAAGGTCGAGGGCGGCAGGGTTCTGGACCACGTGCGGATTACCCAGGTGGGGGATTCAAAATTCCAATTGGGTGAGACAGTCCTGATTGAAGCGTTTGACAAGGTCAATACTACGCTGAAAAAAGCCGGCAAGGTCGGTGTTTGGGGCGAGCCCCACGCCTTCTACCTGCCTGCCTGGGAAGAGGAGACCCTCAATATCGCGCAGGCCAATGCGCAAGTTGACGGCAAGGGAGTCTTGGTTGACGACAAGGTGATTGCTCGATCAGCCGGTGAGTTTCTGCTGATCGATCGCAATGAGGTCGATTACATTGATGTTTCGCCGCGGCAGGTCGTGTCTGTGGCGGCTTCCCTGATTCCCTTCCTTGAGCACGACGATGCCAACCGGGCCTTGATGGGCAGTAATATGCAGCGCCAAGCTGTGCCGTTGGTCTCGCCCGAGTCGCCCATCGTCGGTACCGGAATGGAAGGTCGCGTGGCCAACGATTCCGGTGCGGTGGTTGTGTGCCGCCGGGATGGCATCGTGGACAAGGTAGACGCCCAGCGCATCATCGTCAGGATCGAAGGCGAGGGAGAAGGAGACTTCGGCGCCGACATCTATCAGATGACAAAGTTCCGGAGATCGAACCAGAACACGTCGATCAACCAAAAACCGCTGATCACAGAAGGCCAGCAGGTTTTCAAGGGACAGATTCTGGCCGACGGGCCCAATACCCAAAAGGGTGAGTTGGCCCTGGGCCACAATATCCTGGTTGCCTTCATGCCCTGGCGTGGATACAACTTCGAGGATGCAATCATCGTGTCCGAACAGTTGCTCAAGGAGGACAAGTACACCTCGATCCATATCGAGGAATTTGAGACCTCGGCTCGAGACACCAAATTGGGGCCGGAAGAGATCACTCAAGATATTCCCAACGTGTCCGAGAGTGCGTTGAGCCACCTGGATGAAGCCGGCATCATTCACGTCGGCGCCCATGTCAAACAGGGTTCAATCCTGGTCGGCAAGGTGACTCCCAAGGGCGAGACCCAGTTAACCCCCGAAGAGAAACTGTTGCGGGCGATTTTTGGCGAAAAGGCCGGGGACGTGCGCGACGCCTCCCTCAAATGTGCCCCCGGAATTGAGGGTGTTGTCGTCGGTGTCCGGGTTTTTGCCCGGAAAGGCGTCGAAAAGGACAGCCGCCAGTTGGCGATCGAGAATGATGAGATTGATCGGATCCGAAAGAACTCGGAGGATGAGAAGCGCATCATCCTGGAGGTCAGGGATTCCAAGATCACCAGCCTTTTGGAAGACCAGAAGATCACTGCAGCCCTGAACGCCGCCGATGGTTCAGTTTTGGTCAAGAAAGGCGGTGTGTTGACATCGGACGTTCTGGCCGGGTTGACCCGAGCCCAGTTCCGAGACCTGCCGCTGAAGGATTCGGTCCTGCGAGACAAGGTTGGGCTGATCATTCGCCAGGCGGAGTCTCAGGTCGAGGTCCTGGAACAGCTCAATAAAGATCGGATTGAATTGCTCCGCCAGGGGGATGAACTCCCCCCGGGCGTGATCAAGCAGGTCAAGGTCTTCATCGCCATGAAGCGCAAGCTCCAGGTTGGTGACAAAATGGCTGGTCGTCACGGGAACAAGGGTGTGATCTCCCAGACACTCCCTGAAGAGGATTTGCCCTTTCTCCCCGACGGAACGCCGGTCGAGATCATCCTCAACCCGTTGGGCGTACCCTCGCGGATGAACGTGGGCCAGATCCTGGAGACCCACCTTGGGTGGGCCGGCCACGAGTTGGGCCTGAAATTTGCCACGCCGGTGTTTGAGGGTGCGACCGAAGATGAAATCCACGACATGCTGGACCGGGCGGGATTGCCCGTTGACGGCAAGAGTCTGCTGTATGACGGCAAGACCGGAGAGGCTTTCGAAAACCGGGTCGCCATCGGCTACATCTACATGCTCAAGCTGAGCCATCTGGTTGACGACAAAATTCATGCACGCTCGATCGGGCCATACTCCCTGATCACCCAACAGCCACTGGGCGGTAAGGCCCAGTTCGGCGGACAGCGTCTCGGTGAGATGGAAGTCTGGGCTCTCGAGGCCTATGGCGCCGCTCACACCCTTCAGGAGCTGTTGACGGTCAAATCCGACGACGTCGACGGCCGGGCCAAGGTCTACGAGTCGATCGTCAAGGGCCAGGTACCCGAGGAGCCCGGGCTCCCCGAGTCGTTCAACGTGCTGGTCCGCGAATTGCAGGCATTGGGCCTGGATGTCGAACTGCTTCAGCAGGAAGACGAATAAAGGAGATTGTGAATGGAACACACGCCCTTGTCAGAAGTTCGCAACTTCTTCGAGAAGCCGAAGCCGTTGAATGACTTCAACGCAATTCGATTGGGCCTGGCCAGTCCGGAGAAAATCCGGTCGTGGTCCCACGGTGAAGTCATCAAGCCTGAGACCATCAACTATCGGACGTTCAAGCCTGAGCGCGACGGTCTTTTCTGTGCCAAGATCTTCGGTCCCACGACGGACTGGGAATGCCTGTGCGGCAAGTACAAGAGAATGAAGTACCGGGGCGTCGTCTGTGACAAATGCGGCGTCGAAGTTACCAAATCCAAGGTCCGTCGTGAACGGCTGGGGCACATCGAACTGGCCGCACCGGTATCACACGTGTGGTTTTTCAAAGGCCTCCCGTCCCGCATCGGTCTGCTGCTGGACATGACCATGCGCTCTCTCGAGAGAGTGTTGTACTTTGAGGCCTACGTAACCATCGACCCTGGTGATACTTCGCTGGAAGAGAAACAGGTCCTGGCCGAAGAGGAGTTCCGGGAAGCCAAAGAGGAATTCGGCGAAGCTTTCGTTGCGATGATGGGCGCGGAGGCTATTCGGACTCTCCTGGAGCGATTGGACCTCGATGAGATGGCCGCGGAACTTCGAATGTTGATGCGGACCGAGACCTCCGTGATGCGTCGCCAGAAGGCTGCCAAACGGCTCAAGCTTGTCGAGGCCATGCGCCGGTCGGGCAACCGACCCGAGTGGATGATCCTGGAGGTCATCCCCGTGCTCCCTCCCGAGCTCCGGCCTCTGGTTCCCCTGGATGGCGGCCGGTTTGCGACCTCTGATCTCAACGACCTCTACCGGCGGGTGATCAACCGCAACAACCGCCTGAAAAAACTTCTGGACCTCCGGGCGCCGGAGGTGATCGTCCGTAACGAAAAGCGGATGCTGCAGGAAGCCGTGGATGCCCTGTTCGACAACGGCCGCCGCGGGCGGGTCATCAAGGGTTCGAACAATCGCCCCTTGAAGTCCCTGTCGGACAACCTCAAGGGCAAGCAGGGGCGTTTCCGCCAGAACCTGTTGGGCAAGCGTGTCGATTACTCCGGGCGCTCGGTCATCGTGGTCGGACCTGACCTCAAGATCAACGAGTGCGGGCTTCCCAAGAAGATGGCCCTGGAGCTATTCAAACCATTCGTTTACAGAGAGTTGGAGAGTCGTGGTCTGGCCACGACGATCAAGATGGCCAAGGAACTGGTGGAAGATCAGACTCCGGACGTCTGGGATGCCCTGGAGGCCGTGATCAAGGAGCATCCGGTGCTGCTCAACCGGGCGCCGACGCTCCACCGTCTGGGGATCCAGGCGTTCCTGCCTGTGTTGGTCGAAGGCAAGGCGATCAAGATTCACCCCCTGGTCTGTGCTGCCTACAACGCGGACTTTGACGGTGACCAGATGGCGGTTCACCTCCCGTTGTCGCCGGCGGCTCAACTCGAAGCTCATATTCTGATGATGTCTTCGAGGAATATTTTGTCTCCAGCCAGCGGCCGCCCATTGGCCGTGCCCTCCCAGGACATGGTCATCGGGATGTACTATCTGACGACCGAAAACTACCTGGCCAAAGGAGCGGGCAAGACCTTCGCCTCAGCCAAAGAGGTCTATTTGGCCTACTCACAGGATGTGGTGGCCACCCAGGCCCCAATCCAGATGCGGTACACAGGGAAACTTGTCGACCTCGTCGCCCAGGGAGGCAGTCAGGATCTCCAGCACGCCGACGTGATCGATGTGGAGAACATGCTCCTGGAGACGACGGTCGGCAGGGTCCTCTTCAACATGGAGTTGCCTGACGGATTGCCGTTCATCAACGGACAGCTCAAGAAAAAAGGCCTTCAGAATTTGGTGGCCTACTCCTTCATGTTGATGGGACACGATGCGACGATCGTCTTATTGGACACTTTGAAAGAGACCGGGTTCCATTACGCGACGAAATCCGGCCTCTCTTTGTCCAGCACGGACATGGTGATTCCGGAGACCAAGGCCGCACTCATTGAAAAGGCTCATGCCCAGGTTGACGAGGTCGAAAAGCAGCGTGGCCAGGGTCTGATCACCGACGGTGAACGTCACAACAAGGTGATCGATATCTGGCACAACGTCACCGAGAGTGTTGCCCACGAAATGTTCGATCAGATCTCCAGCATTGATCTCGAAGAACGGGGCTACAACCCGATCTTCATGATGGCGGATTCCGGCGCCCGAGGGAGCCGGGAGCAGGTTCGCCAGCTGGCCGGCATGCGAGGCTTGATGGCAAAGCCTTCGGGCGAAATCATGGAGACGCCTATTACGGCGAACTTCCGTGAGGGTCTGTCGGTGGTGCAGTACTTTATTTCGACCCACGGCGCGCGTAAGGGTTTGGCCGACACGGCGTTGAAGACGGCGGACTCGGGATATTTGACCCGGCGTCTGGTGGACGTTGCGCAGGACGTTATCGTGGTCGAACACGACTGCGAGACGGAAAACGGCATCGAGGTCACCGCCATCAGCGAGGGTGGAGAGATTCTGGAGCAGCTACGAGATCGCCTGGTCGGTCGTGTTGTTGCTGAGGATATCTACGACCCGATCGAGGGGTCACTGATCTGTGGTGTCAACACACTGGTCAGCGAGGCCTTGGCATCGCAGATTCAAGAGAGCGGAGTCGACCGGGTCCGGATCCGGTCCGCACTGAGTTGCGAAACTGAGCGTGGTGTCTGCCAGTTGTGTTATGGCCGGATGTTGGCTACCGGTAGAATCGTCGAACTTGGTGAGGCGGTCGGCATCATCGCCGCCCAATCGATTGGTGAACCTGGAACCCAGTTGACGATGCGGACCTTCCACTATGGTGGAACCGCAACGACTGGGGGGGATCGATCCCAGCATGTTTCGACCCATGCCGGTACCGTCAAATTCCTCCAGATCAACTCCGTGGAAAACCGGGAAGGCAAGCAGATTGCCATCTCACGAACAGGCAAGGTGGTAATCCTAGACGAGCGTCAGAGGGAGAAGGAGAGGTACTCGGTCGCCTACGGTTCCCGGCTGGAAGTCAAGGATGGTCAGGAGGTTGAGCCGGGTTCGATCCTCGTCGAGTGGGACCCATTCACTTCGTCGATTCTGACAGCAGTGTCGGGAACGGCCCACTTCATCGACCTCGTCGAAGGCGAAAATGTCCGAGAAGAGATCGACAAATTGACGGGCCATGCCCACCAGATCGTTATCGAGCCCCTGGGCTCAGGCAAGAGAATTCCCACCATCACCGTCAAGAATTCGGACGGTGAGGAACGTCGTTATCAGCTGCCGATTGGCGCTCACCTGACGATTGGGGAGAATGAGAAGGTCGCCGAGGGTGACGTTCTGGCCAAAATTCCACGAGAGTCATCCAAAACCAAGGACATCACTGGCGGTCTGCCCAGGGTTGTAGAGCTCTTTGAAGCCCGGAAGCCGAAGGATCCTGCAGTCGTCTCCGAGATCGACGGCACGGTTCGGATCACCGAGCCGGTCCGTGGCCAACGCCGCATCGTCGTCGAGGGCGAGGGTGATGAACACCGTGAATACGCCATTCCACGGTATGCCCATGTCTCGGTTCAAGAGGGTGAGTTCACACAGGCTGGTGACCCGCTGACCGAAGGTGCGGTCAATCCGCACGACATCTTGTCGATCCTCGGCGAGCAGGAAATGCAGCGTCACCTTGTGGACCGCATTCAGGAGGTCTACCGATCCCAGGGTGTGACCATCAATGACAAGCACATTGAGGTAATGGTTCGCCAGATGATGCGGTTCGTCAAGGTTGTCGATCCGGGAGATACGGACTTCCTGTTGGACCAACAGGTTCCCAGGTATCTGTTCCGCGGCGAAAATCTGCGGGTTGAAAATGCCGGTGGTGAGCCGGCAACCGCCAACAGTCTGCTCTTGGGTATCACCAAGGCGTCATTGGCAACCGAGAGTTTCATCTCTGCGGCATCGTTCCAGGAGACCACCCGGGTCCTGACCGAAGCTTCGGTTTCCGGTAAGGTCGATAATTTGCACGGTCTCAAGGAGAATGTGATTGTCGGTCGCCTGATTCCTGCGGGTACGGGGACGCCGCGCTACCGCCGGACCATCATCGATGAAGTGCCGGAAGAGGAGATGGACATCCAAGAAGCCGAGCCGGATCTCTATCTGGAGATGACCGAGGCCGCCCAGAATCTGTTGGACGGAACCCTCGGGGGGGCAAAGACCGAAAGTTAAGGTCAGCGGCGGTTGACATTCGCCGCCGTCTTGAGTATTCTTCCGCGGCTCTGACAGCAGAGCGCGAGTGAAGTTGAGAGCTGCCGGGTGAATTTTCACCGGGCCTTTCTCACAGAGAAACAGGGAGCCACGATGCCGACAATCTCGCAGCTGGTCCGCCATGGACGAAAAAAGATCACCGAGAAGACCAAGAGCCCGGCCCTTCAGTCGTGCCCGCAGCGTCGAGGTGTGTGTACCCGTGTCTTCACAACCACGCCGAAGAAGCCGAACTCGGCCCTCCGAAAGGTTGCCCGCGTTCGATTGACCAACGGCATTGAGGTGACCGCGTATATCCCTGGCGAGGGCCACAACCTTCAAGAGCACTCCCAGGTGATGATCCGGGGCGGTAGGGTCAAGGACCTTCCTGGTGTCCGGTACCACATTGTTCGGGGTTCCATGGACAGCCAAGGTGTTGAGGGGCGTCGTCAGCGACGGTCCAAGTACGGCGCGAAGCGCCCGAAGAACTAACAAGGGGAATTTGATGCCACGCCGTGCCACTATCGACAAGCGAGTTGTTCTCCCGGATCCGGTCTACAAGTCCCGGCTGGTGACCAAGTTCATCAATAATGTTGCCAAGGACGGCAAGAAGTCCGTCGCCGAGCGCCTCTTTTACGGTGCGCTGGAGATGATTGAAGACCGGACGGGTGAAGATCCTGTCAAGGTCTTCAAGAAGGCGGTTGAGAATGTGAAGCCGCAGGTTGAGGTCAAGTCTCGCCGTGTCGGTGGGTCGACCTATCAGGTTCCGATCGAAGTCAGCGGTGACCGCCAACAGGCTCTCGCCATTCGCTGGCTTATAGGGTATTCGCGTGCCCGTCATGAGAAGACCATGATGCAGAAACTGGCGGGTGAGTTCATTGATGCCTCCAGTAATCGTGGTGCTGCCATCAAGAAGCGCGACGACACGCACCGGATGGCCGAGGCCAACAAGGCCTTTGCCCATTATCGTTGGTAGGGGAGTCTTTGCCGTAGTTCGCTATCGTTAATTGACCTGGTTCGAGGAGATCTTTGACAACATGGCCCGAAACGTTCCTTTAGCTCTTGTCCGTAATATCGGCATCATGGCCCACATTGATGCCGGTAAGACGACGACGACAGAGCGGATCCTCTACTACACGGGGATCAACTACCGCCT
>JAUXDC010000275.1 GCA_030618605.1 Holophagae bacterium | reverse complement strand
GGTGGTGCATGGCTGATTCCTACCCCTCGTCCCCGACACCTGGAGGCCCGGCCGGAACCCCCCCGCGAAGCGAAAATTGCGGGGAGGTGCGAGGTGTGACGTCGGAAGGCCGAAGTCGTAGTCCCTCTACTTCAAGGACTTACGGCGTCGTAGATTGCGCCTCATTCGCGATTTGCAGCCGTGTGAGGGTTTCCGGCCGGACCTCTAGGAGCCTGTAGGGCATAGGCCGCCGAAGCGACTGCAGAGTTGAGTTGGTTTCCGGCCTCTGCCCCACAGGCTCCTAAAACGCGCTGCGCGCGTCGCCAGGCTGGGAGAATCTTAGAAGCCTTTTGGTTTGCCTTTGCGGCAATCTCCTGAAGCTCGTCAATTCCGGTGCCTTTCAAAACCGATTGGCCCTCTGAGCTCTGGCTCGGGGAAGAAAGCTCCGCTACTTCCTATTGGTTGAGAGTCCGCCGGGTTAGGATCCTCCCATGGCAGTTTTGTCCGGGATAGTTCCGGTCTTTTTATTGATCGCCCTCGGCGTGCTCGCGAAACGACTCGGATGGGCCGGAGATGTCTTTGTACGAGACCTCAACCGCGTCATCTTTTGGTTCGCCATTCCTGCCCTGCTCCTCAGACTTTTGGGCCGGGCCGAGCTGGTAGCCGTCGATGCCGGGATGATGATCGGAGCGGTCGTCGCTGCAACCGCAGCTACCGGTTTGGTCGCTCTTCTCTACGCTCTTGCTCGGCGCGAAAAACCCGCACGCCTCGGGGTGATCGTCCAGGCTGCGGTCCGCGGCAATCTTGTATTTGTCGGGTTCCCCGTGATCTTGGCGGCCGGCGGAGAGCCCGCCCTGACTCTGGCTGCCGTCACCGCTGCTGTCCTGATTCCTTTCCAAAACCTGTTGGCGGTAGCTGCGCTGCTTCGGGCCGGTGACCACAGCGGGCTGGGGGCCTTCAAGGCCGCCGTGCTCAATCCCGTCGTCCTCGGTGTCGCCGGCGGCCTGGCATGGAACTGGATAGGTTGGGCACCCTGGACCTGGCTCGACAATTTCCTGCACCTTTTAGGCAACATCGCCATGCCGGGCGCCCTGCTGGCGTTGGGCGCACAAATGGGTGCCCGTGCTCTGCGCAAGAGCACCGAAGCAGTTGCAGTCTCCACAGTTCTCAAATTGGCCCTGGCCCCGGCAATCGGTTTCATGTTGATGATTTTCCTCCAGGTCGACGGTATCCCACGCCTCGTCGGGATCCTCCTGCTGGCAAGCCCAACGGCGATAGCATCCACCGCGGTCGCACAAGAAATGGGGGGTGATCTTGATCTCGCGGGAGCCTGTGTCATGTTTGCCAGCCTTGCGGCATTCCCGGCATATGTATTCTGGGGATTGGTCTGCCGGTAGGATTCTGTTGATGCGCTGCGCGCATCCAGAAGCACAGGGTATTATTCAATCATGTGCGGACGATTTACTATGACGGTCTCGGCCTCGGTGCTGGCCGACCTTTTCAACATGGACGAGCCGCCAACCCATCGGCCGCGATTCAACATCGCCCCAACTCAGGTCGTGCCGATCGTTCGGACCGGTAACGACGACCGGCGGGAATGGGCGCCCTGCCGATGGGGCCTGGTTCCCTCGTGGTCCAAGGACCTCAAGATCGGCGCCCGAATGATCAATGCCCGTTCAGAGACGGCGGCCGAGAAGCCGTCGTTCAGGAAAGCCCTCGCCGCTCGGCGATGTCTGGTTCCCGCCGACGGCTTCTTCGAATGGGCCAAGACCTCAGACGGCAAGCAACCCTTTCATATCCGTTTTTCCGACAGACGGCCCTTTGCATTTGCAGGCCTGTGGGAGCGGTGGCATCAGAGTTCGGAAGAATCCATCGACAGCTTCACCATCCTGACGACTTCACCCAACTCGGTCACGGCCCCGATACACGATCGTATGCCGGTAATTCTGGCCCCCGGGACCTGGAAAGAGTGGCTCGCAGCCGCACCGTTATCCCCTTCTCGCTGCGAAATCCTCTTCACCCCTCATTCCGCGAAGAACATGGAAGCCATCCCGATCTCCAAGCGGGTCAGCAGCCCGGCCAATGACGATCCCGGATGCCTCGAACCTTCCGGCTGAGACCTCCTCCAATAGGGCTTTTGCTGTTACAATTCAGCCGGAGGCGATTTTGAGACTGAAAGTTCGTCCCAGCATATTTGTGACTTTTCTTATCGCAGGGGGGTTGGCTTCAACTCCTCTCGCAGTCGGCGCCGAGCCGGAGACGCCCGATCAGGTCGGCGGCCTGGCCCGCATCGACACCTACGATCACACGACCGTTTCGATTGACGTCTTTGTTCGCGACGGTGACGACAACCCGGTCACCGGATTGAAGCGGGAACAGTTTCGGCTTTTTCAAAACGATTCCGAAGTGCCAATATCGAACTTTGCCGTATTTACTCGGGCGGTGTTTGACCCTCACTCTCCTGAGTCTGCGTCAGCCGGGGATGTCGAAGCCGGAGACCAGGCGAGCCTTGATGAAGCAAAACCGATTTACATCATCGTGTTCATCGACAATCAGTTTCTGCGCTTTTCCGACCGCAACCGGGTGCTGCAATCACTGCGGAACTCCATTGAAGAAATTATGCGTGGTCCTGTGCAAATCATGGTTGCCAGTCGGCAAGCGAAACTCGAAATCGTGCAGCCATTTACCGATGACCCACGAGCGGTCATCGATGCATTGCGCCTCTTGCGGATGGAAGAGGCACGCCTTGATGATCGAGACGACGCGCATCAAAGGATAGAACGCGAGATTCATCGTGCGGAAAAGAATAAGAGCCATACGAGATCAGGACGCGAACAGGAAATATCGGACCTCTTCACCAAACTTCGCGTCTTTGTCGACGAAGAGGGCTATCATCTCGAGGAAACCTTGAGTGCGATTCGAAAGACGACATCGGCTCTGACAGGGGTCACTGGCCGAAAGTATCTCGTATATGTGTCAAACGGTCTGCCCTTGGGCCTGGGAAAGGACCTGTTCCATCAATTTGCCGGCCTCGATGCTCGTACAAACCGGGCGGCGTTGGATCTGCCGTACAACAGGAAACGGCGTTACGATTCGCTGGCCGCAGCCGCCAACGCCCAAGAGATCACCATTTACACGATCGACGCGACGGGAACTTACAGTTCAACACCGGGAATAGGCGATTCCGAATCCCGGCGAAGTACCGCTGCAGGCGCCCTCGACCGTGACAACCACCAAATGTCACTGAAACTCCTGGCCGAGAATACAGGCGGCCTGGCGGTGGCAAACAGCGATGATTTCGCGGCAGGACTGGATCGAATCAGAGCTGATTTTCTGACCTTCTACTCGATCGGCTACGATATCGACTCAAGCGGCTCGGATACCGTACATCACATCGAAATCAAGCTGGACGAACATCCCAACTACAAAACCCGATACAGGCGCACCTTTGTCGAAAAATCAATGCAATCGAGAGTCCAGGATGACGTAACCGCAGGCCTTTTCTTTGATGTCGGCGAGAACCCGTTGGGTATTGAGGTCACAACAGCTGCGCAGATCAAAGTCACCGAGAAACAGTGGCAGCAGCCCTTGACAGTGTTTTTGCCGGTACCGTCTCTGACGATGACTCGAGAGGAAGACGAATACGTTGGCCGGGCCATACTCTTCGTTGGCACGAGGGATCTGGATGACAATAGTACCGATATGCAACGGCAGATCCACGACTTTCGGCTGCCGGTTGATCAGTATGAAGAGCGCAAGACCGATCGTTTCCCGATCTTTCTTCGGCTGCTGCTCAACTCTGGACATCACAGGATCGTTGTCGGAGTCCTCGACGAAAAGACCAACCAGACCTCCATCCAACGGGTTGAAACGACAAGCCCGGACGAAGACTGAGAAGTGATCCTCAGAGGACAAACGCTCTGCTGTACTCCCGCCTTCGCATTCGGTACCATCTAGAGGTGCGATTCGCTCAACATCATCATGCTTCCGGGTTTCTGACGCTCGTTGCTGTTGTCGTCATGTCAGCCATTGTGACGCCCGGCATTCACGCCGAGGAGCAGACCGAGATCGGCACCTACCTCTGGCTGGACGTCGAAGGACAACCTCTCCCATTCCAGGACCACGAGGCGATCAGGGACGTTCTGCGCACGGCCCAGGTTGTCAGCAGAAAGAAAATTGATCGAGGGGTTGCCGGCGCCGAAAAGATTGTGCTCAAGGTCGATGATACGAAATTTCACGCTGCTTTTCGGAGCATTGACAGGAAAGAGAAAGCGGAGCCTTCCGGACGAACAACAAGGCGGCCGAAATATTATCGGGATGCCGCGATCTTCGAGAGTGCAGCCTACGAACTCAGCCGGCTCCTCGGCATCAACCGCGTCCCACCGGTCGTCGAGCGATCCGTCGACGGGCAAAACGGAACGGTACAGATCTGGATGGAGGACACGCTGCTCGAGGTGGAACGGATCAAGCGAAGGATCCGGCCGCCTGACGGAACACGCTGGATCCAACAGAAACTGATCATGACCACCTTCGACGCACTCATTGCCAACACCGATCGCAACCAGGGGAACTCACTGATCGATCGCAGCTGGACTCTGTGGTTCATCGATCACACCCGCGCATTCAAGGATTCATCCAAAATCCATAACCTCGACAAGGTGGACGCCTGCGAGCGCCGATTATGGAACGCGCTCCGAGAAATCGACGAAGAGATGATTCGCCGGAGACTCGAGTCTTTCCTGGAACACCGGGAGATTTCGGAACTCTTGAAGCGTCGGCTCAAACTGATCAAGCACATCGAGGCATTGATCTCAAAGCATGGCGAGGACGTTGTTCTCTTTGACCTCCGGCCTCCTGGTTCGGAGAAGTTTGATTGGAGTGACCAACCCGGCTGAGCCGAAATCGACCTCGCCGTTGAGCCACCCCACGTAGAGCTTTTGCAGCTTGAGCGTTGTACCCAAAAACCTTTCTGCCGTCACACTTCACAATCCGCGCATCGGGCTCGGAAGGCTGCAAACTGTCGTTATTGGCTTGGTCGAGTTCTGCCAGCTTCTTCTGAATCACCTCGCTTCGAGCCTGTTTGTCAGCCAACTCTTCTGGGAGACGATAACTCTCAAGTCCGTTCTCCCCTGATGCATTAATGTTGGCTTCCATCTCCGCGATGCCGGCATCGACGCGTTCGAGTGCTTTTGACAGCTTCTT
>JAUXDC010000213.1 GCA_030618605.1 Holophagae bacterium | reverse complement strand
GCGTATGTGGGAGACTCAATCGCTGACGCGCTCGCCGTGGGTTGCCAGGTATCGGCTTTCTTCGCAGCGACGGCTCGATTGGGAGTTCTGCCGGATGAAGAAAGTCGTACCAGGCACGTTCCGATGGAGAGGGTGCCCCTGGGTGCCGGTGTCGTGGTGGGCTCAACGGGTGGACACGGGGGTCCACCCCTACAAAGGCATCGGCCGCACGTCATGTATGTAGGGGCGGGTCCCTGTGCCGGCCCGTCCCGTTAAAACGGTGAGAACCCGCTATCGCCCCAGAACTGCTCCCGAATGCCGTTGTAGAGCTGTTGCAGGGCTTCGAAGTGCTGGCGTTCCCAGTCGGCGAGGAAGTTGTAGAAGTCCCGGACCTCACGCTCATCGGCGCTTTTGGCGGCGCCTGAAAAGTACTGGATGGCGCGTGATTCCAGGGTCATGCCGACCGACAAAACGCCCATGTCGGAGTCTGTGCCTTCGGCCTGTTTCTGGAAATCGGCCGAGAAGATGGTCGAAGTGAAGGCCTTGAGGTCAGGATCACGGCGGGCAATATTGAAGGCCTCGATGCCCTTGTCTTCGTAGTTGCCCATCACATCCTGGAGGTAGAGCTTGTGCTGTACTTCGTCGTCGGCCAGCTTGCCGAAGATCTCCTGGACGGCAGGCTTGTCGGCCTTGTCGGCAGCCATCGAGTAGAAGGTGTAGCCGTCGACCTCAATCTGGTAGGCCCGTCTGAGGACATTCTTGATTTCGTCTTTGCTCGTCATCTCACCCCCCCCAACTCAGAGAAACAGCCACAAACACAATTGAACCGCAAAGACGCGAAGATCGCTAAGGGTTTGAAATTAAATATTTTCTTTGCTATTTCTTTGCGGTCTTTGCGTCTTTGCGGTTCTACTTTCTTGTTGTTCTGGCCGTATTGATGTCGTTTCCTGAATTTCTCATGTGGCTCAGTTGGGAACTCCATCACCCAACCGCTAACGTTTCTCGGTCCAGTGCTTCGGGTGGGATTGCGGCCATGTCGGCGGGCACCCAAGCGATGGCGCCGGTCGGGCAGAATGGGACGCACTGTGGGTCGCCACCGCACAGATCACACTTCTGTACGCAGTGATAGGTCTCGTCCCATAACATGTTGCCGAAGGGACAAGCTGCGACGCACATACGGCAGCTAATGCAGCGTCCACGATCCATGTCGATGGCACCGGTCTCCGGGTTGCGAACCAGGGCTTGGGTCGGGCAGATAGCCTCACAGGCTGCGGTGTCGCACTGGTAACACACGACCGGCGTGCCGAGCTCCGGTCCTCTCCGGGTGATATTGATCCGGCTAACCGCCGGTTTGCCCTCGGTGCCGTGAGCGAAGGCGCAGGCCAGCTCACACTTGCCGCAGGCGATGCACCGTTCGACTGAAACCTTGTAGATCATCTTCATGGGCGGTCCTTACTCGAGAATTTGCAGCGAGACGAATTTCTTGGCCATCTCGCGTCTTTTGGTCGTGTCCGATGTCTCGAAGTACTCACCTGGAACGCCGCCGCGCCCAGCGAAGAACTCAGCCTGCGCCTTGGTGATGACGGCCTGGCCGGTGGCGGGGTCGCGCAGCATCTCGAACTCTTTGCCCCAGATTGATCGGCGGACATTCGAGGTCTCGTAGGGAATGCAGTTCGTGGGACAAACTTCGGCGCAGGCCAGGCATCCGATGCAGTCCGGCGGCGCTTCATGAAAGGGAGGGGCAATTTCTTTGCCCGCCCCTCGGTTGACGGTGGAGATTGCTGTGATGTCCAGATGGTCGCAGACTCTGGTACACAAGGCGCAGAGAATGCAATCATCGGGCTCTTCGCGAGGTGCATAGGATGTCTCTTCGATGCCGTGGTCGGCTGCCAGTTGCTGGATCAAGGGCGCGTCGGGGCAGCGAGCCAGCAAGAGATCGAGCACAACGCCCCGGGTCTCGACGACCCTGGCACTCTTGGTGAAAACGCGCACGCCATCCTTGGCCGGGTGATTGCACGAAGTGACCAGTTTGAACCAGTCCTCGTCCCAGCCCGGTTGCCAGAGGTCAACGACGCAGAGCCTGCATCCACCCCAGGGCTCGAGCCCGTCGTGGTGGCACAGGGTTGGAATCTCGACGCCGGCGGCGCGGGCGGCATCGAGGATGGTCGAACCCTCGGGCACAGCCACCTTCTTGCCGTCAATGATGAGGGTGGGCATCAGACCACCTCCGTTTCAAACAGTGTGTTTTTTGGGAAAGTCTCGATCGCCTGATCGGGGCAGACGTCAAAGCACGCGCCGCAGGAGATACAGGCATCGTGGTGGATTGTATGGAGGGACTTGGGCTCCCCGGTGATGGCATCGACCGGACAAGCCTTGAAGCAGGCGTGGCAGCCGCCGCAGAGATCTTCCAGAATGCGGTAGGCGGTCAACTCACGACACATGCCGGCAGGGCAGGCGTTGTCGTTGATGTGGGCCTCGTATTCGTCCCGGAAGTAGCGCAGGGTCGACAAAACCGGGTTGGGGGCGCTCTTGCCTAGTTCGCACAGGGAACCTAGTTGCATGCCTTTTGCCAGGCGCTCGATGCGCTCGATGTCGCCGCTCTTGGCGCGACCCTCGACCAGATCGTTGTAGATCACCAGCATCTGGCGCAGGCCCTCGCGGCAGGGGGTGCACTTGCCGCAACTCTCCTCGATCAGGAAAGCCAGGAAGTAGCGGGCGACATCGACCATGCAGGTGCGATCGTCCATGACGATCATGCCGCCCGAGCCCATCATCGAACCTGCCTCGGTCAGTTTTTCGAAGTCAACCGGTAAGTCCAACAGACTCTCGGGAACGCAGCCACCTGAAGGGCCACCGGTCTGTACGGCCTTGAAGGGCCGGTCGGCCAGAATTCCGCCACCGATGTCGAAGATGATATGGCGAAGGGTCGTGCCCATTTCCAGCTCGATCAGGCCGGTATTCTTGACCTTGCCGACCAGGGAGAACGCCTTGGTGCCCTTGGATTTTTCGGTGCCCATCGAGGCGTACCATGCGCCGCCCTTGTCGATGATCGCGCCTATATTGGCCCAGGTCTCGACGTTGTTGAGCACGGTCGGCAGGTCGAAGAGACCCTTGGCGGTCGAGTGCACGTACTTGGCGCGCGGCTCACCAACCTTGCCGGCGATAGACAGCATCAGGGCCGAGCTTTCGCCACAGACGAAGGCCCCACCACCTCGAGAGATCTTGATGTCGAAATCGAAGCCTGTACCGAGGATGTTCGTTCCCAACAGGCCGAAGGTACGTGCCTGTTCGAGGGCGATCATCAAATTGACGATGGCCAAAGGATACTCGTCGCGCACGTAGATGAAGCCTTCGTGAGCGCCCAGGGCATAGGCGCCGATGATCATGCCCTCGATGACCGAATGGGGATCACCCTCCATGATCGAGCGGTCCTTGAACGCGCCGGGATCTCCCTCGTCTCCGTTGCACAGGACGAAACGCCGATCACCTTCTGCCTTCTTGCAGGAACGCCACTTGCGGGCCGTGTTAAAGCCGGCGCCGCCTCGGCCCCTCAGGCCGGAGGTCTCGACCTCGTCAATCACCTGATCCGGATCCATGTCGAAGAGGGCCTTGGCCAATCCGGTGTAGGCGCTTTCGGCAACCGCGTCAAGGATATCGGTCGGGTCGATCAAGCCGATGTTGCGCATGGCAACACGGTTCTGGTGCTTGTAGAACGGGATGTTTGCGTACTGCTCAATTCGGCTTTTATCGGTCGGGTCCTTGTAGAGGAAGCGTGAGAGAATTTCACCACCCTCAACAGTTTTCTCGACCACTTCAGGGACCGCTGCAGCCTTGACCTTGGTGTAGAGCAGTCCCGAGGGCTTGAAGGCCACCAAAGGCCCGCGTTCGCAGAATCCGTGGCAACCGGTCGGTTTGACAACGAGCTTCGGTCCGCCGTTGCTGTTTCTCTTTTCTGCTTCGGCGGCGAAGGCTTCGGCAACGCCCTTTGATCCATTCGCAAGGCATCCGGTGCCACAACAAACATGGATCTCTGCCTGGGCGTCGGAGTGTCGCGCTCGGCTTTCTGCCTGGAGGCTCTCGAAAGCGGCCTTCGACTCAATCTGCATGGTCAACCTCCGCTTCCGCCAAGAACTTTCCGACCCGAGCCGGTTTTGCGCTGCCGTGGTAGGTCTCGCCGACGATCATCACGGGCGCCATCGCACAGGCGCCGACGCAGTTGACCGTCTTGACGGTGAATTTCATGTCTTCGGTCGTCTGATCGGGGCCGACACCCAGTTTCCGCTCGAGTTCCTCGACCAATTGGCCTGCGCCACGAATATGACATGCGGTGCCGACGCAGATCTTGATGATGGTGTCGCCCTGCGGTTCCAGGGAAAAGGCCTTGTAAAAGGTCGAGACCGAGAAGACCTTGGCCAACGGGACATTCAGGGTCTTGGCCACAGTTCCGAGCACGTCACACGGCAGATAGCTGTAGGCCCGATGCACGTCCTGGAGTACCTGGATCAGCGACGCCTCCTCGGGAGGGTAGCCCTCAAGAATCTCGGCGGCCGGCCCCAGGTCCACGGCGCAATGCTCCGTCGTCATGAGGCAGCCTCCTCAGAGGTGGTAACGGCATGTTCGCGCCCGAGGTCGTAGCCCTTGTGCAGTACTTCGAGGTTGACGTCGATCAGGGATGGTTTGGCCGCAAAGGTCTGCCGGACGACCGCCTCGATCTGCTCCATCGACACCGCTCCGGTGGCTCCGACATAGGCGCCCAGGGCGACCATGTTGGCGCCTCGTGCATTGCCGAGGTCCTGGGCGATCGTATTGGCGGGAATCTCCACGATTTTGACATCGTCCCGTTCGACTTTTCGTTCGATCAGCGAGGTATTGATCAGCAGGAACCCTCCCGGCCGTACGTCGGACTCAAATTTCTCGAGCGACGGCAAATTCATCGCCAACACCGCTCCGGGACTCTGGATGACCGGGGAGCCCACCGGCTTGTCCGAGATCACCACAGTGCAGTTACAGGTGCCGCCCCGCATCTCGGGACCGTACGAGGGGAGCCAGGAGACTTCCTTGCCCTCCTGCATGCCGGCGTAGGCCAACATCTTGCCGATCAGCAGGATGCCCTGACCTCCGAAGCCCGCCATGATTACGTCGTTCTGCATTTTGGGCCTCCTTACGGTTTTCTCGGCAGCGGTGCGCGATCGTCACCGTCCGGAGTCTTGAATACGCCCAGTGGGTAGTAGGGCAGCATGGTTTTTTCAAGCCACTTGGTCGACTCGGCCGGGGTCATTCCCCAGTTTGTCGGGCAGGTGGAGAGTATTTCGACCAATGAGAAACACCGACCCTCAACCTGGTACTTGAAGGCCCGGCGCAGCATTTCCTTGGCATTGACCGCAGCCAACGGCGAGTGCGACGAGGCGCGTGCGACAAAGGCGGGAGTGCGAAGGGTCGAGATCAGCTCTGCGACGCGGATTGGGTGACCGGCCAGTTCGACGTCGCGGCCCATTTGACAGGTGGTGGCCGGCTGCCCCGGCATCGTTGTCGGCGCCATCTGGCCGCCGGTCATGCCGTAGATGGCGCTGTTGACGAAGACGACGGTGACTTTCTCGCCGCGATTGGCACAGTGCACGATCTCCGCCATGCCGATCGAGGCCAGATCGCCGTCGCCCTGGTAGGCGAAGACTGCCAGGTCCGGCCGGGCCCTCTTGATACCCGTTGCCACTGCCGGCGCCCTGCCATGGGCGGCTTCTTGAAAATCACAGTCGAAGTAGTTGTAGGCCAACACCGAGCACCCGACGGGGGCGATCCCGACGGTTCGGTCTCGGATGCCTAATTCGTCGATCACCTCGGCGACCAAACGGTGAATAACGCCGTGGGTGCAGCCTGGACAGTAGTGTGTATGGACATCCGAAAGACTGTCGGGACGGACAAAGACCGCTTCAGGCATGCTGCACCTCCTCGGATTCTCCGGCCTTGATCGCCTTGACCTTGGCGATGACTTCCTCCGGGCTGACCAGCATCCCGCCAAGACGACAGTGGAAGTGGATCGGCCGTGGGCGATGGAGGGCCAAGCGTACGTCTTCGATCATCTGGCCGGTCGACAGTTCGACGACAAGGATCTCCTTGGCCTTGGATGCGACTTCACGAACGGCCTCATAAGGGTAGGGCCACAGCGTGATCGGCCGGACCATCGCCACCTTGATGCCGTCTTCTTCAAGAGCCTCGATTGCCGAGAGACAGACCCGGGCGACCGTGCCGTAGGCGATGATGACGACGTCTGCCGAGTCCAGGGCGCCATAGGTGGCGAACCGCACCTCGTCGCGCTCCATCAGGTCGTATTTCTTCTTGAGGTCGATATTGTGCTGTTCCAGTTCGGCGGGATCCAGGAAAAGGGAGTTGATGATCGCCCGCGGCCGGCTGCCGTCATAGCCGGTGGCGGCCCAGGTCTTCTCTTTAAGATCCTTGATCGGCTTGCGGTCCTCGTGGAACTCCACCGGTTCCATCATCTGGCCGATGAGGCCGTCTCCCAGGATCATCACCGGGTTGCGGTAGTGGTCCGCCAGGTCGAAACCGTCTTGAACCAGGTCCGCCGCCTCCTGCACCGACCAGGGAGCCAGAACCAGGAGGCGGTAGTCGCCGTGGCCTCCCCCCTTGGTGGCCTGGAAGT
>JAUXDC010000180.1 GCA_030618605.1 Holophagae bacterium | reverse complement strand
TGCTTGCAAGAATCAGGAAATAGCCACAAAAAGGCACAAAAAGGCACAAAAAAGAAACAGAACGTAGGGTGGGCCTTGGCCCACCAACCGAGGGAACCAATGGTGGGCCAAGGCCCACCCTACAGCTTGGGTGTTGGCAACAATCGCTCAGAAAATCTTGTCTGCCGAGGGAGAAGCAGAACGGGCCTGGGTAATCCCCACCGGATTGTCACTGAGTCTCGCAAGCGCCTAAGGGTTCGCGCAGAAATAACTTCTGCTTTTCGCATCCCGTCTGCACCGCATCTTCGGCTCGGGCTCAATCGCGAGATCCTCAATGTAGCTCGGGCTACACCTACGGTTTCGTTCAATCGCCCAAGCCAAATCGGTAGCACATCTGGGCGCGTAAACCGGGAAGTTATTTCTGCGCGAACCCTAAGCTATCAGCTATCAGACAGCAAAGGACGGACAAATGCAACGTCTATTTGAAGAAGAATTGGAACAGATCAAGGAAACCATCCTGACGATGGCCGGCCTGGTCGAGCGGGCACTTTCCGATGCAGGCAAGGCCCTGATTGAGCGGGATTCCGCGCTGGCGCAGCAGGTGATTGACGGTGACGACGTCATCGACCAACTGGAGGTCGAGATCGATCGACTGGCAGCCGAATTCATTGTCAGGCACCAGCCGGCGGCCACGGATCTCCGATTCGTCATCGTCGCCATCAAGCTCGGCCCCGAGTTGGAACGGATCGCCGACCATGCCACCAACATCGCCGAGAGGGTCCTCTATCTCAACGACAAAGAGATCGTCAAACCCCTGATCGATCTGCCTCGCATGCTCAATCTCGCCCGCGCAATGGTCTCGGACGCGATCTCCGCTTATGTCCAACGGGACTCGGCAAAGGCTCGGGAAATCATCGGCAGAGATGATGAGGTTGATGCCCTGTACGTGCAACTGCTCCGCGAGCTGATCACCTTCATGATCGACGACCCGCAGACGATTTCCCGTGCCATCGCCCTGATCTTCGTCGCCCGCTATGCAGAACGCATCGGTGACCAGGCAACCAACATCGCCGAGGAGATCGTCTATCTTGAGGAAGGTACGCCGATAAGGCATCAGCCCCTAGAGGCCCGGCCGGAAGCTGTTAGCAGTTAGCATTTAGCGGTTAGCTCAGGAAACCGTTAATCTGGGAGGCGCAAAGTTGTCTTTCTAATAGCTAACGGCTAATAGCTAACAGCTTTCTTACCATCTTGCGTAGAATCTCGTTGGTAGGAGGCTCGAGGAGGAGTCATGGTGAGGGATCGTTTATTGCTGATCGAGGACGACGCCGACCTGGTCCAGTCCCTTCGGTTGGCCCTGGGGCGGGAAAACTATTCAATCGATCACGCTCTGTCGGGGGTGGAGGGTCTGACGAAAGTCGTTGAACACCCCCCCGACCTTCTCCTGCTGGATCTCAATCTTCCCGACATGGACGGCCTCTCGATCTGCCGGGAGATTCGCGGCAACGCCGCAACGCGAGACCTTCCGATCATCATGCTGACCGCCAGGGCACAGGAACACGATCGGGTACTCGGCCTCGACCTCGGCGCCGATGACTACATCGTCAAACCCTTCTCGGTCCGCGAACTCAAGAGCCGGATTCAGGCACTGTTGCGGCGGCGCCAACTGGACGGTGGGGTTCCCGAAGACGTTTTCTCAGAGGGGCGCCTGATCGTCGATCACCGGACACGGCGCGTTACGCTGGACGGGGAGGAAATCCACCTGACGACTCGAGAACTCGAATTACTCTGGTTCTTGATCACAAACAGACCCCAGGTCCTGTCCCGAGAACGAATCCTGGAGCGGATTTGGGGCTTGTCCTCCGACGTCGAGACCCGAACCATCGACGTGCATGTGCGGACCTTACGAAAGAAGATCGACTCTGACGTCATCGAAACCCTCATCGGCGCCGGTTACCGCTTTCGGGGATGCCCATGACACGAGGACGTCATTTCCTGATCACGGCCCTCGCCGGCCTGCCCATTCTGGTGATCGCAATTGCTGCGACGTCATCGACGCTCTCGAGTTGGGTCTGGATCACCATCTTCTGGTTGACTGCAGTCGGCCTTGCGGGAGAGATCGTGTGGAGGCGGTCTCAACAACCGATCAACACACTGGTCGCAAGCCTCGGCCTGACCTCGATCCATCAAGTGGCGAACCGAGTGGGAAAACTCCACGACGAGGCCGAGCGGTGCCAAACCGAGCGGACGGAGATGTCTCAATTGATCGACGATATTTCTACAGGCCTGGGGGAGGGCCTTCTGGTCGTCGACCCTGATCTCCACCTGCGACTCTGCAATCCCCGGGCCCAGCACTTCCTCGGCGTCGAGTCCTTGACCCTCGGAGAGTCCCTCCTCGACCTCGAACGGGACCCCGACATCCTCAACGGCATTCGCAACGCCGTCGGCGGCCGAGCCGGGCAACGAATTCTGGTCGAAAATCCGCGAGGGGCTTGGGAACTCCGGCCCTTTCCCTTGAGCCAGGGCGGGGCTGTGGTCCTGGTGACCGAAGTCGGTTCGCTTCGCAGGGCTGCAGAGTTGCGGCGGCGGTTCGTCCAGGATCTCTCCCACGAATTGAGGTCACCGTTGGCCGTCATGAGGACGACCGTCGAAGCTCTGGAAGACGAAATTCCGCCCGACATAACACACATGATGGTCCGCCAGGTCGAACGGATCACCCGACTGACCGATGAACTCTACGAGTTGGCTTCGATCGAGGCTGGGACTCTCAAGATGGAAACAGCCCACCAATCAGTCGGCCCCATCGTGCGGCAGGTGGCTTCTGACTTTGCCGCGGTCGCCTCTCGGGCCGAAGTTGATCTTCGCATCGACCTTCCTGAAGATTTTGCGTTCAACTTCGACACCAGGGCGCTGACTCGGGTTCTTTCCAATCTGGTGGACAATGCCGTCAAATACAACCGTCCCGGGGGATGGGTCAAAATCTCCGCAAAGCGTCTCGAAGGCGCAGCCCAGATCGAGGTGGAAGACTCCGGGCTGGGCATCCCCGCCTCCGAACTCGGCGCTGTGTTGCAACGGTTCTACAGGGTCGACCGCGCACGTACTCCCGGCACCGGAGGACTTGGTCTCGGACTGGCAATCGTCAAACACATGGTTCAGCTGATCGGCGGTGACCTCAAACTGGATTCGCGGGAAGATGTCGGCACAAGGGTGACGGTGACCTTTCCGATCGACTCCACCCCCGCTGAGTAACTCTGGGTTTCTCCTGGGTCAAAAAAAAACAGAAACGCAAAGTCGCCAAGGCGCAAAGGGGTTTCTTTGGGCGGGGCCCCGCGTCCGCCGGTGCCCCTACCGGCTTCGCCCTTTTCGGCGGACCGGATGGGAGGTGTCCCGTTTGCTGAACAACGCCAGCGAGACTGCCAAATAGAGGGTCGGCCCGCTGAGTCGATCCAATGACCCTGAATTCTGGAGACCTCCAATGAGAGCCCGGCTGCTGAGGCAGGAGGAAAACGGGAGACATGAGCTGATTTTCATCCGAAAAGGGTGGGCGGGGGGCCACGCTGTGTCCCTGCGCCTCTGCCCAACTGGATCCCGCAGTGATACCCTCAAAAAGAGCGAGATGCACTGATATGACCACAGTCGACCATAACCCGGCAGTGGACTCTCCCCCACTGATTGATGGAGACTCCAGGTCCTCCAAGGCTGGATTCTCGACCCGAACCAAAGATTTTTCCGGTGAGTTTCTCGATCGGGACCTTGAGCGGTCCTTCTTGTGCTCGACCCTGCCTTCCAGAATTCGCCATCTTCGCTTTGTAGGCGTTACCGCTGCCGTTTTTATCCTTTTGGGCATTGTCGTTGATGCGCTGGTCGTCGGAAACGACCCCAAACTGATCGGAGGCATCATCGTGGTCCGGGCCGCGGTTGCCGCCTCGATCATCGCGGCACTCACGGCGGCCGGCAGTGCCGGTGGCCCGAAAAGCAGCCTGGATCGCTTGATTGTCATCCCCATCCTGATGGTGTCCATCATGACCTGCGGCATCGTCTGGGCCATCAAAGGCGAACTGCTCCTCCATGCCCTGACCGCGCTGGTCCTGATCGTTATCTATTACCTCTTTCTTCCTCTCCGGCTGATATGGGCCATGGGCGTCAGCCTGATTTTTACCGTCGGTTTCATTGCTTCGACTTCGGTGTTTCTCGACATCAGTCCAGAAGAGTTCATTCAAGTCATCCTGTACCTGACTCTGGCCAATATTTTGGGAGCCCTGGTATCGAGGGAACGCAATGTGACCCTTAGGCGAGAATTCGTCATCGTGGAATCAGAGCGTCGAATTACCGACGATCTCAGGTACGAGGTAGCTGCCCGAACTGCCGCAGAAAGGGCCCAGGCCGAGAGCGAGACCCGTTTTCGTAGCCTGGTCGAACTGTCTCCAGATGCGATTCTGGTCCACCGCGGTGGCACCGTGCTGTACCTCAACCCGGTCGGCAGCCGTTTGATGGGCGCCACAGACCCAGGCCAGCTGATCGGCCGTTCCTTCTTCGAATTCATCCTCCCGAGGTACAGGCAACCGATCATTGAGCGCCTGACCAAGCTCGAACACGGCGCCGAGAGCCTGCCACCGATCGAGTTGACGGTCCTCACCGTCGACGGCAGGGAACGCCCGTGCGAGGTTGTGTCCGGACCGATCCTCTATGAAGGTGAGCCCGCGGTGCAAAGCGTCGTCAGGGACATCACCGAGCGGAAACAGATGCGAGAGGAATTGACCCGGCTGGCAACGACCGACCCCCTGACCGGCATCTGCAACCGGCGTCGGTTTTTCGAACGGTTGGAACTGGAGTGGTCGAGAGCTCGTCGTCACTCACGGCCGATGTCGATCTTGATGTTTGACCTGGACCACTTCAAGAGGGTCAACGACACCCACGGGCATGCTGTGGGAGACTCCGTCTTGAAGGACCTCTGCAAAGAAGCCGATGATCTCCTCCGCTCAGAAGATGTACTGGCCCGTCTCGGGGGGGAAGAGTTTGCCGTGATCCTCCCGGAGATCGATCGCAAAACGGCCGAGGCCGTCGCCGAAAGACTGCGCCAGCGACTTGCTTCGGTCGAGGTTGCGGCGCCGGAAGGTGTGGTTCGCTGCACCGTCAGCATCGGAGTCATCCAATGCCGACTCGCCCACGAGAGTCTGGACGTTGCACTCAAAAGGGTCGACGACGCACTGTATCGGGCGAAGAGGTCGGGGCGGAACCTGGTCTGTTCGGGGTAGGGACCCGTTCCGCCATTGGCGGAATGGGCTGGGACACGGCTACGCTCAGCTGGACCGTCGATGACGAAAGTGTTCCGGCATGTGGCGATACGACTACACCTTCACCGTGCAGCGCAAGGCGCCCAGCCACGTGCTGCTGGAGACCGCGGCCTGATTCACGGTGGATAACGTCGGGCCTGGGACCACACCGATTCTCATGCTGGGACTATTGGAACAGCTGCGGCCGTGTGGGTGGCTTCACCGGTAACTACGACTGATCGACCGGCCAGTGGAAAATGACCGATCGCGAACCAGTAATCAACAAGGCACTCACCGAGTATGGAATCTCGGGCGGATTGGAAGTGCAGATCAATCATCACGTGTACTGCGAGGGACACCCCGACGAACTGGTGATTGATCTGATGGCCACCCACGCGAACAAGCTGGACGACCAGTTCTATGAGGATCTGGAGAGCTGTCAGGTGGCGATGATCAACACCCACTCCGGACCGCTCGATCCCGATCCTTTCGACGGCGTGTCCTACGATACGCACCACATGCTGCGTGGATTCAGAGACGATGCCTATGATGACTGGTTCATGCTGCACCAGCCGGGCGATGACGGGCTGGGTCGGGGGCAGCTCCGCCACTTGATGCTGGAAGGCTGTGCAAGCATGAGCTGGATCATCGCCTTGGAAACCTTCACCGTCGACTGCCAGTAATTATTTTCAACCCTCCCCTTTTGGGTGCCGCCCATCTGGCACTGATGCTTGGGCTTCTTTCCACTCCTTGTAAGTTAATCCGTCGACCAATCCTGTCTATGGGCGTTGTAGTTGTATAAGGCCCGGAAGTATTCGTCCAGGTACCACAGCCAGTTGGAATCGACGATCCAATCGAGGGCGATGTCGGGATCCTCGTAGAATATGGTACTGCCGAAGGTGACGTCTCCTACCGGGTCGGTGGTGTCGTACTTGTTGTAGGTAGGCGGGTACCAGATGGACAAGGCCTGGGTCTTGTCGTGGAACTTGTCGGCGTACACGTTGTAAAGCACCATGTCGTAGTGGGCCGCCTGGTAGTCGGTTATGGCCGCCTCCAGTTCGGGGTAGGATCGCCCTTTCTGCTCGATGATCATCAGAGCGGCGTCCTGGAAGGTGACGATGTCGTGTTGGTAGGCAAAGTCGGTGATACTGCCGTAGCCGCCGATCTCGGAAAGATCCCGCGCGTGCGGAAGCACATTACGAAGCTCCTCGAACAGCGGGACGATGGTGTCACAGTAGTCGTTGTGGGCGGCAAGCACCGCCCCCATTTTGGTCATGTCCAGCACCGACATGCTGGAAAAATCCGCGTAGGTGTCCGCGCCCGGATCGCCGTGGTTGCCCTTGTCTTCCCAGTAGTCCCGGTGATTGTCCGAGATAACCACGCCGAGATCCACCGGGCTGATGTCGCCGTCTTGGGCCATGTCTTCGAGGATCATCGGCCAGGGAATGCCGCCGTTGGGCTGGATCTTGGTTTCGGTGGTCAGCAGCAGATCCACGGCGTCTCTGAGCTCATAGACCACTTCGATAAAGCCCATGCATGAGGCCTCCAGCAAAAGCATATCCATTGAAGTGCCGGTCGCCACCTGCGCGGCAATCAAGGCCTCGGCCATCCCGCCGGTGGACATCAAGGTGTCCGTGTCTTGGCCGGGATGGGTATTGTCTCGACAGGTTCCTCGCCAGGAAAAACCCTCGCTCTTGATGATCAGGGCGTTCATATCGCTGGCGTAGCCATCAAGGGCCATGGTGACGAAGTTTTGCAGTACAGCGGGATCAGAGCTGACCTGTTCGTCGTAGCTTACGACCGAATCCTGCTCGCCTCCGACGATTTCGAACACATCCGTGCCCTGTGTGCTCAGCCTGTCGACCAGGACTAGGATCCTGGGGTGGTACTCCAGACCGGCGGTCGCCTCGAGCATATTCGCGAGGCTCAAATCGCCCGCGGCCTCAAGCTCATTGTCGATGGCCAGATAGAAGAAAAGAGACCAGCTTGATGGCTCGGTCACGACCGGTCCGGGATCTTCCCCACCTTGACCGGAATTATCTCCCCCGCCTTGACCGGAATTACCCGTCTTTGCATTTCCAGCCGAGCTCTGTGCAGCTGCATCTGCGAAAGCCAGATCAGTCTGCTCGACCACGCCCGCCCCCCATCCCGACAAACACCACAACATAACAACCATACCTACCAATAATCTTTTCATAAGTCATCCTCCTCCCAACAAGGGTTACAAGGGTTACAACCGTCCATCGGGTCATTCATCAGTGTTTGTTGCCTCTCTCACAACATGTTGCCCGTCGAGGGAATCGTCAAGTGACGGTCGTCACCTCTGACGTGCTTCCCGGAAACTGGTCCAGGGATAATGAGAGTCTGGGCTCAAGGAGTACATCATGCGGAAGAGTCGATTCAACGAGGGACACCAGTGGTCCGACCTTCCCGATTATGTGAGCCACCCTGCCGTCCTGTTGGCGAGAAGTCGGTCGAGTTCGTCAAGATGACCTGCGAAACCGTCTTTCTTCTTCGTCTTTTCGATCAATTCAAGGA
>JAUXDC010000150.1 GCA_030618605.1 Holophagae bacterium | reverse complement strand
AAGGCCGTCAAGAACCTCTTGCCGATGCAGCCAGGCGACGTGCCGGCGACCGCTGCCGATGTACGGGCGCTCTCGGACGCTGTCGGCTTCGAACCGTCGGCGCCAATCGAGGAGGGCGTTAAACGGTTTGTTGAGTGGTATTTGCAGTACTATCCAGTAGCTTGAAGTACAGAGGCAGTTGAAGGTACCGGCCAGGCATCGTTGCCGAGGCCTTTGTCCTTCAGGATCCTAGCGTCTTGTCCGACTTACGCACGCTCGCACCGCCGAAAGCATGCGTCTGCGGTCGGCCTCGGAAGAAGGAACCTGGTATTCCTTGCGGGGGATCTCTCCCCGTTCCTGCAGGCCCTCGATGTGAATGTGGTAGAGCTGATCCAACATGGCCGGGGCTTTGCCGGCAGCCCAGATATAGAGTGCCGAGGTGTTATCCGGAGGGCGGCGACTGCCGTGATCGGCCCTGAAGGAACGATCCATGCGCTCGTGCAGGAGATCGCTGAGTGAACGTTCCATGCCCTCGACCAGTTTCTGCCGCCGTGATCTGATACCGTTTTCCACCATGGGTAAAGAGTGACACACGGCGTGTTGATGTAATGTGTCCGTGGTCACAATATGCTGGGACGCTGGGACGCTGGGACGCTGGGACGCTGGGAAGCTAGGAGGAGAAAATGGTGAGGTGTGGGGGTCAGGGAGAAGTTATGACCAGTGACATGTGGGACACACTGTGGGTTGACGTCAATCTGGCGACGATGGTCGATGGGGGAGCACCCTATGGTGCTGTCCGGGATGGTGCAGTCGGCATTTCGGCCGGGCGTCTGGTTTTCGTGGGCCCTCGAGACAGCCTTCCGGGGTCGCCGCAAAGCTTGGCACAGGATGTTCGATCCGGTCAGGGGCGGTGGGTTTCACCGGGTCTTGTCGATTGCCACACGCATCTGGTCTACGGAGGGAATCGGGCTCACGAATTCGAGCAGAGATTGGCAGGCGCCTCGTACGAGGAGATCGCCAGGGCCGGTGGCGGCATCCTCTCGACGGTTATGGCAACCAGAGAGGCCACCGAGGCGCAATTGCTGGATTCTGCCCTGACCCGATTGGACCGCCTACTCGCCGAAGGTGTGACGACGATCGAGATTAAATCGGGCTATGGATTGGATCTCCAGACGGAACTCAAGATACTCAAGGTTGCCCGTCGACTGTCGGAGGAGCGCCAGGTTTCGGTGTGCACAACGCTGCTCGGCGCCCACGCCGTGCCTCCGGATTTTGTCGGACATTCGGACGACTACATCGATCTGGTGTGCCAAGAAATGATTCCGGCCGCAGCGAAGGCCGGGCTGGCGGATGCCGTTGACGCCTTTTGTGAAACGATCGGGTTCACACCGGAGCAGACGGCGCGGGTCTTCGATGCAGCTGCAGCACATGATTTGCCGGTGAAATTGCATGCGGAACAGCTGTCTGACCAAGGGGGAGCGCAGCTCGCGGCTCGGTATGGCGCTTTGTCGGCAGACCATCTGGAGTATGTGTCTTCTGAGGGTATTGAGGCGATGGCGCAATCGGGTACAGTTGCCGTCCTGTTGCCGGGGGCATTCTACGTCTTGAAGGAAACCCAGAAACCGCCGATCGATGCCTTCAGGCGCTTTGGGGTGCCGATGGCGGTATCGACAGATTGCAACCCCGGGTCATCGCCCGTGACCTCGCTGCTGCTGATGATCAACATGGCCTGTGTGCTGTTCGGCCTGACGGTCGAAGAAGCCCTCGCCGGTGTGACACGAAATGCCGCCCGGGCCCTGGGCCTGTCGGGATCGCGAGGCACGCTCGAGGTCGGCAAGGTGGCCGCCCTCGCCGTCTGGAACATCGAAAGCCCCGCAGATCTCGCCTACGCCGTCGGTGCAAACCCATTGCACGAGGTTGTGTACGCCGGGAAGCTGGAAGGCTAGAAAGCTAGAACGCTGGGAAGCTGGGACGCTAGGACGATGGGACGCCCCAGGTGATCGGGATGCCTCCTGGCGTCCTGGCTTTCCAGCCTCCTGGCTTCCTTCACGGCCGCGGCAGGTCTCGGAACCAGCCCGGTTGTGCTCCATCCAAACGTGCCTCGCGGATCACCCTCGAAAAACTGTCCCGGGCATGCCGCAGGTTCTTCTTCAACTGTGCTATCTGTTGTGCCTTGGCGTGCAGCCGAGGCCGAAGCCGAATCCGTTGGATCTCTTTCCGAAGAGCAAAGAGGTGGGACTCCAGAGCCTCGTGCTCCCCTTCAGCCTTGATCAGCTGTTGCTGGAGCTTGTGAATGTCCGAGACCGCCCGACGGTGTTCCGCCCGCCAGCGTTTCTTGTCGGAAAACCCGCCACCCGATGTCGGGTTAATGGAGTCCGGCACCGATTGCTGCCGATCGGCAATGGCCGCGATTCGGCCCTTCTTCGCAAGCCGGAGCACAGTAGCGTTATCGATGATCGTAGTCCCGGCCGGTGCCCCGTCAATAGGGGCCAGCCGAGGGCATGCCTGTGTCAGTTTTTTGGGATTCCCAGCGTTGGCGGCAGCACACATCGCCAGGCAAAGCGCCAAGTTCACGAATTGGGTAGGGGAATATCGCATCTGCACCTCCATTTTCAGGTGCAGCGTGGCCGGAGCCCAGTGTATCACGGGAGCAGGGGGGGGGGAACGCAGGAGGGGGAACTCCAGCGAGTATCAAGTATCAAGTATCAAGAATCAACTAACCAGCATCAATTCTCTGACACCATCGCCAAAAAAGCCTCGACGATCTCCGGATCGAAGGATGTCCCGGAGTGATCATTGATGTAGGCGATGACCCGTCCCTCGGGCCATCCACTCCGATAGGGTCGATCCGATCTCAAGGCGTCATAGACATCGACGACGGCAAAAATCCTGGCAGCCAGCGGGATCTGACGTTCCTTTGTGCCCAGTGGGTAGCCCGAACCGTTCCAGCGCTCGTGATGGCCATAGGGAATGGCCAGGGCCGTCCTCAGGTATTCGATTGGTGACAGCATGTCCCAGGCCATCTGTGGGTGGCGGCGCATGACCTTCCACTCGTCTTCGGTCAAGGGCCCCGGCTTGCGAAGAATGGCATCCGGGATTCCGATCTTACCGATGTCATGGAGGAGGGCGCCTCGTCTGATCGGCTCCAATTGGTCTTCGGTGACGTTCAATCGGCGCGCCAATTCAACGGTCAGGTCCGTGACCCTTTGTGTATGTCCCTCGGTCTCTTGATCCCTGAGATCAAGAGCCCTGACCCACCCCTCGAGGGTTGCTGTATAACCGAGTTCCAGTTCTTTTCGAGCGGTTTCGGTGTTGTAGATCAATCGGGCGTTGGCGATGGCGACCGCCGCCTGTTCCGCAAAGAGGGAAACGATCTCGATATCATCGGGACCGAAGACGTTGGCTGAGGGATGTTCGACGTGGAAGGCGCCGAGGACCTTGTCTTTCCACAAGAGAGGGGCGGCGATTACCGATCCGACTCGAAGATCGGTGTACATGGGCGAACTCCCCTCCCAGGTGGCGTAGTCATTGATCAGAATCGCCTTCCGACTGATAACCGCCCGTCCACTGGCGCCTTCTCCCTGCGGCAGGACTCGATCGACGAAGGGTTCCAACATTCCCCGTGCAACGACCATCTGTAGTCCGTTGGGAACCGTCAAGTACAGACCGCCCATTTCGGTTCCGACCAGCTTCCCGGCGCGAATAACAATGGCCCTCAAGAGTCCCTTGATATCACGATGGCCGGCCAGATCGACACTGGTTTCGTGCAGTGCAAGAAGAGCTTCGATTCTCTTGGAGTTGGCCTCGACCGTCGTAGTGTGTGCGATGGCCAAGGCGATGTGGCCGGCGATCATCCGGGCGCGATTGAGATCGCATTGGCTACAGGGGCGCTCCTCGTCGAACGTAACAAAAGCAGCTCCCAGGGGATTGTCATGAGCCACCAGGGGCATTCCCATGATGAAGGGGCCGGATGGACCCGGAGCTGGGACCGGCACACAACCCGGGCCACAGGGAACCGGTCGGTTGGCGACCAAAACCGCTGCAACCCCCTCGGACTGGGGACAAATAACCGGGTCGGTGGTTGTCCCTGAATCGGTCGAGGCGACCGAGGTAATCTCTTGACGTTGGTCATTCCACAGCGCGAGATCACACCTGTCCGCATTGAGTGCCCCTTGAAGTTGCACGGCCAGGTGGGGCAAGGCGTCGGTGATCGCCGTTGACTCCAGCGCGACCCTGGTGATCTCATTGAGGAGCATGACCTCTTCGAGGTGGTTCTTGCGCTGATCGTCTGCCTCCAGTTTTTCCAGTGCGTAGGCGATGTTGTCGCCCAGATCTGTCAGGAGGGCCCGTTCCGGTCGGTCAAAAATTCCTGGGCCGGTGGCGTGGACGACAAAAACACCATAATTCTTAGCGTCCCGAACCAAAGGAATGGCCAGAGTGGTTCGATTGGGGTATTTCCGGCGGGTCGGGCATTGAGGGCAGGGGTCTTCGTTTTCGCTGCCGTCGATCAGGAATGGAATGCCCTTCCTGATGGCTTCGATGGCACACTGTGGCCCATGGCAAGACGAGTCCTGCAGGGAAAGAGAGAAATTGTCCAGAAAAGAGCACGTGGGACCGGAGGAGGCGGCCAGGGATACGTTCTCGGGGGTCTCCCTAACGAGGCCGACCCACGCGTAGACGTAATTTCTGTGCTCAACCAGAATCTTGCATACGGCATCCAACATCTTCACACGGTCGTTTTCTCGAAGGACCACCCGGTTAACCTTGGCCAATGTCCTCAGGATCTCTCCGGCTACCTTAGTTTCAGATTTGGCGGACGCTTTTCTTTCCGGGAACGAGGCCACCCCAATTTTCGGGGCCGTGTCGTCGATGTTGGGGGCTGGATGTTTGCCTTGACTCATTGTCGCCATTTCTCATGAGAGGCCAAGGAGCCACTCTTGCCATGTCAGGAATTACTTCAGCCTATTATAGACGATGAGTGAGGTATCCACGAGTTGTTCCGAAAAAAAGGGGCAGGGTCGCAGGTCGCAGGTCACAGGTCGTAGGTCGTGTTTTTTATGTTGAAACCTGAAACCTGAAACCTGAAGCCTCGCACGGTAGAATGCCGTTATTGGGAGGCATCATGAAGGCCTATGAAATTCAAGGTTCGTTCGGGATGGACAATCTGAAATGTGTGGAAAGACCGGATCCGGCTCCAGGCCATGGCCAGGTCCTGGTGCGAATGAAAGCTGTGTCCTTGAACTACCGTGATCTGATGATGGTCCGGGGTCACTACAATCCCAGGCAGCCCCTCCCGTTGGTGCCCTGCTCCGATGGTGTCGGAGAGGTGATTGCCGTAGGAGAGGGTGTCAAGAGGGTCGGCCTGGGCGAACGGGTTGCAACGGTCTTTTCCCAGACCTGGATCAGCGGCAGGCCGACGGCCGAGAAACTCAGCGGAACGCTTGGTGGACCAATTGACGGGACGCTTTCCGAAATGATGGTCCTCGATGCTGAAGGTGTCATCCCGCTACCAAATCACCTCAGTGATGTCGAGGGCGCCACGTTGCCCTGTGCCGCCCTGACCGCCTGGAGTGCCATGGCGGAGTTGGGCGACGTATCGGCAGGCGATACAGTGCTCGTTCAGGGAACCGGGGGCGTTTCGATCTTTGCCCTTCAGTTTGCCTTGATGCTGGGTGCCCGCGTGATCGCCACCTCCTCGAACGAGGCCAAACTCGATCGGCTCCGGTCTATGGGCGCCTGGGCCACCGTCAACTACGTCGACGATCCCCAGTGGGGCAAGACGGTTCGGCGTTTGACCGACGGCCGTGGTGTCGATCACATCGTCGAGGTCGGAGGGGCGGGCACGTTGACCCAGTCTCTGAAGGCGGCTGCCGTCGGCGGTACGATCTCGGTCATCGGCGTGCTCTCCGGGATCTCGTCGGAGTTCAACATCATTCCGTTGTTGATGCAACACCTGAAACTCCAGGGGATTCTGGTCGGTTCCCGGGAGGGTTTTGAGCGCATGAATCGGGCCGTCGAGGGCCATGAAATCAAGCCGGTGATCGACCAGGTCTTCGACTTCGACGATGTCCCGGAGGCGTTCGCCTACATGGCATCGGGAGCGCATTTTGGGAAGGTGTGTATCGGGTTTTGACGCTGGAAAGCTGGAAAGCTAGGAAGTTGGGATGCCAGAATGCCAGGAGGCTGGGACACAGGGAGGCAGTGACTTTAACAACCGTTCAAAATCTCTCTGACTCGTTCGATCAACTGGTTCGGACTGAAGGGCTTATCTATCAGTATGACCTTTTCGTCGAGGCGGTCCAGACGGTCGGGCGCCAGATTTGTGTAGCCCGACATGAAAAGGACCTTGGGGACGAAGCCGCCTTCCTTGAGTTCCTGGATCAACTCAACCCCTCCCATGTTGGGCATGACGACGTCGGTCAAAACCAGGTCGATCGGTCCGTCGTTCAACTCCCAGACTCCGAGGGCATCCAATCCGTCCACGGCGTTGAGCACAGTGTAGCCGTTGGCCTCGAGGACGTTTGTCACCAGTGAGGCAACTGTTTCTTCATCCTCGACAACCAGGATTGTCTCACTGCCCCCTGGTGCTCTGGCGCGAGAGACGCTCTCGGCAACCGACAGTTGGCCGGCCGAGATCGGGAGAAAGACCTTGAGAGTGGTTCCCCGATTCGGTCGGCTTGAGATGGTCACGGTGCCATGGTCTTGACGGACAATGCCGTAGACGGTTGAGAGACCGAGGCCGGTGCCTTGACCGATCTCTTTGGTCGTAAAAAAGGGCTCGAAGGCACGGCTGATCGTCTCCTCGTCCATCCCGGTGCCCGTGTCTCGGACCGACAGCAGGGCGAAGTGCCCCGGCTCGATCGGCAAGGAGGCCCCGGGCGGCATCTCGGTCAGAATCACGGGCTCGATTGTCACATCAATGGCGCCGCCTTCGGGCATCGCGTCGCGAGCGTTGGTCACCAGGTTGACGATTACCTGCTCCATCTGACCGGGATCAACCATGACGGGCATGATCTGATCGGCAGGAACGACAGTCATTCGTATGTCTTCGCCGATCAGGCGGGTCAAGAGTTGTTCAAGGTCGACCAGGAGGGCATTGAGGTCAACAACCCGCTGAAGGACCCTTTGTTTTCTCGAAAAGGCCAGTAATTGACGCACCAGGGCCGCTGCCCGCGTTGCCGCATGCTGAATCTGGTGCACACGTGCGAGGAGGTCCATTCGATCCTCGAGTCCCGATTCCAGGAGGTCACTGTGGCCGATGATGGCGACCAGGAGGTTGTTGAAATCGTGAGCGATGCCCCCAGCTAGTTGTCCGACCGCCTCCATCTTTTGGGATTGGAGAAGCTGCTCTTCCAAAAGCTTCCGTTCGGTGATGTCTCGCCAGACCGTATGGAGGACTCTCCCGTCATTTTCTCCGGCCACCGTCAGCAGAACTTCGACCGGAAAAACCTCGCCGTCGGCGCGCCGGTGATCCCACTCAAAGCGGTGATTGCCCTGCTCGAATGCCAGCGCGATCATTTCGTCGGCCTTTTCTCGCGAGTTCCGACCGTCTGGCTGGGAGGGTGGCGAAAGTTCGGAGGGATGGGTCTGAAGGACCTGGTCGCGGCTGTCGAAACGCAGCATGTCGACGGTCGCCTGGTTGCAGTCGACGAACTGACCTCCCTTGATGATCAAAATCGCATCGGCCGATCGTTCGAACAGCTCGCGATAGGGGTCAGTCCTGCGATTCTTCTTCAGCCGAGAGCACTCCTGCTGCAAGTCGTCGATCTGCCGCTTGAGGTCATCCAGTCGGTGAGTTCGATCGGTGTCGTCGTCTGGAGCCATCGGGACCTCCTGCACTCACTGGGTTCCTTGCCAGTATAGCGGAGTTGATCAAGTCCTCCGGCGATCCCAGGCCAATCCAATCAGGGCGCCGGCTGCGGAGATCAACACGACTGCGCCGGTGTGCCACAGCAGGACGTGCCGCATGTCGGAAACCGGGCATCGCAGATGGGTGATGGCGTCCGAGGCGATAGCCGCTCCGGCGCCGCCCAGCATACCGGCCATCCATGCGCGTGTCGGGAAGGCCCTGATGATCAGCCAGACGGTGACCAGGAGGGTCGGGATGGCCAGCGTTGTATCCGAGATCATGCAACTCATGCCATGGGACAGGGGGTTGTCCTCCCAGGGGACGCCTGAGCTGAAACGCCAGGTGACATATCCGACGGTCAGTTGATAGATGATGCAGGCGGCCAGGGCCGTCAGCGCACTGCCCAGCGGTATGCTGCGACCGGGGATGGACTCCCGCAGGGCCAAGCCGAGGAGCAGGGCGGCCGCGAGAAATTCGATGACCGAGCTGCCCCAACCCAGCCAGGTTGGAATGCTCTGAATATCGGATCGCAGACCGAAGCCCAGCACGGCCACGGCAAAGATCAGGGCCGAGACCGCGAGTGCCCACAGTGTTCGACGCCAAACCGGCGCGAGGGGGGTGACCGGATGGAAGTTGTCCATGACGGCCTTCATAAGCTCTTCAGGAACGTGTGGCGCCGGCATTGGACCCTCCTTCGTCTGTGACCATTGCTTTCAGTGTTTTCAGGGCGCGGTGGGCTCGGACCTTGGCGGTGCCGGGCGCCACACTCAGGATGTCTCCGACCTCCTGGAAACTGAGACCCAGCAGATGGTGCAGCATCAAGACCTCCTGCCCGCCCTGCGGGAGTTTGGCCATCAGAGTGAACACGGTCGCTGCGTCTCCGATGCGCTCCATCTCGGGCGGCACAGGGACCTCGGGAAGATCCTCGACCGCAAGGCTTTCCTTTCGGCGTCTTTGTGATCTCAGATGCATCAGTGCGACATGCCGTGAGATCGCATAGACCCAGGGTCGAACCGGCCGGGGCGAGGCGTAGGTGTGACGGGCCCGGTGGATCTGTAAGAACGCCTCCTGGGTGAGATCCTCTGCAGTCGTGGTGTTCCGGACAAAGGTCCAGAGATAGCGCTGAAGGGGCACCTTGAGCGCCTGATACAGGCCGGCAAAAGCCTCGGTATCTCCCTGCTGGTAGCGGGTCATCAGATCAACCAGTTGCTGTTCGTCATTTTTTCGGGCCACAACTACTCCTTCGCGGGTTTCGTGTATGAGGTTACACGAAAC
>JAUXDC010000315.1 GCA_030618605.1 Holophagae bacterium | reverse complement strand
AAGAACCGAATCGAGCGCTGTGCCTCCGTCCGGTCCCCGGTCCTGGTGCTCGGTGAGCCAGGGACCGGGAAGACCCTCGCGGCCCGGCTCATTCACGAGGCCTCGGTACGCTCGAATGGACCCCTGATTGCGGTGAGTTGCCGGAAGCTCAACCCCGAAGATGCCGCCGAGCTTATCCTCGGCGCGACCAACTTGAGAGAGTCAGACTCGGATGTGGGCGGCAGTGGAGGAGTGCACTTTGCCGACGGTGGTACGCTCATTCTGCGCGATCTCGACACGTTGCCCGAAGCCGTGCAGGACGTTGTCGCGAGCTACCTCTCGAGAGTGCAATCATCATCGGCCGGGGCCTTCCCCAATACCAGGATCGTGGCCACAACCAGGTCTTCTTCCGGTGATACCGAGGGGGGCGCTGGGCTCAGTCCGAAGCTCATGAAGTGCTTCAGAGACGTCGTCCGTCTCCCGTCCCTGGCCGATCGGCCGAAGGACATTCTTCCCCTGGCGGAGGCGATGCTCGACCGCTCCAGTAGGGAACCGCCCCGTCTCACTGAGACGGCATGCCATGCGCTCGTTGCGATGCCGTTTCGACGCAACAACGTCGCCGAGCTGCGCGAGGTGTTGGACCTGGCGGCGCGCATTTCGGACAACCAGGAGATCCGCGCGGAACACATTTTGGGTGGCGCTGGGGAGGAAGGCGCTGTACCAGGTGTGGACCTCATTGGAAGTCCGCTGGTGAGCTTCATCTCGAGGTCGGTCGTGCTTCGGTTGCTGCGGATTTCCTCAGTAGTTGGGTACGGTGTAGTGATCCTTCTCTGCCTGGTTTTCGCCTCGACCACACTCGGGTTGGTGGCCAATTCCGCGATCTGGGCCGTCTGGGAGCCCGTTGTCTTCGGACTCTTCTTACTCGTTGGGCCGATATGGTGCACCATCTGCCCCCTCTCCGTTGTCGGGAGGGCTGTCAAGCGCGTGAAGTCCCTATGCCGTCCTGTTCCCGACTGGATGGTTGTGCATGGCCCTTGGCTGACGATCGTTGGGTTTGTTGCGATCGTGGGGTCCGAGAGGGTGTTTCACATGACGAAGAACCCGATCCCGTCGGGAGTGATGCTGGCCACATTAGTGGCCGCGGCAGTGTTCTTCGGGGTCATCTACCGGAGAGAGGTCTGGTGTCGCCACCTCTGTCCGTTGGGGCGACTGGCGGTTGCTCTCGCTCCTGCTTCTCCCCTCCAACTGACTGCTCAGAGGAGTATTTGCGTCTCCTCCTGTCAGACTCACGAGTGCTACAAGGGCACCCTGACGATCCCGGGCTGCACGGTGTATCACCACCCGCTCGAAACCGCTCAGGCCCATCACTGCAAACTCTGCATGGACTGTCTGCATTCGTGCCCCCACGGTTCGGTGCGTATTGAGGCGCGAGCTCCCCTGCGAGCCATATGGAATCTCGACACCAACTCCTCCGGTGTGGCCCTTTTTGGGTATGCAGTGTCGCTCTTGGCCCTCGCGTTGCTGCTGCCTGTCCGTTTTCCAGACTGTGCCAAGCCGGTGCCGTTCACAATCGCCTGTCTTCTCTCCGTCTTGGCGGGGGTGGGATTGCGGAGAGCAGTAGGTGGGCTCATCGGTGCCGGCCACCGAGATGCGGAGGGTGTGACTCAGGTGGGGTTCGGATTGATGATCCTCGGATGGGGTGTGCTCATGATGTCGCAGCTCGCCAATATCCCAGTCCTGGCCGGCAGTCGGATCGTCTTGAGTCGCAGTGAACTCATGCTCACCTGGGCGCCCACCGGGCTCGCGGGCCTCGTGGTGGTGCAGCTCATGGTTCTCGCAGCGACGACCGCAGCTGCCCTCTTCACCCTCCGTCACATCCGCCTCGTTGCCGCCACCTCTCGAGATGCCCCATCGATGGTCAGATGGCGGGTTGTGCAGCTGGTTTTCGTAGTCTACGCGGTGGTTGCGGTGTTCTTGATTGTGTGACCTGAGCGCTGAGATTAGCCCATACTTCGCATCAATTTTCGGCGCCGGATCAGAGCTGTGGCTGCGCCCACAGTGACAATGATCTCGGTGACGACGGTCGCTCCGGCAGCTCCCATGCCGCCGAATCTGGGGATCAGGATGAGGTTGAGGCCGATGTTGAGGGTCAGGCCGATCAGTGCCACCACCAGGTACCGTTCCTGGAGGTCGTGTGCGACCAGGGCCTGGGTCAGACAATAGCCCAGGAAGACCGCGGGGGCGGCGAGGCTGAGCAGGATGAGAATATGGCCGGTACCAGCCCACTCGGCGCCGTAGATCTGTGGGATCAACCACCGGCCGGCGCCGGCAAGGGCCAGGGCGGCAAGAAGACCCGACAGGCCCAGTCCAACTATGGTCCGCCTCAAGAGGTGTCGGACATCATTGGATTGGGCCAGAAGCGGAAAGACGACCAGCATGACGATGTGCGGCACGATGAACGAGGCCTCAAGCACCCGGGCCGCGGTGAAATAGAGGCCGACCTCGGCGTCTCCACTCAGCAGACCCAGCATGACGACGTCGATCCTCAGGTACAGCAGGCCGACAACCCCGACCGTGCCGAGCACGATGCCTTCGCGAAGCAAATTGGTCGTTGAGGTGTCGTCACCGGGCGCCAAAGTCACCAGGCGGCTGAACTGTCGAAGGGGTGTCCTGAAAGCGATCCCAGCCAAAGCCCAGGCCCCGATGATGCCGACAAGCATGGCCGCTGCCGCTGCGGCCGGGCCGGTCAAGCCCGTCGATGCCAGGAGAGCCAAGGCGAGCAATACCATGACCTTGTGGGCGGTCCCGACGATGCCCTCCATCCGGAAATCCTCCAGGCCTCGGCGCCAGGCGAAGACGGTGTTGAGGCCGATGGCGCCCAGGACGGCGGCACCCAACAGGGACAAGACGGGAAACTGTCCAGGGATCAGTACGCTTGCCGCCGCGATGAAGGCGGCAGCAAAGAGAAGAGTCTTGCCAAGAAATCTCAGGGCGTGGCCTACCCTCGGCAGGAGTTCCCGTGCCGTGTATTTGACAATGATCGTGCCGATTGCTGTGTCCAGGAGCGGCTGGAGGATCAACAGGAGCAGGGTGTAGGTGAAGGTCAGGTGCCCGACATCCTCGGCGCCCATCAGCCACGGCAGAGCGAGGAAGAAGACGAAGAGCGCCCCGCGTCCGACGCCGTGATGGAGAACTGCCCACCCGAGGTTGCGGATCATTGCACGCTTCTTTTCTCGGGGGTAATGTTCTGCCTATCAGTTGAGAGCTGAGAGCTGAGAGCTGACAGCGCCCGACGAAGCCATCCGGTTCGTTGAATGGAGCCGGTCTCGTCGGGTTTGGGGCTTTCTCCCAATAATGCACCGCAAAGGAGGGCAAGAATCACCATCGTTGGTGGGTCGTGGACGAAGCAATCGAGGAGTTGGCCGAGAGCCAAAACGGCAAGAGGCAACGCTGCCGCTGAGCCTGGTGTTCGCCCTCGCCAGAGCATGGCGGCCCACGCAAGTGCCAGGCCCATACCGATGAAGCCGGTTTCCACCGTAATCTGAAGGGGGAGATTATGGGCGTTGAACCCGATGCGGTGCATCACCCGGGGGCCGACCTGGGTCTCAAAGACGTCTGGGCCGATGCCGGTCAGGGGGTCTTTGGCAATTTCGGCCGCGGCCTGACGCCACAGTTTGGACCTCAGCGAAAATGTCTGTCCTTTGTCGCTCAATTCCCAGGTCTGGCCCTCGAGTTTGGGTTCAAGTCGGGGAACGTACACCTTCCCCAGACCTGCCTGAAGTGACGCCACCGGCAGGAGAACCACGGCTGCCGCAAAGATGACGGCGGCAGTGATGCCCCGTTTCCACTGGAGGCTCTTCGTCGCCACGGCAACGATGAGGACGATGGCAAAAGTCAGGTAGGCATTCCGGCTTCCGGACTGCGCCATCTGGGTGATCAACAAAATCCTGGCCAGGGCGGCCGCCCAGCGATTGACGATGCAGGCCGCCCCGAGATACTCGTTGAGGAACAGGCCTCCGGCCATGATCAGACCGAACTGATTGGGCCAACCGAGGGCCGATGCGACTCGTGGCTGAATCGAGAGGGAGTCTTCGGTTCGGAAAAGCCGCCACAAAGGGTGGTCCGGCAGCACGGACTCCATGACGCCCCCCAGGGCGAGCAGGATAAGAAACAGCCACAAGGTTCGAAGGAGAGCACGCGAGTGGTTTTCGTCGTGG
>JAUXDC010000310.1 GCA_030618605.1 Holophagae bacterium | reverse complement strand
CCCTCGTACCACGGGCAGATCCTCTGTCTGACGACGTCGCACGTCGGGCAGGTCGGGATCAATGCGATCGATGCGGAAAGCGACAGGCCGTGGGCTCGTGGTCTGGTGGTTCAGGATATCGATCTCGAGCCGTCATCCTGGCGATCGGACGAGAGCTTCGAACGATGGTTGGAGAGCCGAGATGTGACGGTCGGCTGGGGCTTTGACGTACGGGCGATCGTGCGCCGGATCCGCGAGGCGGGCGCCGTTCCTGGCGTGTTGGCGACTGACGATGTTGACGCCGAGCAGGCCGTTGCCATGGCCAGGGATGCCCGGGGCACCGACGGTTGTGATCTGGCCTGTGAAGTGGCCTGTGAAGAGACATACACATGGAACGAAGGGCCTTGGAGAAGTCCGTCGCATCCTCTGTCTCTCGCCGAGGTTACTCAGGATGTCGTCGTTGTTGATCTCGGTGTCAAGCGGTCGATCTTACGGCGCCTGGTGGCCGAAGGCTTCAGGGTGACGGTCGTTCCGCCAACTACCACAGTCGATCAGATACTGGCCCACGACCCCGCTGGGGTTCTGTTTTCCAACGGTCCCGGCGACCCGGCTGCGGTTGTCGGGGCGCGTGCCCTGGCCGAGTCGTTGCTGGGCCGATTGCCTCTCCTGGGCATCTGCCTCGGTCACCAGATTCTCGGGTTGGCGCTGGGTGCCCGCACGGTCAAACTGCCCTTCGGGCATCACGGGGGCAACCACCCCGTCAGAGAGTTGGCGACCGGCAAGGTCTTGATCACTGCCCAAAACCACAATTACGCGGTGGAGGAGGCCTCGTTGTCTCGAGAGGTTGTTATCACCCATGTCAATTTGACCGATGGCACCGTCGAAGGCCTGGCTTTGCCTCGTTTGGGTCTGGAGGCTGTTCAGTTTCATCCGGAGGCTGCCCCTGGCCCCAATGACGCTCTGGGTCTGATGACCGGCTTTGCTGAGCGGTGCCGGAGTTCTCGATGATGACCCGGACCTCTGAATCGTTGCCGTCTAAGGTGTGCATCCTTGGCGCCGGCCCGATCCGGATCGGCCAGGCATGTGAGTTTGACTACTCAGGGGTGCAGGGAGTCAAAGCTCTGCGCGAGGAGGGGTGCGAGGTCGTACTGGTCAATTCCAACCCGGCGACGATCATGACCGATGCTCGCCTGGCACACCGTACCTACGTTGAACCCCTGACGCTTGAGGCCGTGACGGCAGTCCTGGAGAAAGAACGTCCGGATGCGCTGATACCGACCTTGGGTGGGCAGACTGCCCTCAATCTCGCGATAGAGTTGGATGAGGCCGGAGTACTGGAGCGCTTGGGAATCCGATTGCTGGGAGCCTCGGTTGAGTCGATCCGTCTGGCGGAAGATCGAGAGCTCTTCCGTAAGACAATGGTCAAGGCTGGTCTTCCTGTGTTGCCTGCGACGACAGTTCGTTCAGTGGAGGGTGGCCTCGAAGCCCTGAAAACCGTTGGGTTGCCGGCTATCTTGAGACCGTCATTCACATTGGGCGGGTGGGGCGGGGGTACTGCAACGACCGAGGGGAGATTCGTCGAGATTTTGGAGCGGGGCCTGGATGCGTCGCCCACTCACGAAGTTCTCGTCGAGCGTTCTGTTTTGGGATGGAAGGAATTCGAACTCGAGGTCATGCGGGATGGAGCCGGCGCATTCGTCGTCGTCTGTTCGATCGAGAACTTTGACCCAATGGGCGTTCACACGGGGGATTCGATCACCGTGGCGCCCGCCCAGACGCTGACCGACCGGGAATATCAGGTGCTCAGAGACGCGGCTCGGGAGGTTCTCGATGCCGTGGGTGTGGCGACCGGTGGCGCCAATGTTCAGTTTGCGGTCAACCCGAAAGACGGATCCTACGCCGTCATCGAGATGAACCCCCGAGTTTCGCGTTCTTCGGCGCTGGCTTCCAAAGCAACCGGTTTTCCAATCGCCCGATTCGCGGCCAAGGTCGCGCTCGGAATGCGGCTGGATGAGATCATCAACGACATCACGGGTACGACCCCGGCGGCCTTCGAGCCGGCGCTGGACTATGTGGTCGTCAAGATTCCGCGGTTTGCCTTCGAAAAATTCCCCGGAGCAGCGGCGGAATTGGGAACGGCGATGAAGGCGGTTGGTGAGGTTGCTGCCATGGGGCGGACCTTTGAGGAGGCACTTCTCAAGGCCGTGCGGTCTCTCGAGGTCGATCGGGACTCGCTGCAAGCATGGCCGGGTCTCGCCGAACAGACGGACCAGGGGCTGAAAGACCTTCTGAGCGTCGCTTCACCGGAACGTCTTTGGGAAGTTGCCGAGGGTCTGAGGCGCGGGTGGGGGATCGAAACACTCCATCAGATCACGGCAATCGACCCCTGGTTTTTGAGACGGATTGAGGGGTTGGTTGGGGCCGAAGGCCTGATTGCCGAGTCGGGGAGCGAGGACCTTCAGCTCTTCCGGATGGCCAAGAGATTGGGTTTTTCCGACGCCCATCTCGGCCGACTGTGGGGCCAGGATGAAGACGACGTTAGATCCCGCCGTTTGGATGCGGGCATTTGCCGGGTCCGGCGCAGGGTCGATACCTGTGCGGCCGAATTCGAGGCGCGGACTCCCTATCTGTACGGGTCGTTCGGAGATCTTGACGAACAGCCGACGTCGCGGCGCGCCGTGATGATCCTCGGTGGCGGGCCTGTCCGGATCGGTCAGGGCATCGAGTTTGACGCTTGCTGTGTCGAGGCGGTTGCCGGCCTCAATGCAGAAGGGCTCGAGGCGGTAATGGTCAACTGCAACCCGGAGACGGTGTCGACCGACTACGACGCGGTCGATCGCCTGCACTTTGACCCACTGCACTCAGAGGACGTACTTGACCTCTGTATGGCCGAAAAACCGGTCGGAGTTCTGGTTCAGTTGGGTGGTCAGACGCCGCTTAAGTTGGCCGGCACTCTTGAGGCGCACGGAGTCCCCGTGTGGGGGACCGACCGGGATGCCATTGACCGCGCCGAGGACCGAGGCAGGTTCCAGAAGCTGCTTGAGGATCTGGGGCTCGATCAGCCCCCTGGTGCGATGGTGACTTCGGCCGAGGAGGCGCTGAACGCTACGGCGGAGTTGGGCTATCCCGTGCTGGTGCGACCGTCCTACGTGCTGGGCGGGCGGGCGATGGAAATTGTCTACGACGACGACCAGCTTCTGGAATACCTCAAGCGGGCTGCGGCGCTTGACCCGGATCGGCCGGTCTTGCTGGATCACTTCCTTGAGCGGGCGTTGGAAGTCGATGTCGATGCCGTCGCCGATGGCGAACGGGTGGTGATCTGCGGAATCCTCGAACACATCGAAGAGGCCGGTGTTCACTCCGGGGACTCCGGAGCTGTGACCCCGCCGGTCAGCCTGCCATTGGAACTCCAGGCGGAACTGCGGAGGCAGGTACGACAGATGGCGCTGGCACTGGATGTCAGAGGGTTGATGAATGTTCAGTTTGCAATCCAGGACAACAAAGTTTTCGTGATTGAAGTCAATCCGCGAGCTTCGCGGACCGTGCCTTTCCTGGCGCGTGCATCGGGTGACCCCTGGGCTGAATTGGCGGCTCGGGTCTGTGCCGGGGCGCGACTGGCCGACCTTGGCGTCACCGATGGCGTGGCGGTGGAGACGGCGGTCAAGCTCCCGGTCTTTCCCTTCGAACGGTTTCCCGGTGTCGATCCCCTGCTGGGGCCCGAGATGCGGTCAACCGGGGAGGTGATGGGCCGAGGACGGACCTTCGGAGAGGCCTTTGCCAAGGCCGCCCAGGCCGCCGGTTGGCGCATGCCTGCCGAGGGGACGATCCTTCTGTCCTTGGCAGATCGGGATAAGAGCCGCCTGCCCGCGCTCGCCTCGCGCTTCGAAGAACTGGGTTTCTCTCTGGCTGCAACGGCGGGTACCACGGAGGCTCTTCGTAAGGCCGGGTTCGAGGGAGTTGTCGAGGTGGCCAAGGTCGGACAGGGTCACCCGGACATTCCGGAGTTGCTGGCCTCGGGTGAGGTCGAGTTGGTCATCAATACCGCCGCAGGTCGCCGCGCGGCTCAGGACGCCGGTTCGATTCGCAGGGCGGCCCTGGATGCTCGAGTGCTGTACATCACGACGATCCCCGGGGCGCACGCCGCCGCCGAGGCGGTTGCTGCTCTGCGTCGCGGACGTTTGGAAGTGCGGGCTCTCCAGGATGGCCGGCCCAAGCCGCCGGTCTGGGCCGCGCAGTCGCTGAGCTGAATACAGAGGGGGAGCAGGGAGCAGGGGGGA
>JAUXDC010000117.1 GCA_030618605.1 Holophagae bacterium | reverse complement strand
GTCGCGGAGATCTTTGCAGGTCAGATCCGGCCCATAACCTGGGAACTGGCCGCCGCAGCCCGTCTGATCGAAAAAATCCTTCCCTCGCAACAGTCTTCCCCCGCCATTCATGTCATTGTGCCGGCAGAGGATCCCGGACCCCTGGCCGAGACGATCGCACAACAGACAGGGTTGGATGTCATCGGGCTTCAGGTTCCGGAGCTCAAGGCCTATAGCAGCGAAATCTATATCTCGTGTCTTGAGCAACTTACCGAAGAACTGAAACCTTCTCATATCCTCGTAGCCCATACGCCTCAAGGCCAGGATTTTGCTCCGGGCCTGGCTGTGGGAATCAATGCTGCATCAGTACCGGCAGTCAACGGCATTCGTTGTGATGAAGAGGGGCTGGTCTATTCACGTCCCGTATTCGACAACAGCAGGAACCTCTTGGTTCGTCCGACTGATGATCGGCCTGTCGTGCTCACCGTGATGCCCGGGGTTTTCAAACCAGCCGTCGGCAATGAGGGGAAGTCCGGCCGGGTGGATATCCGTGAGGTCCCTTGTCGGTCCGCAGGATCCGGAGACGAACGAATTCGGCATCGCCGTTTCCTCAAAACCTCGTGTGACAACCAGGCCCTGAAAGAAGCAAAGGTCATAGTCGCTGCGGGCCGTGGAATCAAAGAGAAAGAAAACCTGAAGTCGATCTTTGAGTTTGCGCAATCGTTTTCTTCTTCAGCGGTTGGCGCCTCCCGGCCCTTGATAGACATGAAGTGGATCGAATATCAGCACCAGGTAGGCATCACAGGGGCAACCGTTTCGCCCAGACTCTATATTGCCTGTGGTATCTCCGGTTCTACCCAACATCTGGCCGGCATGAAGAGAGCCGAATTTGTGGTTGCCATCAACAAGAACCCTGAGGCTCCGATATTTCTCCATGCAGATCTCTGCATTACCGAAGACGTACTTGAATTTATCGATGCTTTTTTAACAACGAGAGGAGAGAGCAATGGATTTTGCGATTTCAAATAGGATTCAGACCATCGTAGACATGATCAAGGAATTTGTGGAGGCGGAACTGATTCCCCTTGAGCCGGATTTTCTGGCGAAAGACTTCAGGGAACTGCTGCCTGTGCTCCGGGAAAAACAGGAGATGGTGAAGAAAATGGAGCTCTGGGCGCCAAATTTTCCGGTTGAGTGTGGCGGCATGGGGCTCTCTCTGTTGGAGCACGGTCTGGTCTCTGAAGCCCTGGGCCGGTCTCCCCTGGGTCACTATGTTTTCTGGTGTCAGGCGCCCGATGCCGGCAATGTCGAGATCCTCCACGATCACGGAACCGAAGAACAGAAACAACGCTACCTCAACCCCCTGGTGATGGGCGAGATTCGGTCCTGTTTTGCGATGACCGAGGTGGATATGCCGGGTTCAAATCCCGTTATGCTGGAAACCACGGCGGTCAAGGATGGCGCCGACTATGTGATCAACGGTCATAAATGGTATACGACGGCGGCAGACGGAGCTGATTTTGCCATTGCCATGGCGGTCACAAATCCGGAGGCGTCGACTTATCGCCAGGCCAGCATGATCATCGTGCCGACCAACACGCCGGGCTTCAACCTGGTGCGCAACATCCCGGTCATGGGTCACGAAGGCAGTGACTATTTCTCTCATGCAGAGATTTTGTTCGAATCCTGCAGGGTGCCCCAGGAAAACCTGTTGGGGCCCGAAGGCCACGGATTTGTCATTGCCCAGGATCGCCTGGGGCCGGGCCGGATCCACCATTGCATGCGCTGGCTGGGGATCGGCCAACGTGCTCTCGAACTGATGTGCAAACGGGCCAACGAAAGGGTGATTTCTCCGGACGGCAGAACCCTGGGCAGCCAGCAGACAATCCAGAACTGGATTGCGGAGTCCACGGCAGAACTTCAGGCGGCACGGCTTCTGACACTGAACTCGGCGTGGCAGATTGACCAGTATGGCGCCGCTGCAGCACGGGATTCCATCTCCACAATCAAGTTCATGGTCGCCAACACCATGAACCAGATTGTCGACCGGGCCCTTCAGGTGCATGGCGGCCTTGGCATGACCGATGACACGATCCTGGCGTTTTTCTACCGCCATGAACGGGCTGCAAGAATCTACGACGGCGCCGACGAAGTCCATAAAAGCTCGTTGGCCAAACGGATCCTGAGAAATCTGTCGAAAAGGTAAGTCGGAGGACCAGAAGCTGCGGAGTCTTTCATGGGTGAGATGAGATTGGGATGAATTACAAAGAGTTCAAGAAACTGTATGCATCCTCAAGCCGGGATATCGCCCGCGAGGTATTCCTCAACAATCAGGATTCCATACAGATCAAGAAGGAAAAAACCGCAGTAGCTAATCTGGAACGGATCTTCGAGGCCGTATTCAGCATTGGCTATAAGAAGGGCTACCAGGCGATGAGCATGCGGGATCTCAGTCGAGAAACCGGCATGAGCCTGGGCTCTTTGTATCACTATTTCAGTGGCAAGGAAGAGCTTCTGGGCATCATTCAGACCCACGGGTGGTCCATAATGAAACGAGATCTTCAACAGATATCCGAAACCCATGAAGATCCCCGGGAAAAACTGAGAATCGTGATCAAGGGCCATGTCTTTCTCTCCGAACTCTTCCGGCCCTGGTTTTACTTCACATTCATGGAGGCCAGGAGTGTCAAGCCGACCGAACTGAAAGCGGTTAAATCCATGGAGGGCTCCACCCAGCAGATTCTCACAGAGATTCTTGTATGCGGGGAAGAGCAAGGAATTTTTATGCCGGGGAATCACGAACTGACTGCCGGTATGATCAAGGCCATGCAACAGGAGTGGTACCTCAAACGCTGGAAATACCGAAAACTGAACGTGTCGGTGGACCAATTTGCAGAGCATCTCGTCGGCATTGTCGAGGCTTTCTGCCTGGTTCGAGAACCGGGTTGTCAATGAATAACAGAATGGGAATGGAGAAAATATTATGCCGGTGATCGACGGAGCGGTAACCATCAGACCTGGAGAAGAAGTGGACCCGCACGAGGTACGAACATTTCTTCAGGAAAGCATCGAGGGTCTTGGCGGTGATATTGCCATCACCCAGTTTCCCAGTGGGTATTCAAACCTGACATATTTGATTGATGTGGGTGGCCGGCAGATGGTCCTGCGCCGTCCCCCGGTCGGAGCCAAGGTCAAGGCGGGCCATGACATGGAGCGGGAATACAACGTTCTCAAGGCCCTGCACCCGGTATTTCCCTACTGTCCGAAACCACTGGCATTCACCAACGACCCATCGATCATTGGGGCGCCCTTTTTTGTCATGGAGAAATTGTCCGGCATCATCCTGCGGAAGGACCTGCCCAAGGACCTCTCATTTTCAAGAGAACAGGCCGCCAACCTCTGCCGGACCCTGACCGATCTTCAGGCGGATATCCATGCCATCGATGTCAAGAGCGCCGGCCTCGACTTCATCGGAAGGCCGGCCGGCTACGTTCGACGTCAGGTGGAGGGGTGGAGCGGGCGCTATCGCAAGGCAAAGACCGATGACGCCCCGGATTGCGAGATCCTGATGGCCTGGCTCAAGGAAAAGATGCCGGTAGACACGGATCATCCCACCATCGTCCACAATGACTACAAGTTCGACAATGTGGTTCTCGATCCAGGCCTCCCTGAGAAGATCATTGGGGTTCTGGACTGGGAGATGACCACCTACGGCGATCCTCTGATGGACCTCGGCAACTCGCTTGCCTATTGGGTTGAGGCAAATGATCCCGAAAGCATGCTGATGATACGAACCATGCCCACCAACATGCCGGGCGCCCTGACCCGGCAAGAGATCCTGGATCATTATGAAAAACGAACCGGTCGAAGTACTCGTCAATTCGACTTTTATTACTGCTTCGGCCTGTTCCGGCTCGCGGTCATTGCCCAACAGATCTATTACCGATATTTTCACAAGATCACGATGAACACGCGGTTTGCCGCACTGATCTACGCTGTCATCGCCCTTGAAAAGACTGCCCTTAAAATCATTGACACCTCGGATTTATGATTTTGAGCCGGAGGATATTTTAGATGAATGATTTCAACCTTGACGGAAGAACTGCAGTGATCACCGGGGCCAGCCGGGGAATCGGCCTCGCGGTCGCCCAGAAACTGGCCCAGTACGGCGCCCAATGTATTTTGGTCAGCAGGAAGGCCGAAAGCCTCGAGACAGCGGCTGCCGGAATCAGGGAGATGGGTTTCAAGGCCGAGGCCATGGCATGCCATACCGGGCACCAGGATCAGATCAAGGCCTTGTATGAAAAGATAGTGGAAAAGTATGGGTCGCTAGATATCCTGGTGAACAATGCGGCCACCAATCCCCATTTTGGCGAGCTGATGACTGCCGATGAAGAGGTCTGGAACAAGACCCTGGATGTCAACCTCAAGGGGCCGTTCTTCATGATCAAATGTGCGGTCCCTTTGATGAAGGGCAAAGGCGCAATCGTCAATGTGGCGTCGGTCAATGCGGTGAAACCAGGAATGTACCAGGGGGTCTACTCGGCCACCAAGGCGGCCCTTGTCAACATGGGTCAGACCCTGGCCCGGGAACTTGCTCCCAAGGGAATCCGGGTCAATACCCTGCTGCCGGGACTGACCGACACCAAATTTGCCAGTGCCATCATCTCTTCGGACGAAATCAGAAGCTATGCCGTGTCTCAAATTCCCATGAACCGCTATGCCCAGGCCGAAGAAATGGCGGGCGCGGTGCTCTACCTGGTGTCTGATGCGGCTTCGTTCACAACCGGCGCCAGCCTTATCTGTGATGGCGGGATGTTGGCATAAATCAGTCAATTCAGTCGATTCAGTTGAATCGGGAGTGGGGAAAATATGCGCGATGACACGATCAGCAATGTATTGATTCTGGGAGCCGGAACCATGGGCCTCCAGATCGGGCTCCAAAGTGCCATTTCAGGGTTTGACGTGATCATTTATGACGCGTATGAACAGGCCCTTGAAAAGGCCGAACGACGGCTGCAAAAACTTGCCGGTGACCTTGTGAAAAAGGGCCGGGCAGAACAAGCGGACATAGATGCCGGACTTTTGAGGATACAATTCTCGAGTGACCCGGAAGAGGCAGGCAGGCACGCGGACCTGATCAGCGAGTCTGTGCCTGAAGATCCGGCCCTCAAACAAAAGGTCTTCTCGCAGTTCAACACAATCTGCCCTGACCACGCCATCTTCACGACCAACTCCTCGACCTTGTTGCCGTCCATGATTGCGGACGCCACGGGTCGGCCGGATCGATTTGCAGCGCTGCATTTCCACGACTGTTCGATCACCAACGTCGTTGATGTGATGCCCCATTCTGGAACCTCGGCAAAGACCCTGGAGACAATCCTGAAATTTTGCAGAGAGATTGATCAATTTCCCATTGAGTTGAAAAAAGAACAGCACGGCTACGTCTTTAATACGATGTTGATGGAACTGCTGGGATCGGCCTTGAATCTGGCCTCGATCGGCGTCGCTGCACCGGAAGATATTGACCGTGCCTGGATGGGTATCATGAAAACTGCTGTGGGCCCTTTTGGAATCATGGATTCCGTGGGCCTTGACACCGTCTACAAAATTTCTGATTACTGGGCCAAGAAAACCAATGACCTCAAACGCAAGGGCAATGCCGCCTATCTCAAAGAGTTTGTTGAACAAGGATTTCTTGGAATCAAAACCGGCAAAGGGTTTTATACATACCCGGACCCGGCTTTCCTCAAGCCGGAATTCATGGAAGGTATCCGCTAGGGTCCTTCGCCCGACCAACCGGAGGTATTACCCAACTCGAAGCCGTCCGCAAACAACGGAGACAGGGTGGTCGCTCCCGAGTCCGCGTCCACCATCAGTGACGAAACATCGATGGCTTCGAAGTCGCTGCCGGTGATTTGAGAGAGCTCACTGAGGTCATCGTTGTCCCAGCTCTCGCTCGGCACGCCGCTCAAAAACCACGGTGCGCCGTTATCCGCGAGGATCATGCCGTAGGTTTTGAGGGCCTGGAGGATGACCTGGACCTCCGGAGAAAAACCTGAGATGTCAACGGCGGCCTTGAGCCGGAAACGTTGGCCCATGGGCGGTCGGGCCGGGTCCGAGGAATTCGAGGCGTAGTGCCGCGCGGGCCACACATAAGCAGTCCGTGTGTCGGGTGCCGTAAAGCGCAAGGAATGGTTGATGGCACCCGAGGCCGCTTCCTCCCAGCGCGCCAGTCCGGGCAGGATCGGAAGCCCGGCGGCGTCGGCCGAGGTCCACCCGTCAGGGCGTAGGTCATTGGAGCCGAGGTCGAAGATTGCGCCCGATCCGGCCGTCCACCAGGTGCCGGCATCCTGTGGCCAGGCGTAGAACATCTCGTAGAGAATGCAGGCGTCCCGGTCCACCACCAAGACGTGGCGGTCTCCGTCGCTGGCTGGACCGCCTTCGATGGGTGCGTCCGGAGGAATGGGGTAGGGCCCGGGGTCGCTCTGGTCGGAGTAAGTGAAAGTAATCGGGACAGGTGGTTGGGTTCCGGGCACGTCCACCCAGGGAATGCCGATGGGCGCGCCGTTCCACAGGCCGGAGCCGAAGTCTGCATGCATTCCTGTCGCGGCGCCGATGGTGGCGATGTAGGCGTCCGAGCTCGGGTCGACCGGCATCTGATCGATCGGTACATTCCAGATGTTTCCGACCGGAAAGGCGCGACAGCCGGCCAGACTCGGCGGAACCTGGGCGGCCGAAACAGTGGTTAGTGACAGCAGTGCGACGAGGCAGATGCTTACTCGGTACATTTTTATGGACTCCCTGCGACTATTGTAGCAGTGAGGGCCGGGCAGGAAGCCGAGGCGAAATATGTACGGGAGCAAGGGTTTTGGAAGTGGGCCGGGAGATCCACGCGCCTAACGGAGCTGCCACAGGGCCACTGCACAGGCTACGGCGGCGTTGAGGGACGACTTGGCGCCAAGCATGGGTATTGCTGCGTGGCGCGAGGCCTTGGCCAACACCGGTCCCGACACGCCGGCGACCTCGTTGCCGACGACCAGGACAAAGGGGCGACCGACCTGCATCTCACCGATGGGCACTGCCTCGTCGGTGCGCTCCAGGGCGACAATTTCCATCCCCAACTCCTGGAGCTCGGCAACCGCCGAGGGACCATTCTCGCGCCACACCCACGGCACTTCCAGTTCGGCGCCGAGGGCCGTACGCGCAATTTTCGGATGCTCGGGCGTGGCGGTGATCCCGGTCATGACGACAAGATCGATCCCGAAGGCGTCGCAGGTGCGAAGGACCGAGCCCACGTTGTGCACACTCCGAAGGTCTTCGAGTACGACCACCAGGGAATTTTTCTGTATCTGCGGGAGTGCCGACCCGGGATTTTCCGCACGGAATTTTCGACGGACGTCAGCCAGGATGGCTGCCCCCTCCGCTCCGCAGGCCGGGCAACTAATACGCCGCCAGGCCAGGCCATGCGCCACTTCAAATTCCAGGCTGCACGCCGGATCCGGACACGTCACCGTGATCATCTCGTCCACTCCCGGATGATACCGCGTGTCCATCAGAAGGCAACGGACCGGCGTGCAGGTCCTTGCGCCCACGCCTGGCTCCTCACAATGGGGTTGCCGACAGTCGGATGCGATGTTGTGGCCGCGGGCGTCCCGTGCCCGGCAGCCCTTCGGGCTGGCGTCGGTTCCTGCCCGCTGGGGCTCTGCTGACCCATCTCCCGAACCCCTTCAATGCCTTGTTTTGAGTCTCAGGGCGAACAGGAATTCACTATAATGAAAATTTACAAGAGAATCAGCTTGATTTTGGAATTCGGTCCTGGTATTTTTCATTATTATGAATACGGTAACCATTGGACCTGCGATCGCCAAACGTCGCAAGCGCCTCGGGCTCGATCAACGGGCGCTTGCCGAGATTGCTGGAATCTCGGTGCATGCCCTGAGTAACATTGAGACCGGCAAGGGGAATCCAACACTGAAAACCCTGAGTGCTCTTGGCGACATTCTTGGGATGGAGATTCGGCTGGAGGTTCGTCAGGCGCCGGTTCAGGGCGAGGCGGGTTGATCAAGATGCAGACAAGGCGATCGGGATTGGTCTTTCAACAAGAGGTGCTCGCTGGGCGGGTTGAAGAGCTGCCGGACGGTTTTCGTTTCACCTACGAGGCGAGCTTCCTCGCTTCCGAACTTCCTGCCGTCAGCCTGACGCTGCCCAAACGTATCGAACCCTTCGTTTTGCCGTACCTATTTCCTTTCTTTGTCAGCCTCCTTGCCGAGGGAGCGTTGGCGAAAGAGCAATGCCGTCGGTTGAGGATTGACGAGCGCGATGTGTTCGCACGTTTGATTCACACCACGGCGGGCGATGTGATCGGGAGCGTACGGGTCGAGGTGGAGGAGACGTCGTGATGATACGCTGCCGATCGACGTTGGCGATGATCGAAAAGAACGGGTATTCCACTCTTGCCCTTCGTCGGCTCACCGGAGGGAAAAGACGGCTGCCGACAAGGGTTGACTTCCGGCGGGCGGATGTCATTCGTGAACGCGGGGAACGGGTCCGTCGGCTTTCGATCTCGGGTGTTCAGGACAAGATCTCGGTCCGTTTGCAGCGAGGGCGGCTGGTCATTACGGATGAGGGCGGCGAGTTCCTCTTGAAACCGATCCCAGGGACACCTCTTCCTTTTTTCCAGGATCAGGTACCGGCCAACGAACACGTCACCATGCAGATCGCCGAGCAGGTTTTCGGTATCGATACCGCGGCGAACGCCTTGATCGAGTTCGCGGACGGCGAGCCTGCGTATCTGACTCGCCGTTTTGATCGCCGGCAAGACGGGCCAAAAAGACCGATGGAGGACTTCTGCAGCCTGGCGGAACAATCACGCGACACCCATGGTCCGAACTACAAGTATGACGGCAGTTATGAGCAGATTGGCAAGCTGATCCAGCGCTACTGCCCTGCTCACCGGGTGGAAGTTGAAAAACTGTTCCGACGGCTGTGCTTTATGTATCTGATCGGAAACGGTGACGCTCACCTCAAGAACTTCAGTGTCATTGCCAGCCCCGATGGTGATCCGGTTTTGTCTCCGGCATACGATCTGCTGTGTACGACGATCCACCTGCCCGATGAGACGCGGACGGCACTGGAGATGTTCGCCGACGATTTCGAGACGGAAGCTTTCGGCATCAACGGCTTCTATACCGCGAGCGACTTCATGGCCTTGGCGGATCGGTTTGAATTGATCCCCGCACGTCGGGATCGGATTTTGGCCGCCTTCGCAGAGAGTGATCACCTGAATCAGGTGACGGATCTGGTTCGATGTTCGTTCCTCAGCCGGGAAGCCCAGGAAGCCTATCTGACGATTTGTTCAGATCGCCGAAAGGCACTGGCGATGCAATTGTGAGTTTGACCCGCTCTTCTCCGCTTTTTGATGCCGGATTCTGAATGATTTTGGAAACACAAACTCCGCACAAGCCAGAGGGTACAGGGCTGCTTTCCCGCGCCCAAGGTTGTCTGCTGGGCCAACTCGCCGGAGATGCATTGGGCAGTCTGGTGGAGTTTCAGACGCCTGAGGAGATCCGAACGCAGTACCCGGATGGTGTCCGGGAACTGGCCGATGGGGGCACATGGAACACCATCGCCGGGCAACCGACCGATGATTCCGAAATGGCGCTGTTGCTGGCACGTTTGCTGGCGGACCAGGGAAGATACGACTCTCAAGAGGCCCGTAGGGCGTACATCTATTGGCTGGATTCCGGGCCCTTCGACTGCGGCGCGACGGTCTCAAGCGGGCTCCGTGGTCGAGCCAACCCTGACAGTCAGGCAAACGGCGCCATGATGCGTATCAGTCCGCTGGGGATTATCGGAGCGAATCACTCCCTCAAACAGGTTGCCGAGTGGGCGCGGCAGGACGCCGCCCTGACCCACCCTCATCCCGTGTGCCTGCAGGCCAACGAACTCTTTGTGATGGCGATTGCCCATGCCGTCAAGACCGGGATCGGGCCTGTTGACCTTTATGAGCAGATCGTCGTCTGGGCCAACGAGATGAATGTGGATTCCACACTGATGGAGGCCGTCATCGGAGCCGCCGAATCGCCACCTGAGGATTTCGTCCGTCATCAGGGCTGGGTCCTGATCGCCTGGCGAAATGCCCTCTGGCAACTCCTCCATGCCCAGACCTTGGAAGAAGCCGTCACGGGCACAGTGATGAGTGGGGGAGACACCGATACCAACGCCGCCATCTGTGGGGCGCTTCTCGGCGCCGTTCACGGGCGAACTGCGATTCCGGCCCAGTGGACCGACTGTCTACTGAAATGCCGCCCGGAGGCCGGCCGACCGCGTGTGGCCCGGCCACGCCCGGAGTGCTTCTGGCCTGTTGATGCGCTGGAGTTGGCGGAGGGGTTGGTTTTTGAGGAGGATAATCCCTTTGAGCAGATCGCTGAGGACGCCCCATGACCGAAGCCCAGACCACAATGCGAACCCTCGGCGTTGACCTCGCCTCGCAACCGGCCAAGACCGGAATCTGCGTGGTGGAGTGGGGCGATGGCGGGCCAAGGTCGAGCACCTGACGACCGAAGGATCGGATCAGGCGATCCTCGACCTACACCAGTCATGCGATGTCACCGGGATCGATATGCCCTTTGGGTGGCCGGAACCGTTTGTTGATTTCGTCTCGGAAAATCCGAGCACTGACCCGAAGGAGTGGTCGGACGAGTGGAAGAAAAAGTTGCGTTTCAGACGCACCGATCTTGCCGTTCATGAAATCACCGGCTTTTGGCCCTTGTCGGTCTCATCGGATCGAATTGCCATCCCGGCCATGCGATGCAGGGGGTTGCTGACCGGGATGAATGTCACTGAACGTTCGGGCGACGGGCGTGTTTTCGAGGTCTACCCGGCCGCGGCTCTCTGGCGTTGGGGCTTGATCCACCGGGGATACAAGGGAAAGAAGGGCAGAGAGATTTTCGGCCGCCTCGTCGATAACCTATTCAAACTGTGTCCCTGGCTCGAGATCGACAGCGCGGCCCGTGAGATTCTGACAGAAAAAGATGACGCCTTCGACGCCCTGATCTGTACGCTTGTGGCCCGGGGCGCAGCGCTGGGGCTGACGGTTCGTCCCGGGCCAGAGGATCTGGAAC
>JAUXDC010000132.1 GCA_030618605.1 Holophagae bacterium | reverse complement strand
CCCGGGAACGTCGTCGGCATGTAGAGCAGATCACCTTCCCACAAAGGCGGCATGAACTCTGAACCGATGTGTGCAATCGGAATGATCATCGACAGCATGGCGGCGATGGCCAATACGATGACGATCCACCTGAAACGAAGAGTCGCCTTGAGTACCGGGGTGTAGAGAAACCTGAGAATGCGAGACACCGGGTGGCGATCCTCTGAGTGGATCTTGCCGCGCACGAACCAGAACATCAGCACCGGGACGATGGTCACGGCAACGATCGCAGACGCGGCCATCGCGTAGGTCTTGGTAAAAGCCAGGGGTTTGAACAGCCGGCCTTCCTGAGCCGTCAGGGTGAACACCGGCATGAAACTGACGGTAATCACCAGCAGGGTGAAGAAGAGCGTGGGCCCAACCTCCTGGGCGGATTTCAGAATGATCTCGAAGTGGCTACGCTTGCCTTGCCACTCCTCGTAGTGTTTATGGGCGTTTTCGACCATGACGATGGCGGCATCAACCAAAACGCCGATTGAGATGGCGATACCCCCCAACGACATGATGTTGGCGCCCAAACCCTGCATCTTCATGATCACGAATGCCAACAGGATCGACACCGGGATCGACAAGATCGCCACAAACGCCGAACGGAAGTGGAACAGGAAGATGATGCACACCAGGGCCACGATGATCGACTCCTCGATCAGGGTGTGAGTCAGGGCCTCGATCGAGCGCTCGATCAGCGGTGTCCGGTCATAGCCGACCGAGATCTCCACATCTTCGGGCAAACCCTCCTTCAGCTCGGCCAGCCGTTCTTTGACCTTCGCGATCGTCGACAGGGTGTCGGCGCCTGAGCGTACGACGATGATGCCGCCGACGGTCTCTCCTTCGCCGTTCCACTCGGCAAGGCCACGGCGGATCTCGGGCCCGATGGTAATCCGGGCCACGTCTCGGAGCAGAATCGGACTGCCTCCGGCGCCCACCCCCAACGGTACCAGCTCCAGGTCACGGACCTCCTTGATGTAGCCCAGGCCCCGAACGACCAGTTCTCGTTCCCCCATCTCGATCAAACGACCGCCGACGTCGTTGTTCGAACGTTGGATCGCGCCCTTGATTTTGGAAAGTGGAATGTCGTAGGCGCGCAGCTTCACCGGGTCGACCTCAACCTGGTACTGGCGGACGAATCCACCAAGGGACGCGACCTCAGACACGCCCTCCACCGACATCAAGCCGTAGCGCAAATACCAGTCTTGCAGACTGCGAAGCTCATCCAGTGGCCGGGTCGGTGAGTTGAGCACGTACATGAAGGCCCAACCCACACCGGTGGCATCGGGCCCCAACTGTGGCGTCACGCCCACGGGCAGCTCGCCCGCCAACCCTGAGAGGTACTCCAACACCCGCGACCGCGCCCAGTAGAGGTCGGTGCCGTCTTCGAAGATGACGTAGGTGAAAGAGAAGCCGAAGAAGGAGTATCCGCGAACGACCTTGGCGAATGGTACCGACAGCATCTTCGAGGTGATCGGGTAGGTCACCTGGTCCTCGATGACCTGGGGCGCCTGTCCCGGGTACTCGGTGTAGATGATCACCTGCACGTCGGAGAGATCCGGGATCGCGTCGAGGCGGATCTCAGAAACCGCCCAGACCCCAGCCATGATCGCGAAGATCAGGGCAATCACCACGAAGACCCGGTTTTTTAGGGAGATCTCGATGATTTTTTCAAGCATCTCGACCCCCTAATGCCGATGTTCGAGCTTAGCGGCGATCATCTGCTCCACCGCTGCACGGAGGTTGGACTCGGAGTCAATCAAGAACTGTGCTGAGGTGACGATTTCTTCGCTACCGTCGAGGCCGTCGAGCACCTGGATCAATCCGTTCGATTGGGCGCCGAGAGTGACTTCACGAGGAGCAAACCGCCCCTCCCCAAGCGCCACCACAACGACATCCCGCTCGCCCGAGCGAATCACCGCCTGGGAAGGAACGACCACAGCATCGTGCGCAACCACGGGTTCAAACCTGACCGTGGCATACATGCCGACCTTCAGACGCCCAGCACGGTTGGGTACCTCGAGGGTGAACTTGACGGTGCGGGTGCTCGGCGACACTTCGGGTTCGACGTAGCGAACTCGTCCTGTGAAGCGTTCGCCCGGAAAATAGTCAAAAGAAATGTCTGCGGTCGAGCCCTTGCCGAGCCAGGCCAACTGACCCTCGTAGACCTCAACGGTCAGCCAGAGAGACGAGAGGTCGACCACGTGCAGGGCTTCCATTCCGGGGCGAATCGCCATGCCCTCGAGTCCGTGCATTCGCCGCATGATGACCCCACTGATCGGGGACACAACAGTCAGCGTTTTCAGGACCTTGCCACTGGCCTCAATTTCGGCCACCTGATTGTCGGTTACATCCCAATAGGACAGTCGGAGCCGAGCCGACCCTACGAGAGACTCGGCGCGCCGCCGAGTCTCAGGGTCTGCATCGGCCATCCGACCGGCGTACTGGATCGCCGACAGCAACTCCTGCTGGGTCTGTACGAGTTCGGGAGAATAGACCTCGAAAAGAGGATCACCCTCAGCGACAGGCTGGCCAACTGATGCCACGAACACCTTTTCGATGAAGCCCTCGTACCTGGTGGTCACCGAGACCATACGCTCCTGGTCGTAATCCAGGTGTCCGACCGTTCGTATGGCACGGTCGAGGTCACGCCGCTGGACCTTTTCGGTGCGAACGTTCATGTTCTGGACGACGACCGGGTCGATAAGAACAGCAGTCCCCTGGTGCACAGGCGACCGAGCCTCGTCTGAATAAACCGGCACATAGGCCATGTCCATGTCGTCCTTGCGGGGCACCGGCGAGGTGATACCCGGATCCATGGGATTGCGATAGAAGAGAATCTCCCGCTCGCCGCCCTCGTCATCGGCCGGACCGCCCTCGACGGGCACCAGATCCATGCCGCAGATGGGGCACGAGCCCTGTTCGGACTCCAAAAAATCCGGATGCATGGGACAGGTCCAAAGCTCTTCGGCCACATGATTATGGCCCCCATGACCAGTGTCTTCTGAGCCGTCGTCATCGGTTCGCAGCGGCGTCAAATCCATGTGGCAGATGGGGCAGATTCCCGGCTCCTCCTGGAGGACCTCCGGGTGCATGCCGCACGTCCACAACTGAACCTCGTCAACGCCATGATCTCCGTCACCGGGGAACAACGGAACTCCAATCACAGACAGAATCCCCACTGTGACCAGCGCCCCAACTACCATCCAGATGATTGCACGGGCGATCTTCCCAGCAGTCATCCCCCGAGGCGACGGTGTGCCATTCTCTGAATAATTCATCTCAATCTCCTAAACCAGCGACATCGGCAGATCGAAATGCCGAGCCGCTGATCCCGCTCCCCTGGTCCCTGTTCCCTGACCCCTGAATCCTGAGACCTGGATCCATAAGGGGGAGAGGCGGAGAGGGGGAGAGGGGGAGATTCCCCACATTTCGATCTTCAGCGGCCAACGGCCCGGCGATCACACCTTCCAGTCGGGCCAGCGTTAGGGTCAGATCGGTTCGGGCCCTCTCGGCCCCTCGCCGAACGCCGAAGAGTGTCCTCTCCGAATCAAGAAGATCGAGAGCACCCACGGTCCCGGATGCGTAGGCTACTTCGGCCAAACGAAGGCTCTCCTCCGCCTGTAGCAACAGGGTCTTTTCAAAGAGGTCCAGCTGTTCTCTGAGCAGCGGAATCCGCCGCAGGACATCGCCCAGGGCACCCTCGATTTCTGCGAGGACCACCCTCTTCCTTTCACTGGAGACCAATCGGCGCTCGACGGCTTCGTCTGTCCCTGCAGCATTCGCCTCACCCCAAAGGGGAACGGTCGTGCCGATGCTGAGTCCCAGGATATCGTCGCCATTGCCCTCGGGGGGATTGAGACGCCCGGCAGCGTCGTCTCTTCGATCGACCCAGCCATAGGTCAGACCAACGGTCAGTGCAGGACGTGATCTTCGACCGGCCAGCTCTATTCGCGTTTCAGCAGCCTGGATATCGGCTTCGACAGTTCCAACCTCGGGCCTCGCCGCACGGGCTCGCAACCGCAGAGAGTCCCGGTCAAGGGTTCCTGCGTACGGCCTTTCTCCGGGACCGCGGCGAACCGGGTTGTCTCCAGGAAGATCGCGGAGGGTGTTGATCGCCGCGATGAGACCCGCCCGACTCTCATCGCTCTGGAGCCGGCGGGCCTCGGTCATTGCAATCTCGGCCTGAAGTTTGACCACCGCTTGAGCCAGGCCGGCGCCCGTTCCATACCGTGCCTGGGCCAACTCCTCGTACCGCTCCAGAGCTTGCCGCTCCTGCCGAATGAGGCTCTCCTCACGGTCTTCGTAGAGCAACTCCCCATAGAGGTTTCGAACGTCGGTGACCAGAGTCAACTTCAGGCCCTCGACCCGAGCCTCGGCCGCGACCGCATCCAGCAAGGCCGCCTGCTCCTCGAGATCAAGATTCCCAAACCAAGGCAGTCGCTGGGCAACGCTGAGGGTCGCTCTCTGAGGGCCGACGCGGGTCTGCGGACTGAGCAGGAACCATGTTAGACCCACCGTCGGATCCGGCAGGCTTCGCAGCCGCGGCGCTCGGAAGACCGCGGCCCGTGCCTCGGCCGAGGCTACCGCTACCTTTGGGCTCCGGGCCAACACCTCGTTGACCAAGCGCTGAAGATCCTGGTCTGTCAGAGCCCTGACAAGCCCCGCGACCGGTCCCGCTGTGTCATCGACTGCAGCGACTGTAGCGGCAAAAAACAACACCACAGAAGCAGCCAAAATCCTCAGTATCTTCATTTCTTTTCCTTCCAGATCGAATGACTCAGACACACCACAACTGTCTGAGGTGCGCACAGCAAATCCGGTTGAAGGGAGGATCAGATCAGGAAGGCACAGTCCAGCAGAAAAATCAGGCCACCCGTTCCCGGCGTACCTTGATGCCAGGCTTCTGTCAGACTGCCGTTGGAAACAGGGCATGCCCCAATACTGTCACTGGCCCCCACCATCTCCACAACCAACGAAGGGGCGTTCGCCGGTACCACAGGCAAAGGAACGGGGGAAGAATCGGGGGCATGGGAACAGGTGCACCTGGTGGGGACAGGATCAGGTGAGGACTCCTCCGAGCAGCACGACACCGGAGGGGGTTCGGGTTGTCCCGAACAACAGGCATGATCCGCACCATTTTCCGTCATCAGGCAGTCTGAGGCACTGCCCAATCCAACCGAGTTCGGAAGGATAAAAGCGGCCACCAACAGCCCAATGAAAAAATGATACTTGCTCAAAACCTCAAATCCCAAACCAAACGATATCCCTCGTTCAGTTTGTTGTCAAATTGACCGGCAACGGTTACAGCTTATTAGAATCAGGGTGCGCGAAGCGCACAAAATAGGATTCTGGAGGGCAGAGGCCTCCGCCATGCCACCCGTGTCGGTCGCTCTCCCGGCCTATGTCCTTCAGAATCCTACCGAGTGACCGGCTTTCTCTTCGCCGGAGGCCGGGCCGACTGAGCACCCTGTTGAGAACCGCTTCCCCTGCTCGCCTTCGCTTTCTCTTTCTCCAGCGCGGTGAATGAACCCTGGGCATCTTCCAGTCTCTTCTCCAGGTCCCTGCGCTGATTTTGAAGAGGATCCGACTGGCCCGGAGCCCGGTACTGGGGGCCCATACCGTTATAGAGGTTGACCGCCTGGTTCTCCTCGGTCGCCTGATTCACAGCCTTCAACTGGGCTTGCAACAGCTCAACTTCTTGTCGCGCCTTGTCCAAATCGGCATCCGACGGTCCCTGCTGGGTTCCAAGAACCGGCGTTCGGGATCCCGTCTTTGCCGATCCCGCAAGACTCCTACCCTCGGAAATCACCGCGCCCTCACCCATTTCTTTGAGGTTGGCGTTGTCGATGACAACCCCACCCTGTTTCTGGCCGTCGGGTTGTTGCAGCGTGATGCCACCGGCGAGGTCAGCAAGGGTTTTCGGACGCTTTGTCTTGACGGCCTCAGCCTTTGGCGCCGGGGTCGGCTGAGGTTCCTCAGCAACCGCAGCCGGCAGACCGATCAATCCAAAGACAGTCACCGCCACACCAACACATCTTGCAAAAACCCGGTATCTCATAACACCCTCCAAAGGCTCTCGTCCGAACCCACTCCCGGATCCCGCCGAATCACGAAGGCCCATATCAGACATCCAGTGTACCTCGAATTTCCCGGCATGATCCATTCATATCGACGGTGACCGGTGAAAATTTCCACAAGCGGCCCGATTCCGGGTATCATTCGACTCATGAGGCGCAGTGCCGTTCTCGGTGTAGTTCTTATGTTCAGCTTTCTGACAGCTGCAACCCAGCGGCCGGCGGATGCCGCCGACCCGTACGACCAGGCATCATTCGCCTTCCGGGTTTTCAGAGACACCCAGGGCCTTCCCCAAAACACAGTTCACAGGATCACAGTCGATACGGAAGGAAAACTCTGGATCGGCACCCAGGACGGTGCGGCCTATTACGATGGACAAAAGTGGAACACCGTCGACATGCCCTGCCGCCTTCAGTCCAACTTCATTCGAGCGATCCTGGGGAGCTCGGACGGAAGTGTCTGGTTCGGCACCCGGGCCGGAGGCTTGTTCCAACTCCACGAAGGGCAATGGTACGAGGCTGAAACTTTGCGTGCCCAGGCGGGTTGCCTCCGCGTCAACACGCTGGCCGAAACGACGTCGGCGACCGGGTCTCCCATTATCTGGGCCGGCACCTATGGCGGCGGTCTCGGACGATATGAAAATGACCTGTGGCATCTCTTTACGACCGAAGACGGCCTGCCCAGCAACCGAATCTGGGGTCTGATGGCCGAAGAAGACCGCACCGGCACAACCCTGTGGGTCGGCACGGAGGAAGGCCTGGCTGTGCTCAGGCCGGGATCAGACCAATTTGTCGTCGAGTCCGGCTTCCCAACGCATTCGGTCAACAGCATCCTTAGGATTCCCAATGAAAAGGGGCTGGGTGCTCTGTGGGTCGGAACCTATGGAAAGGGGTTGTTCCGGGGCGGTCAGGACGGTAACTGGCGTCAGATCACCACGAAAAACGGTCTTCCCAGCGACTTCCTGACCAGCCTTGTTCTGGGGACATCGATCGGGGGCGGCGCGTCCCTGTGGGCAGGCACCGACGGCGGCGGCCTGGTCCGAATCAGTCAAAACAACATCGACACGATTTCCACTCGAAATGGTCTTCCCTCCAACGCGGTCTACAGCCTGCTTGAGACCCATCCCAACGACGGCCCGGCTACGTTGTGGGTAGGAACACGGAACGGAGGCCTCGCCCAACTGGTTGAGGGCTCCTGGAGGCGATTGGTCCCACATGACCTCCCCCGCGTTGCCCCAATCAACGCGATCCTGGAAACCCCACACTCTGACGGATCCAAGGAGCTGTGGCTGGGATCCGATGGAGAGGGCCTCTATCGCCTCGCCGCCGGAAAATGGACCCACTTCACCGACGAGCTGCCGACACAAGCGGTCCAGTGCCTCGGTAAAGGCCAAACTCCAGACGGTCGGCCCGTAATGTGGATCGGGACCCGAAACGGCGGCCTCCTGAGGTTTTCCCGAGACACATGGACCCTCTTTACCAAGGAAAACGGCGCCCTCCCGTCCAACATGGTTCAAGCTGTTCTGGAACCTCGTTCGGGGGACGGGACAGCCGTTTTGTGGGTCGGAACCCGCCACGGGTTGACTCATTTTTCCAAGGGACAATGGACACATATCGACAGCATTAACACTCGGCCGCTCGGCTCTGTCCTGTCCCTCATGGAGACCGAAGAACCCGACGGCAGCACAAGACTATGGGTCGGATCGACCGAGGGTCTGGCCACCTTTCACCAGGGACAGTGGCAATTTTTCAACAGCACACCGGCTCTCCTCAACACAGCCGTGCAATGCCTCTTCGAACAGGTCGATGCAATGGGACGGCGACGTATCTGGGTCGGAACGGACGGGGGGGGTGTGACCGTCCTCGATGCCGACAACGGTAATCAGCCCCTGTTCACGCTGACCGACACATCCAGCCTCGCTCTTCCCAGTGCCGTGATCAACGGAATCGTAGGGGACCTTGAGGGTCGAATTTACCTCCTGACCAATTCGGGCGTCGCCAGGTTGACACAAATCGGGATCACAAACGCCCCCAAGTCCGAAAGTTTTTCGCTGACCACCTATACGACCGAGGATGGACTCCCGCTCAACGAGGGCAACAAAGGGGCCGCTCTGGTCGATGAGGCTGGCAGGGTTTGGGTCGGAACCGTTGGAGGCGCCGCGGTCCTCGAACCCTCGATTGAACGTCCGGATCGGCATGCCGACCGGCTCTTGCTGGCGGCCTTCGAGGCCAGTGCCCCGAACGAACATCTTTCTCAGGGCGTAACCCTGGACCACCGCAACAAGCACATCGTCTTCGACTTTGCCCTGCTGTCATACTTCAAGGAAAACAAGACCCGGTTTCGAACCCAATTGATCGGACTGGATGAGCAACCGACGGCCTGGACCCAGGAGTCTCGGAGGGAGTACCAGACGCTGGACCAGGGCGCCTACTCCTTCAGGGCTTGGGGTCGCGACTATGCCGGCAATGTCTCGGGGCCCGTCGACTTTGTGTTCGAGGTTGAACCCGCGCCTTGGGAGACCTGGTGGGCCATCCTGCTGATGGTCTTCGTCCTGATTATTGCAATTGTTCTTGGATACCAAGCGAGGATCGGAGCTCTCAGGGCACGAGAAAAGCAGCTTTCCCGTCTTGTCGATTCCCGGACCAGAGAACTGGCCGCCGCCAACGAGACCCTCGTCGGCCTTTCCTATGCCGATCCATTAACGGGCATCGGAAACCGGCGGCGGTTCGACCAGATATTCGAGACCGAGTGGCGGCGAGCGATCCGAGCAGGTCAGCCGCTGGCTCTGATTCTCGTGGACATCGACCACTTCAAGGAATTCAACGACAAATACGGCCACCCCGAGGGTGATGAATGCCTCAAGACGGTCGCATCGACGATCTCCGATGGTTTGCCTCGAAGCGGGGACTCCGTCGCAAGATATGGCGGCGACGAATTCGCCGTCGTCCTCCCCGGGACGGACCTCCAGGGTGCCCTGGTAGTGGCCGAACAACTCAGGTTTGCCATCGCCAGTCTGAAAGATCGTCAAGGTCCCAGCCCCTCCAAACCCAAGATTGAAGTCAGCTGCGGTGTCGGTGCGACAGCTCCCACAGCGTCCGACTATTCTCGAGAGTTGTTGATAGCTGCAGATACCGGTCTCTATCGAGCCAAGTCCGATGGCCGCAACCGCATCGCCTCCGGCATGGGTGAAAGCCAATCCGGAGGCGCCGGAACCAAAATCGACTGACACTTGACGGGTCGTCGTCAGCCAAGCCTCTCACAAAAAGTCACGAAAACAACAACGCAAATAGGCCTTTGGGGGCAAGGCTGAGTGAATTTTTTCAGGGTTATTTCAAATACAAAAATCCCCCTCCGTTTGGAGGGGGACTCGGTGATTTCTCTCAGCTGAGAGCTAGGAACCGACGCCAAGCCGAAGGCTTGCCGAGCCGTCAGGCTCGGGCCCGTGAAGCGGGCTGCGTGGGCTAGGAACCGACGCCTGGCCGAAGGCCAGCCGAGCCGAAAGGCTCGGGCCCGCAAAGCGGGCTGCGTGGGCTAGAACCTCCCAACAAACTCGATGCCGATGGTCCTCGGATCGTTCATCATGCCGGTCAAATTGTTGAAGTCAATGCCGCCGCGAACGATCTCCTCATCGAGGATATTGCGACCGAAGAGGGCCACTTCGTACTTGGCTTGGTTCCATGCGTAGCCCAAGCGCAGACCAAACTCGAGCGAATCGCTCTGGAATTCTTCCGACTCGTAGAGGAAGAAGTTCTTCTCTGAGTAGTAGGCCCAGTCCAGCACGCCGAAGAATCCCTTCTCCACCGGATCCGAACGGAAATTGATGATGCCGTTGAAAATCAACTCAGGGGCGTGCGGCAGCGGGTTACCGTTGATCAACGCCAGGCCGTTCTCGTCCAGCGGGTCGGTGACCGTGCAGCCACCACCGCAGGGGGCGACCGTCAGGTTCTTGTCGACAATCTTGGTCGGGTTATAGCTCAGGCCGAAGGTCATCAGCCAGTTGGCCGTCGGAATGTACTCGATGTCGGCTTCCAGACCGTACCCTTCAGTCTTGTCCGCGTTGAGCAGGGTCGCGGTGTTGAACTCACCGCCGACGGCGGTCAACTGCTGGTCGCTCATCTCAAAGATGTAGGCGGTCAGATTGAGCCGCACCCGGTTCTCCGCCAAGATCGTCTTGACACCAATCTCG
>JAUXDC010000376.1 GCA_030618605.1 Holophagae bacterium | reverse complement strand
CCGCCTCGAGAGCTTCAAACTGGATCTGCAGTTTCGTCGGATCCGTCCAATAATCATCCCCATCAAGCAGGGCGATGTACTTACCTCTGGCCTGCTGGAGGTTGTTGACCAGGTTGAGGCGGCCGGTGGCTCGGCCGTGGATTTCGAGGTTGTCTTCTCTTTTGTGGAGGAAGAGGCGGATGATGTCCGGGTGTTCTTGAGCGTATTCCTGGCAGATCTCACGGGTTCCGTCGGTGGATTCGTCTTCACCCAGGAGGATCTCGAAGGGGAAGGTGGTTTGTTGCATCAGCACGCTGTCCAGGCACTGCCGGATGAAGTGGGCGTGCTGGTAGGTGATGACTGAAACGCTGACGGTGCAATTGGGGTGCGGCGAGGGGCAATTCGTCGGACGAATTGCATGGGCCCCTTCGGGGCCGCACGGGGAGAGCGGGCGCGATTGAGTCGATCGGGGCATCAGGAAATCGGTAGGCGGCGAAGTCTCACTCTGTTGTCCTCCACCGAGACCAGGGCGCCTTTTTCTATGTCATTCCGACAAAGGTCAATGATCTCGACGATGAGATGCGCCATCTCCGGCGCCCGCAGACCCTCAATTCTGATCCGAACTACCGAAGGCCTGACCCAGTCGGAAAGAGCCATGATCGTATGAAAATCGGAATCGAGTGTGACAACGATCCGATTCTGCTCACGACCCGCTTCAAGGATCCTGGAATCTGGGGCCGTTGACAACCCGCACTCACCCGCATGAACCGCATCAAACCCAAGAGACCGAAGAATTGGGGCAGAAAATCTCGGGATCCCTTGGTCCAAGAGTAACTTCATGAAGCCGCGGGTAAATCCATCGCCTTGTCCTCAAGACGAGCGGCCGCAAACTCCAAGGCCTGTTTCAGATCCTCATCCTCCAATTCCGGATATTCGCGCCTGAGGTCCGCCCTGTCCGGGTACAAGGCGATGGCCTGTAGAACCCGCCGGACGGTCAACCTGAGGTCGCGGATGCAGGGTTGGCCTCCCAGCCGGGTTGGGTCACGTGAAATCCGATCGAAGTTCATTGTCTCTGTCCTCTCAAAGCCATTTTATCAGGAGCAATTCGTCGAACGAATTGCATGGGCCCCTTTCGGGGCCGGTAGAAGCTCGGACGCTGGGAGGCTGGGAGGCAGGACGGCTCCGCACTCTCGTCTTGCGGGCTCGCATCCTGGATTCCAGGCTTTCCAGGTTTTTTCCCTTCGTGGTCTTTGTGCTCTTCGTGGTTCAATTGTGTTCTCTTTGCGTGCTTGGCGTTCTTTGCGTGAGGTAATGTGTTCTCGTGGCAGCGGGCGTTACGGCATGGGGATCTCGAGGTCTTTGCAAATCTTCTTGACCAGGAATCCGTTCAGCTCACGGTGTCGAGGCACTGTTGCGGCCTTTCCCGCCGCTCGGTTGACAATCACCGTGTGGCGACCACCCTCCCTCAGTTGTTCACATCCATGACGTCTCAAATGCTTGAGAAAATCCCGACGTTTCACGCGGTCACATGAAGTGGTTCCCGGTGGACCTCACCGTCCTGGAACTCAAGAGAGAGCATTTCCCGGTTGGCCTCGACCACAAGTTGCACGGCTTCCTGGAGATTCTCCTTGGCTTCCTCGAGAGTCACGCCCTGGGTGTTGGCGCCGGGAAGCTCCTCCACAAACGCAATGTAACCTTCGGGTACCTTTACGTAAACGGCTGTCAAATCAAGTTTCATGTCTATCCCTCTTCAATATGTTACCAGGAGCAATTAGTCGGACAAATTGCAGGGACCCCTTCGGGGCCGGTAGAAGCTGGGAGGCAGGACGGCGCCGCACACGGATTTTGCGTCCCGGCTTCCCATCGTTTTCCCCTTCGTGTTCTTTGAGCTCTTGGCGTGCTTGGCGATCTTTGCGAGAAGCAATGTGTTCTCGTACCGTCCGGCGTCACGGTCGTTGTGCGAAGGGCAAACCCATCAGGTCACCATCAAGCGTCAAGAGGTCTGCTGTCTCGACCATGGCCGTAGCTGCAATCAATGAATCGGCCATATGGAGCTTGTATTGAGCAGCCAGATCCACCGCCAAACGGGTAATCTCCACACTCAAGGGTCGTACGGCACACGTCAGGAGGTGCGCCAGTACGGATTCCTCGACATCCGACCCCGCTGTTCTTCGGACGTAACGGCATACCTCAAAGATATTGATGACCGATACGATGATTGACTCCGGATCGTCAAAGAGGGTCGTCGCGGCATTGATCCTGGGACCTTCGGTAAGGTGTTCGATCCATACTGACGAATCCAACAGCTTCATGGAGTTAGTCTCCTTCAATCCTGTCCGTCTTGTCTCGAACAGCAAGCGTCTCATCCGGAGGAACAATCCCACGGAGTGCGCTCAGTGGGTGGATCTGAACCAATCGAAATCCATCACCCACGGGAATCATCATGAATTTCATCCCTGGTTGCACTCCAACCTCTTCTCGTAATTCCCTGGGTATGACCAGTTGGTACTTCGGTGAGACCTTGACGATCGATCCAATGTTTTCTGTAGTCGATAGCATATTTCTATTATCGATCAATAATTTTTTGTGTCAAGCTGCTGAGGATGGCATCGAAGCAATTTGTCGGACAAATTGCATGGGCCCCTTCGGGGCCTTTTGGGGCTTGGGCGAGGTTGTTCATCTTGGCGTATTGGCGTTCTTTGCGAGAGGTAATGTGTTCTCGTGGCGCCTTTAGGGTAACTGCTCGAGGTCGGTCAGGTCTTTGTGACGTCCCGCCGCCGCCTTGTTGACCTTGAGGTCTTCCAGGCTGATCAGGCAGACATCAACACCGTCGAGTTGATCATAGATCCTTTTGGAGTATGCATCGTCGAAGTTGACTCCGGAGATTGATGTGAGAATCTCGATTCTCATCGGGGGAAGGCCCATAC
>JAUXDC010000112.1 GCA_030618605.1 Holophagae bacterium | reverse complement strand
TGGACTTGCCGGCGCCGTTCTCACCAAGAAGCACATGGACCTCTCCAGGAAGGACCTCAATTTCGGCTTCTTGCAAGGCCTGCACCCCGGGAAAGGCCTTGTGGATGCCTGTCATGCGGAGAAGAGGTTGCCTATTCGCCATCCGCAGCCTTGATCGCAAAATTCTCGACGTTGGCCCGATCAATCATCTCCACCTTGGTGAGGATCTCCGCGGGTGGTTCCACACCGTCACGCAGGAGCGCCACGGCATGCAGCACACCGAGTCGACCCATCTCGCTCGGGAACTGTGCCACAGACCCGAACAACCGTCCCGATCGAATGTTGGTCAGAGCGTCTGGAATGGCGTCGAAACCTATCAGGCTGATGTCATTGAGTTTGCCCGCGGCGTGCACGGCTTCCAAAGCGCCCAGCGCCATCTCGTCGTTGGCGGCAAAGATCGCAACGATATCCGGGTGGGCCTGCAACAAATTCTCCGCCACGGTGTAGGCGCGGGCCCGCTCCCAGTTGGCGGTCTGGCTCGAGACCACCCGGATGCCAGGGTGGCTTTTGATGCCGGCCAGAAATCCGAGGCGTCGCTGGTCTGCGGTCTCGTGCCCGGAGATGCCTTCGATGATCGCCACTTCACCCTGACCACCAATTTTGGTCGCAAGAGCACGACCGGCCACAGCGCCGCCCTCGAAGTTGTCCGAACCGATGTAGGTAACGACACGGGCGCCAATGGAATCAGCCGCTGCCTGATCGATTCGGGTATCGAGGAGGAACACCGGAATGCTGGCTTCGTTGGCCTTGCGGATTGCCGGCACAAGCTCCTTGGATCCGGAGGGCGCCAGCAGGATCGCGTCGACCTTCTGCTGAATCAAATTCTCTATGATCTGATACTGACGCTCAACGTCGGTCTCACGCTCGGCTGCGAGCGAGATCAGCCGGACCCCCTGATTCCCGGCCTCGAGTTCCGCTGCCTGCTCCATGTCAGCCCAGAATGGTGAGTTGAGGGCCTTGGGCACGAAGGCGATGGTCAAGATTCCGTTCTCGGTGGGGGACTCGGACGCGGCCCGGAAACTGACGGCTGCAGCAATCGCCAGGGCCGCACACAATCCCACATACACGATCTTTCGGTAGCGCTTGAATCCCTCTGCCGGTTTTGCGTCCGCTTTTCGATGACGCGCGCGGTCCAGCACCACGGCAATGACCAGCACGCCGCCAACGACCATGCCCTCGAGGGCGGACGGCACGTTGAGCGCGTTGAGGCCGTTGCGCAAGGTGCCCATGATCAGGGCGCCGATCAGGGTGCCCAGAACCCTGCCCTCGCCACCCATCAGGCTGACCCCGCCAATGACAGCGGCAGCGATCGCATAGAGCTCGTACATCTCTCCGGAGAGCGGTGAAGCTGCGTTCAACCTGGAGGTCATCAATACCGCCGCGACCCCGGCCATCAAGCCGGCCAATGCATAAATGGCCACCTTGTAGCGTGCCACAGGGACCCCGGAAAGCCACGCCGCCTCCTCGTTTCCGCCAATGGCGTAGCTGTAGCGGCCGAGCTTCGTACGGGTCAAAACGATATGGGCGAGTACGTAGAGCACACCCACCACCAGGACCATGACGGGCACACCCGCCACACTGCCCGACAGGGATCGGAAGGACTCGGGCAAGCCGCTGATCGGCTTCGAGCCGGAGTAGATCTTGGCCGCCGAGCGTGCGATCAGCATCATTCCCAAGGTAGTGATGAACGGGGGGATGCGCCCGAGGGTGGTGATCAGACCGTTGAGGAGGCCGCACAGCAGCCCAACCAGCAGTCCTCCGGCGATGGCCACCACCGTTGAATGTCCCGCCACCAACAAGTCGGCCACCACCAACGAGCACAGGGCCAGAATGGACCCCACCGACAGATCGATGCCACCGGAAATAATCACAAAGGTCAATCCGATGCCGAGAATCGCGTTGATCGCCGATTGCTGCATGACGTTGAGCAAGTTGTCGGCACCCAAGAAGTGGGGGGATGCGATTCCAAAGAGGATGACCAGGCCGATGAGAACAAAGAGCGTCTGTAATCGAGCCGACAGGTTACGGATCATCGCTCAACCGCATCCCCACCACCCGAACCCATCGTCAACCTCCGGGCCGGGTCGGTGACGGCGCCTATCTTGGCAGCAAAGGGCGTTCGTTTTTCGAGGTCTTCGTCGGTGATCAGGTGGATGTCCAACAGCCCACCGGTGGTGTAGCCCGTCCTCAAGTAGTTGATCTCACCGAGGCAGAGGCTCCATCCGTCCAGCCAGCCCAAGAGGTCGCGGCGCTGAGCGTCGTCACCCTGGAAGTGAATCACCAGATCGATGTCGGAACTGGGCCCGGCGTTGGCGTTCTTGGTCGAACCGATCAGATAGAGGGCCACAACCCCAAATCTTTCCCCGTCCATTTCCGCAGCCAGACGCTCGGCCATGCGCAGGCGCCACTGCCAATAGCCCTGGGCCTGACCACCTGTCGCCGGTGACGGAAGGGCCAAACCGTCAAAGGCCGGCGCCTCAGGATCGACCAGCACACCGACCGCCCGGTCGAGGTCGGCATTCATCAACACCCTCAGAACCCGACCACGGGTGACCGCGGGCACCTCAATCACCTTGATGACATCGGCCAGTGCCGCGAATTCCGGCGTCATCTCGGCCAGCAGATTGGGACACGCCATGAAGAAGCGCCGGTCGAGTCCGCCCTCCACCTCGTCGGGATAGAGGGGCAGATAGCGAATCTTCGCCTCAACCAGATCCTGAAAGAAATGGGTTCCGAAGCTCAAATCCGGAACATACGAACCCACCTTGTGGGCCATTTCGATCAAGACAGCCGTGTTGTTGATGTCGGCATAGGTGATCCTCACACCCAGCTTGAGGTCACCTCTGCTACCCCATCGACCCGGTCCCATCAAAATGAACTGCCGTTTCGGCAAGATCTTGTTGAGTTCCCCAACGACGCGACCGACCATCAATAATTGGTTTTTGCTCTCCAACAGGCGGTAGCCCTCTGGATCAATAAAGACCACGTGTGTGATGTCGGGGACAACACCATTTGAGACGTAACGATCGGCCGAGAAAAGAATGTCCTCCGCCGGCAAGTCTGCAGGAATGGGCGCAGGCGCCTCATCGTCGGCCGAACTTTGCGGCCGGCACTGGAGGAGATACAAATCCTGGCCGTCAACGGCGAATTCAATGTCGATCGGCGACTCGAAGGCCTCCTCCAAAGTGGTCAGGACCTTGGAGAGCCGTTGGATCAATCGTGAGTTCTCAAAAACTCCACCGAAATCCGCAACCAGCGTATCTTTGGCGGGATTGCACAGCATGGCGACCGGCCGGCTGAGGATGCCCTCGGAGACAACCGAAAAAACGTCGGAAAAGCCCGGGTATTCTGCCCCAACCTGGAGCAGAAACTCCTTGATATCAAGGCTCTCGAATGTGCCCTTCTGAACGTTGATCACATCAATCTTGGCCGGCGAATAGCGAATGACCTCATCCAGAGTCGTATTGACCCTGAGGTGGGGTTTCTTCGGAACCGCCAGGACGGGGTAGTCGTCGGGAATGCGGTCGACCGCTCGAGTGCCCAGACCTGGGACCAGGCGGATCAGACCGTCCTCTCGTTCGATTCTCGCCGACCAGCGGAACTCGTTGTAACTGAATGCCACACCGGCAAAGGCCGGCAGAAAATAGTCCCCCACCCGCCGTCCGACGACCTCGTTGATCAGGATGCCCATCTCCTCGTCAAAATCCAAAAGGCCCCTCTCCGCCCGGTAGGTGATGGGATCCGGACCGAATACCGAGGCATAGACTTCGGCAACGGCATCCAGCAATGCCTCCAGACGCTGCCTCTTGGTCCCCTGGTTGGCCAGGAAGAGACTCTTGTATTTCCCCGAGAACGCGCTGCCCAGACGGTCTTCGAGCCGGCTGGAGGACCGAACGATGATCGGCCCGTCACCCAGTTCGTCCAACGCCATCGACAACCCACTGACCATGGCCGGCGGGAACCGGGAATTCTTGAAGAGCTGGATGATATTGGGGTACTCGTGCCGGATCTGACCGATGTCCCGGTATTTCTGCTGCAGAACCTCCTCCAGATCGTTGTGCTCGATAAAGTCGTAGATCCACTCCGCCGGCAGGTACCGGCTCTTCGGCACCTTGAACCGCCCGAGGTCCGGATCTGCCTCAGCCTTGCGACGGAGGGCTTTTTCCGCCAGAAACAGGCCGGCGGTCTTGCCTCCGAGGCGGCTGTGACTCGAACCCTCAAGAATGACCTGGTCCAGCAAATCAACGAAGTCACAGGGGTTGACGACATTCTTCGCGATGCGGAGGAAGGACAGTTGCGTCGTCAAGAAACGCCGAACCAACGTCACCCGGAGATCATCGAGCGTCGCCTCCGATAACTCGGCGCCGTCGGCCATCAGGTGATGGAAACGTCGCAGACCTTCGGACAACTCGGAAACCGTTGCATGGGGGTTGTTGAGCAGCTTGGGAAAGAACGCGGCATTTTCTTCCACAATCCAGCGCTGGATCAACTCGAGGATCTCCTCATCCGGAAGATTCGTTGCCGCCAATTCGAATGGACTCCCCGACAGCAGGGGACTGTCATCTCTCGGCCTGACCGGCACGGGAACATTACTGTCGGCGCCGTCATCGATCTCCTGTTCGATCTCGTGTGTGCTGGTCTGCAAGAGGTCATGCGCCCCCTCAAGGCCCATCCAGCCCAGGTGATTGACCATTTTTCTGGCGATCCGCAGGTAGAGCGTTCGATCGGTTCGACGAAGCAGACGCATCGGTTCTCGCCATGCCGCCTCCGTTTCGTTCACGGCCTTCCGGCCGGCGTCCTCCCACTGTCGGCGCATCGCGTGGAGTTGGTGGTAGAGGATGGAGTGCCCCAACCGCTCGGCAATCGTCGATACCAAACGCTCTTCTTCCCTCAGAAACGGTCCCGAATCTTCTCGGGGTCGCTCTTCGAGATAACAGACCCTGATACGCCCAACGGCCTCATCCTGGACCGTGATATCGGCACACAGTTCCCACTCGGTGTTCCTGAAATCGGCCGATGCAAAGGACCCACCCGCATATTCGATTCGCGCCGCACAGACATCGGGGTACTGCCAACCCGGGGGGATCGCTTCGACCACTTTTGAAAACGCCTGTTCCAAGGGAACGTCCGGCCGACTCAGGGCCTGTTCAACCTCGTAGAGGCAATTGAGTTCCTTGGCTCGTTCCTGGAGCGATTTGAGCAATCTCTCAACGGGACGGTCAGGATCTGTCATCGAAGAATAACTCCCCTCATATTTCGGCCGTCGACCCGGACTTCCAATGGGTGATCGGTGCGCGCGTGAATCACTCTTTCGGTTCCCGGCACACGGGGGCAGCTGCGTAACCACGCCCAGTCGATCGGCCGAGGGCCGTCGTGTTCGACCGACAAGTAGAGAATCCGGAAGCCCAGCACGTTGTGAAAGAAGTGTGAACCCTGACTGAGGTCGGTGTTGACCTCCGGGAGCGTGGCCTCGACGATGACCTTGGCGCCGGAAATCTGGCCCCAGGTCACCGGAATACCCTGGCGGGCATCCGACGTCCCCCACCGTCCGAACCCGATCAGGATGTATGGACGATCCTGGGCGACCAGGCGGCGGTTGATTTCTTCAAGCTCTGCGGCAACTTCGAACGTCGTCTCTGGATCGAAAAGATCCGGGTCGATGAAGACGACATCCCGGATACCGTCCTCGACCCCATTGCCCAGCACGTGAGTCGAGGAGATCACCACCCCCGGGTCATCCAGGACGGTTTCGTCAACCTCGATGCCTTCGGTGACGACCCGCATAGGCCGAACCTGAAGGAATCCCACATCTGCGGGCAGGCCGTGCTGTCTGTCAAGACTGACGGCAAATTCGATTTCGACATCCTGGTCGAGGACTTTGCGGGAGGCATCCAACATCTGTCGCATTAGATCAGAAAAGGGGATCATTCGAGAGGCCACCAGCGGTGCAAAGGTCAGTGCCCTCGGTCCCTGCCGGCCCAGGCCGGGGTCAAGCCGGTCCGATCCGGCATCATAGGTCGAGACAAGCAGCCGGAGGGCGCCATCGGCCTCGGCCTCGGCCAGCCCCGTTTCGATCAAATATTCGGTTTCCCGCAGGGGATCCGGAACTTCCGCGGGGCCCATATTGACGGCCCAAAAACGAATCTGGGTATTTTTGAGCAACTCACCGACCGAGTTGAAAGGCGGAGGCGCCTTGGGCAAGGCCGGCGAAAAACCCCAGCTCAGGCCACCATCGACGATCGTTCGCCCCAGACCGAGGGCCAGGTTGACGACACCCTCGCACGCCTTGGCGGCCCCGGATGGATAGAAATTATAGGTCCTGCCGACGCCGGAGACACACGGGTAGAACCGGTTTCCCACCTTCTGTCCCATGACCTCCTGCAGAATGACCGCCATCTTTTCATCCTGAGGCGCCTTGCCGGCCGCGGCAACCGCAGACCGCGCCGAGGCGAAAAAGGTCGAGGCCCAGACGAATTTGATCGCCTCCAGCAACAAGCAAAACCGCTGATCGGCAGAAAAGGCGTTATTGGGAACCATCTTGGTGGCGTAGACCCCGGCGAAGGGATGGTCGAGATCGTCCTCCAATCGGCTGGATGAACGTATCGCCAACGGCGTTGTCATGCCCTCGACCAGCGCCCACAAATCGCCGACATATTCAACAGGCATCTCACCCCGCTGAAAGGCCAAGGCCACACGGTCGTCCGGAGGCTCTGATGTAATGAGGGTCCACAGACCGTTGTCTTCCATGAACTGATCGAAGACATCGGTTCCCAGGACGACCATCGGAGGAACGCTGATCGAGAATCCCAGAGTCACATCGGCGTCGATCAGAGGGATGATCTCTTCCTGGATCAGGTGAAGCCCCGCCGCCTTGCCGCCCAAGCTGCCGCCCCCGATGCGGGTCACGGCGGGCCGGCCCGGGCCCTCGGACCGACTGAAGAACGGGACCTCCTTCACACCCAGCCTCTGTCGGTCGACACCGAAACCACCCGGTCGATACCCAGGACCAGGGCGGCATCCCTCAAGGTCAGTCCCTTGGTTCGTGACAACTCGCCGACCTCGAAAAAGGCCGACGTCAGTTGGTGGTCGAGCCGGGACATCACCTCGGCCAAGGTCCAGTAGTGATTGGAGGCCGCCTGAATCTGCTCGAAATAGGAGCAAAGCACCCCGCCCGCATTGGCCAGTAAATCGGGAATAACCGTAATGCCTCGGGCCTGAAGAGTGGCCTCCGCCGTTTCGGAGGTTGGGCCGTTGGCGCCCTCCACGATCAGTTTGACCGAAGGCGCCACGGCCTGGACGTTGAGGTCGGTGATCTGATTTTCCAGTGCCGCAGGAATCAGAATATCCACCGGTTCGGCCAGCCACGCATCGCCGTCCTTGATCTCGTATCCCGCACTCCGAGCCTTTTCGCAGTCAACACTGCCGAACGGATCAGCAAAGGTCCGCAGTTCCTCAAGATCAACGCCCTCCTGCCGAACAAGCGTTGCCGGCGCATGGGAATTTCGGTCCAAACAGGCCACGCTGCGGACCGTGCCACCGATACGGATCAGGAGATCGATGGCGTGTCGGCCGACTGCGCCGAAACCCTGAACCGAGGCCACGGCTCGATCCGGCGCCAGACTGAGTTCCTTGAGCGCCTCCCGGAGGGTGTAGACCAACCCATAGCCGGCCGCCTCGGCCCGTCCCTGCGAACCACCGGCGTAGACCGGCTTCCCGGTGATGGCGCCGGGACGATGACCTCCATGGACCGCCTCGAATTCATCCAGCATCCAGATCATGTGGCGCCCGTGCGTCATGATGTCGGGGGCGACGACATCCCGCTCAGGACCGAGATCCCGCGCCAGTCGGCGCACCCACGCGCGGCACAGGGCTTCTTGTTCCCAGCGCGAAAGATCGTGGGGGTCGCACACGACGCCCCCCATGCTGCCGCCCAGCGGAATATTGACGATCGCCGTCTTCCAGGTCATCCACATCGCCAGGGCCCGCAAGGTATCCGGCGTCTCTTGGGGGTGAAAGCGCACACCGCCCCACGCCGGGCCCCGAGCGTCGTTGTGTACAACCCGGTAGCCGTCGAAGATGCGAACCCGCCGATCATCCATACGGATCGGGATGGCAAAATGATGTTCGTGGATCGGCCTCCGAAGAAGGGCCCGGGCGGACTGATCCAGACCCATCAGATCAGCGATTCGGTCGAATTGACCCTGGGCTGCGGCAAACGGGTTAAAAACGGCTTGACTCACGCAACAATCCTCCCGGTCGATCATGTCGATCATACGTCAAAACGGCGGCCCGAAGGCCGCCGTTTTGATTGGAGTTCAATTTTTTCTTAAACGAGACCCTGATCGATCATGGAATCGGCGACTTTGCGGAAGCCGGCGATGTTGGCGCCCATGATGTAGTTGCCCGGATCGCCGAACTCGGCGGCGGTCTCGACGCAGGCAGTGTGGATGCTCTTCATGATGCCATGAAGGCGCTGGTCCACTTCCTCACGAGTCCAGCTGAGGCGCAGGCTGTTCTGGGACATTTCCAGACCGGAGACCGCGACGCCGCCGGCGTTGGCTGCCTTGCCCAGACCGTAGAGAACCTTGTTGGCCATGTAGACCTCGATCGCTTCCGGAGTCGACGGCATGTTGGCGCCCTCGGAGATACAGAAGCAGCCGTTCTTGACCAATTCCCTGGCCTCGTCGCCGTTGACCTCGTTCTGGGTCGCGCACGGCATGGCGATGTCGCAGGGTACATTCCAGATGCTGCCGCCTTCGTGGTACTGGATGCCGGAGAATTTGTCGGCCATCTCGCGAACCCGGCCACGACGGACGTTTTTGAGGTCCATCAACTCGTCCCACATTTCCTTGGTCAGGCCATCGTCAATGGCGATGTAGCCCGAGGAATCCGAGAAGGTCACAACCTTGGCACCCAACTCAAGGCACTTCTCGGAGGCGTACTGTGCAACGTTGCCCGACCCGGAGATCGAAACGCGCTTGCCGTCGAAACCGTCACCACGAGTTGCCAGCATCTCCTGGGCAAAGTACACCGCGCCGTAGCCGGTGGCTTCCGGACGGATCAGGCTGCCGCCCCAGTTGAGACCCTTGCCCGTTAGAACGCCCTCGAAGGCATTGCGCAGGCGCTTGTATTGACCGAAGAGGTAGCCGATCTCTCGGCCGCCGACGCCGATGTCACCGGCCGGAACGTCGGTATTGGGACCGATGTGCCGGGAGAGTTCACTCATGAAGCTCTGACAGAACCGCATCACCTCAGTGTCGGACTTGCCCTTGGGATCAAAGTCTGAACCGCCCTTACCGCCGCCCATGGGTAACGTCGTCAGTGCGTTCTTGAAGACCTGCTCGAATCCGAGAAATTTGAGGATGCCGAGGTTGACCGTCGGGTGAAAGCGCAAACCACCCTTGTAGGGGCCGATCGCCGAGTTGAACTCCACGCGGAATCCCTTGTTGACCTGGACTTCGCCACGATCGTCCATCCAGGGCACGCGGAAGAGAATCACTCTCTCCGGCTCGACGATGCGTTCCAGAATCTTCTGGTCGAGGTATTTCGGGTGACGTTCGAGGACCGGAATCAGGCTCTCGACGACTTCCTCGACGGCCTGGTGAAATTCCGTCTCGGCCGCGTTCTTGGCAATGACATTGCGCATAAATTTTTCAGCAAAAAGTTTCCCGGTTGTCATCTTCATTCCTCCACACAGTTGTTGGCTCCCGAGTCGTCATCGACCAGGAAGTGATTGAGGAGAAATTCCCCGCTTGAGTGGAGAAAAAATCCTCGGTGAATCGAAGTTCTCAGGATGATTCCATCAAACATCCCAGGAGTCTCGTGCCTTTTTTCACAATTGTCAACTGCAATTTCTTGGAAAACCTCTTCGAGACCTTCAGAAAATTGTAAAAGAGAAAACTTCTCAAAAAGTCAGCGGACCTCGGCCCCACAATAACACTAAGGATGTTAACCCCAAACGATATTTACGCCGTAGGCCTTGAACTTGAGATCACCGGTAACAATCGGGAGATCCAGCGTCAATGCCTGGGCCACCAGTAGCCGATCGAACGGGTCACGGTGGTGCAGCGGAAGCTCGAAGTAGGTCAACAACTGAGGTGGCTCAATTGGAAGAAGAGTCAGTATTCGCCCTACGATGTGGTCTTCCACAAAATCCTCGATACTCATCCCCAGCCGCAGCTTCTCGAGTTGGGTCTTGATAACGATTTCCCACAGACTCCCGATGCTGAGGATCTTTTCGACCTTGGGGTCAAGGATTACGGCCTGAGCACTCTTGGAAAGGCGTTGATCGTCAAACACAAACCAAAGAAATGCGTGGGTATCGAGCAGGACCCGTTTCACGAGTACTCGGCCATATCATCGAGACTGTCATCGAAATCCGGTGCCATGAAGTAGTCTGGGTTCATCGCCTGTCCTTGAGCAAGTATCAGCCGTTCAGGCTCGACTGGTCGCAACTCGGCGACTCGGCGACCTCGCCGCGTGATAAAGATTCGCTCGCCCCGCATGACGCGCTGCACAATCTCCGACAGGTGAGTCTTGGTTTCGAAGATACCGATCTCTTGCTCGTTCATAAAAACTAGTTTACAGGCTAGTTTGTTCAACGTCAAACAGAATCTGGTATTGCGGGACTCATCGGTGGGCGTCACCCGGAGGCAAAATCACGCCGGTGCCACTCTCGCCATCGACCAGAACCTCGAGAGGCTGTTCAAACCTGAGATGCCGGATCGCGCCGCCGAGTTCTTCAGCCAATGCCGGCTGCTCCCGGAACCATGACCAGCGGATCGAACCCTCCTTCTCCGTTTGGTGGACGGCGAAAAATGCCACGCCGAAGCAGGTCAGGTTGTGGAAGAAGTGCGACCCGAAGGACGGCTCGACCTGCAGATCGACGAAGTCCGTCTCAACTATCGCGCGAGCCGTCGAAATCTGCGGCCAGGTCACTCCAATACCCAACCACGGGTCTCGGGAACCCCAGCGTCCCGGACCGATCAGCAGACAATGGCGCCCCTCGTCTCTCAGGCGGCGGTTGATCTGTTCGACGATGGTCACCGCCTCGGCCGTCGTTCCACGGTCAAAGGCTTGAGGGTCAACGAAGATCACATCAGCCAGGCTCTCCCTGCGGCCGTGACCAAGGGCTACCTTGGTTTGCACGACAGCCCGCCCGACGTCATCGGCACTCAGGTGTACGTCATCGTGAAAGGACTCCACGACCAGCGGTCGCATCTGAACGACGTGAAAGACCTG